>JALSIC010000023.1 GCA_026981935.1 Gammaproteobacteria bacterium
TTGCCAGTGCCGCCACACTTTCTTGTCATACCTCGCTGCGCTCGGAATGACAAAGAAGTGTCATTTCGACACACTTCTTTGTCATTTCGACCTTACCTCCCTTGTCATTTCGACCTTACCTTCCTTGTCATTTCGACCTTACCTCCCTTGTCATTTCGACCGCAGGGAGAAATCCAGCCCCCTCATCCCCCGGATCACACGCAGCCCGAAGTGAGACGGCCTTGCAGGCGACCCGTCAGCACCCCTGCCGCAAGCGTTCACCTGATCATTGCATAAATTTCGGCCACGTCAGGCGGACATTGTATAGCCCGATGCAGTTTTGCAGAGCCGGAACCCAGGTAACGTCACCCCCGGATTCCGCTCACGCTCCATCCATCTCATCGGGCTACGCGTCTGCCAGCACCCCTGGCACCCGACCTGCCCACCTGTCAATCGGGCGCCTTCTCCAAGCCCTCCAGCGCTTGCTCGCGGGAGAAATTTTCCTCCAGCTCACGCATGGCCGCCTCGTCCAGGGCCCGGCTGCCGCTGTCCCTGAGGGCCTGGTGCAGGTCGTGCACCGCCTGGCAATAGTCCTCCGGGGCGATGGCGGTGAACCTGCACTCCTCGGAGCGCGCCATCACTTCCTTGCATTTCAGGTTGTCCGGACACAGCTCGGCCAGCACCGGCGCGTAGCGCCACAGCAGGCCGCGCGTGCCCTCCAGGGACTTCATGTACTCGGTGATGTCACGGCGGATGGGATACTCCATGCGGTTGCGCGCCAGCAGCCAGACAAACGCGCCCACCACCGAGGCGGGCACCATGAGCAGCCAGACCAGCTTGGCAAAGACCTCCTCACCCACGAAATCGTTGCTCCAGCCATAGTAGCCCACGCCGAAACCCGCGCTGTAGAGCAGAAAGGCGGCCAGCACGCCATAGAGCTTGGCCTTGCCGTTGACGGGGCGCACCCGCTTCTTGTAGTCGAGCCGCTGGAGGTCGAAAGTCTCTTCGAACTGCTTGAGCAGATTGCGCTTGAAACGGCGTCGTCCCTTTTTCGCCACGACCGGTTCCTCCTTGGTAACGCTATTCGTCCGTCACACAGCCCTGGGAGGCATCCTTCACGGTCTTGATGTACTTGTACAATGTGCCCCGGGTGGCCTTGTAGGGCGGCATGCGCCAGTCCGCGCGGCGCCGCGCCAGCTCGGTCTCGTCCAGGGCCACTTCCAGGGTATTGGCCCGGGCGTCGATGGTGATGCGGTCGCCATCCTCGATGAGGGCGATGGGGCCGCCCTCCTGGGCCTCGGGCACCACATGGCCGATGATGAAGCCGTGGGAGCCTCCAGAGAAGCGCCCGTCGGTGATGAGCGCCACATCCCCGCCCAGGCCGGCGCCCATGATGGCCGAGGTGGGCGTGAGCATCTCCGGCATGCCGGGTCCGCCCTTGGGCCCTTCGTAGCGGATCACGACCACGTCGCCCCTGGCGATCCTGCCCTGCTCCAGGGCCACCAGCATGGCCTCCTCGGAATCGAAGACCCGCGCCGGCCCGGCGAAACGCTCGCCTTCCTTGCCGGTGATCTTGGCCACCGCGCCGCCCGGCGCCAGGTTGCCCTTGAGGATCTGGATGTGACCACAGGGCTTGATGGGATCTTCCAGGGGACGGATCACCGTCTGGCCCTCGGCCAGCCCCGGCAGCTCGGAGAGATTTTCCGCCAGGGTGCGTCCCGTCACCGTCAGGCAGTCACCCTCCAGCAGGCCCGCCTCGAGGAGGTATTTCATCACCGCGGGCGTACCGCCCACGCGATGCAGGTCTTCCATGACGTAGCGCCCGCTGGGCTTGAGGTCGGCGATGAAGGGCACACGGTCGCTGACCCGCTGGAAATCGTCCAGCGTCAGGGGCACGTCCACGGCCCGCGCCATGGCGATGAGATGCAGCACGGCATTGGTGGAGCCCCCCAGGGCCATCACCACCACCATGGCGTTCTCGAAGGCGGCGCGGGTCATGATGTCGCGGGGCTTGATGTCCGCCTCCAGCAGGCGGCGTATGGCCGCGCCCGCCGCATGACACTCCTCGCGCTTGCGCGGATCCACCGCGGGCGTGGAGGCACTGTAGGGCAGGCTCATGCCCAGGGCCTCGATGGCCGAGGCCATGGTGTTGGCGGTGTACATGCCGCCGCAGGCGCCCGGCCCGGGGCAGGCATGGCGGACGACGGCCCGGCGGGTGTCCTCGTCGATGCGGCCGCTCAGGTATTCCCCGTAACTCTGGAAGGCGGAGACGATGTCCAGCACCTGCCCGTCGAGATGGCCGGGCTTGATGGTGCCGCCATAGACCATGAGCGCCGGCCGGTTGAGACGGCCCATGGCGATGAGACAGCCCGGCATGTTCTTGTCGCAACCGGGAATGGAAATGTTGGCATCGTACCATTGCGCGCCCATGACCGTCTCGATGGAGTCGGCGATGAGGTCCCGGGACTGCAGGGAATAACTCATGCCCTCGGTACCCATGGAGATGCCGTCGCTGACGCCGATGGTGTTGAAGCGCATGCCCACCAGGCCCGCCGCCTGCACGCCCTCCTTGACCCAGGCGGCCAGTTCATTGAGGTGCATGTTGCAGGTGTTGCCCTCCCACCAGACGCTGGCGATGCCCACCTCGGCCTTGGCCATGTCCTTCTCCGTGAGCCCCGTGCCATAGAGCATGGCCTGGGAAGCCCCCTGCGACTTGGGCTGGGTGATGCGGGCGCTGTAGCGGTTGATCTTGTCCGTCATCTCTTACTCCATGGGCCGGTAGAAGGGCCGGCCCCAAAACGGGTTATGATAATATATTTGATTGTGCCGGGAGAACGGAATTGAGCCGCATCGAGAAAAAACTGCTGCACTACATGGGCAAGGCGCTGGCCGACTTCGACATGATCCGCGCCGGCGACCGGGTCCTGGTCTGTCTCTCGGGCGGCAAGGACTCCTACACCCTGCTCAACCTGCTGCGCCTGCAGCGCATCCGCAGCCACCGCAAGTTCGAGATCTTCGCCTACACCCTGGACCAGAGCCAGCCCGGCTGGGACGATGCGCCCATGCGCCGCTGGCTGGAAGCGCATGATATCCCCTACGCCATCGAGCGCCGCAACACCTATGGCGTGGTCCTGGACAAGATCCCGGCCGGGAAGAGCTACTGCTCCCTGTGCTCACGGCTGCGGCGGGGCAACATCTATCGCTTTGCGGAGGAGCACGGCTTCAACCGGATCGCCCTGGGACACCATCGCGACGACCTCATCGAGACCCTGCTGATGTCCATTCTCTACAGCGGCGTGATCCGTTCCATGCCGCCCAAGCTGCTCACCGACTCACGCCGCCATGTGGTGATCCGGCCCCTGGCCTATTGTCAGGAGCGCGACATCATCCAGTATGCCGAGGAACAGGGCTTTCCCCTCATTCCCTGCCGTCTGTGCGGTTCCCAGGAAAACCTCGCCCGCAACCGGGTCAAGGCGCTCATCGGGGAACTGGCCAGGGACAATCCCAAGGTGCCCAGCAACATCCTCGGCGCAATGGCCAATGTCCAGCCCAGCCAGCTCATGGACAAGGATCTGTGGGATTTCGCGGCCCTGGATGCGGCCTGCACCACGCCATCGGATCCTGCCGGGCCTGAGCAGATGCCAGTCGCGAAACATCGCGCCAGCGCGGGATAGGCACACCATGGCCATTTCCTCCGCAACACCGGCCCGTTTTTCCGCCACCTCGGGCTCCCTGAAGGCCATGATGCTCCTGCTCTCCTTCATGGAGGGCGCGGCCGTCATGATCGCCGAGCTGGTAGGGGCGAAGATGCTCGCCCCGGTCCATGGCAGTTCACTTCACGTGTGGGGTGCCATCATCGGCGTGTCTCTGACAGCGCTCACCGCCGGTTATTTCCTGGGCGGCATCCTGTCCCACCGGCGCCAGCGCCGCGCCATTCTCTACTGGGCCATGACGCTTGCCGCCTTTCTCATCGCGGCCATGCCGGCCCTGGCCAATGCCCTCATGTTCGCCTTCGAGGACATGGGCGCGGTACCGGCCGTCCTGCTCCTCGCCCTGCTCCTGCTGTTCCTGCCCCTGCTGTGCCTGGGCGCAGCCTCGCCACTCATCATCGGCATCATCTCGGAACGCATCGAACATGCCGGGCGTGCCGCGGGCACGGTCTATGCCGTCTCCACCACGGGCGGGATACTCGCCACCTTTCTCTGCGGCTTCTATTTCATACCCGAATATGGCCTGACCGCCACCGCCCAGACGACAGGGCTGGTCCTGATGGTCCTGCCCCTGGGACTGCTCCTGGGTCGCGGCCATGTCCCGGCGCTCGCCCTGCCCATCCTGGCCCTCCTGCTCATGGCACCCGAGCCCCTCCCCTCACGGCCCTCACCCGTGCAGGTGCTCTATCAATCCGAGGGCCTGCTGGGCCAGCTGATCGTGGCGGACGTGCCCATGGGCCGGCAGCGCACCGACCGCATTCTCTTCGTCAACCGCATGGCCCAGACCTGGGTCAACACGGAAACAGGACAGCCGGTATGGGATTACTACCGCTATCTCAAATCGGTGGCCAGTGCACTGCCCGAGGGCGCCAGGGCCCTGCTCCTGGGTCTCGGCGGGGGCATCCTCGCACGGGAGCTGCAAGCCATCGGTTTCCAGGTGGATGGCGTGGAACTCGACGCCCGCATCGCCCGTATCGCCGAAACCTATTTTCACCTGCAACCCAAGGGCGAGCTCCACGTGGACGACGGCCGGCATTTCCTGCGCACCACGGACAGGCAATACGACCTCGTCATCTTCGATGTCTTCAAGGCCGAGATCCCACCCCCCCACCTGCTCACCCTGGAGGCCTTTCGCGAGGCCCGGCAACTGCTGGCGCCCGGAGGCTTCCTCGTCATCAATTTCAATGGCTTCCTCGAAGGCGAACTGGGATATCCCGGGCGCTCCATACTGAAAACACTGGAAGCCGCCGGGCTGACGGTACATATCCTGCCCACACCGGGCGAGGAGGACGCGCGCAACAACATCTTCATCGCAACGCCCGACGCCCGTGACTTCGCCACCGTGCGCGCGCCCCTCTCAATCGACGGCAGGCAGGCCGCCCTGCCTGACCTCTTTCTGGACACCGCCCTCATCGACCGCAATGCCGCGGCGCTGCTGGTGGATGACCGCCCCATCCTGGACAAGCTCAATCTCAAGGCAGCCGCCATCTGGCGCAAGGCCTATACGGACAATTTCACCAAGCGCCTGGTCGCCGCGGGCATCCCTCTCTTCGAGTAAACGGGGAGCAGGCGGGGTGTAAGCGGGGTGTAAGCGGGAACAGGGGCCGGCTCAGGAAATACCCGCCTGCCGGGGCCGCCCGGCCATGGCGAAATAAACCACGGGAAATATCGCCAGCAAGGCCGCGGTGCCATAGGCGCTGGCCTGCAGGCCGATATGGGGTATGAAATAGAAGGCTGCCGCGAAGGTCACCAGGATACCCCCCAGGGTGGAAACCGTGTACACCATGCCGGCAGCGTGGCCGATGCGTCCCCCATGGAGGCTGATGAGGCGCACGATCATGGGGGAAACCATCCCGAACATCACCAGGGGCGGAAACAGCAACACCAGGCAGGCGGTCACGATACCCTGGCGCAGACCCATGCCCAGCGTGGACTCCATCACCCACGGCGCACCCAGGGGCATGAGCGCCACCCACAGCGCGGAAAGAAGGATGATCACGAACAAGACGCGGCGGCTGGGAAGACGCGCGGACAGGCGGCCGCCCAGGAAATAACCCGTGGCCAGCCCTCCCAGGGTGAGGGCCAGCACCGCCGCCCACACGTAGAGGGAGCTGCCATAGTAAGGCGCCACCATCTTCGCGCCCACCAGCTCCACCGCCATGACCGCGCCCCCTTCCACGAAAGAGGTCAGCAGCAGAAAACGCGGGGAATCCAGCACGAATGAATTCATCCATTTCATCCGGGCCACCATGCCCCATGCACCGCATCCTGTCAATCAGCGCATGCTTCGCGGCCAGGGACCACACCCACAGAGGGCACGGAAGCAGGCGCAATGCCCTCGGCACAAAAGGACACTTTGAGGTCTCGCAGGCACAGACAGCAGTTTGTCTTCCTCACACGCCATGTATTAGAGTTTGAACCATGCCAGCAAAGCCGAAATCCATGAAACGGCAGCAGCCCTTTGCTGACCGCCACTTCGTCCACTGGTTTCGCAACGCCGCGCCTTACATCAATGCCTTCCGGGGCCGGACCTTCGTTGTCTGCTTCGGTGGCGAACTCGTCGCCGAGGGCCGCTTCCCCGTCCTGGCCCAGGACATCGCCCTCCTCAACAGCCTGGGCATACGCCTGGTGCTGGTGTTCGGCACCCGCCCCCAGGTGGAACAGCGGCTGCGACAGCGCCGAATCGAACCCCGCTACGCCGGTGGCATACGCATCACGGACGGCCCTGCCCTGCAGTGTGTGCTGGAAGCCGCGGGCACGGTGCGCACGGAGATCGAAGCCCAGCTCTCCATGGGCCTGCCCAACACGCCGCTGCGAGGCGCGGCCATCCGCATCGTCTCGGGCAATTTCGCCACGGCGCGGCCCCTGGGCATCATCGATGGCGTGGACCATCTTCACACCGGCACGATCCGGCGCATGGACCACGAAGCCATGCAGCGCTGCCTGGCACAAGATGCCATGGTGCTGCTGCCGCCCCTGGGCTACTCGCCCACCGGCGAGGTCTTCAATCTCTCCGCGAGAGAGGTCGCGGCGGCTGCGGCCACGGCGCTGTCCGCCGACAAGCTCATCTACCTCGTCGCGACCCGGGGCCTGCGCGATTCGCGCCGCCGGCTGGTGCGCGAACTGACCCTGGACGAGGCGACAGGCGTCCTGCAGGGCCGGCGGCACCTGGACACCGCCATCGCCGCCTGCCTGCGCAGTGCCGTCGAGGCCTGCAGCCGCGGCGTGCGGCGCGCCCATCTCATCGACCGGCATATCGACGGCGCCCTGCTGCTGGAACTGTTCACCCGCGACGGGTGCGGCACCCTGGTCTCGGCCGACCGGTACGAAGGCATGCGGCGCGCCACCATCGACGACGTGGGCGGCCTCATCGAACTCATTACCCCCCTGGAAAAGCAGGGCGTGCTGGTAAAACGCTCCCGCGAGGCACTGGAAATGGAAATAGGACGCTTCGTGGTGGTGGAACGGGATGGCGCCATCATCGCCTGTGCAGCGCTGATTCCCTATCACGAAGAGAAAGCGGGCGAGATCGGTTGCCTGGCGGTGCATCCCGACTACCGCAACCATCGTCACGGTGAACGTCTGCTGCAATTCCTGGAAAAGGAGGCCCGTACCATGGGCCTGGAACAGATGTTCGTCCTGACCACCCAGGCCATCCACTGGTTCCAGGAACGGGGGTTCCACAAGACGGATCTCACATCCCTGCCGGTACGCAGGCGCAGGCTCTACAATTACCAGCGCCGCTCCCGGGTGCTGGTGAAGGTGCTGGGAGGTGACCAAGACAATCGATAGTTATTAACCCGGCAACAATATATCATGACATATATTATATTGTTGCCGGGTTAATAAGCGACCTTCCCGCTGGACCGGCTCCCGGCCGCGAACACCCCGACCGGAAACGCCCTCTTTTGTACTGCAGCATGACCAGCAGACACAGGGCCAGCAATCCGGTCCAGCCCAGGCTGCCGCCGCCCCCTCCGCCAGACTGGCCGGTTGCCACGCCAATGGGCGTCGTGGCGGGACTGCCACCGGCGTCGGTCTGCACGGCATCGTTGTTGTTTTCATCTACTTCCGTGATCACGTTTTCCGTATCGGCAATGGCCCCCAGGTAATAGCTGCCAGGGATTACATTCCGTCCCAGCTTGACGTTGACCAATGTGGCATTGGTTTCATAAAGCGCGCTGTCCACGAACACGGCGCCGCTGGACGACAGGTTGCTGGTATAGAAGGTATCGAACGACGCAGTACCGCTGTTGTAGCGCTGATAACGGATGGTGGTACCGCTTCGCTGGATTCTGAAAACATCCCCGGCGCTGTAGGAGATGCAGGTCCGCGCAACACCTGTCTCGGAAACACAGGCGCTCTGGATACTGTCCACCACGATGGCAAAGGGAATGGAGGCATAATGGTTGTCGCTGTTGCTGGTGGAAAAGCCGATCGCCCGACTGGTATTGGCCTCAACGGCGGTGAACTCCACATAGCCGTCACCGCTCAGGGTCTGCACCGAGATGGCACCGGCATTGCCCCAGTCCGTAAAAGCGGTCTTGCGCAGCGAATTGCCCGTCACCTCGACACCCACCGTGTCGGTCCAGACCACGTCCTCTGGCTGATCGAAGGGAATCGTCACGTTGGTGGTGGCCGTGTCCGTTGTATTCCCGGCCAGGGCCGTAATGATGCGTGTGCCCAGCAATATGTCACCCGTCGTGATCGTGGCGTCGGGTGAAAGATAGATACCCACCGTAAACGAACTGGCCACATCCTTGGGCAGGACATTGGACACCGACGTGGTTACTGAAATGGTCTCTCCCCGAACGGCGCTGGCCGGGCCGCTGACATCGGTCACCACCAGATCGGGCAGGGCGGCCGGATCGGAAGCCGGCAGGCCGATGCTGATGGATTGCGCAGCCGCCAGGGCATTGTTGGTCGTGTCGCTCTCGTCAATGGCATCGCCCTGGTTGGCATTGTTCTGATTGACGATGGCGCCCAGGTAGTAGACGCCCTGCGCCACGCCCGCAGGGATGGTCACGGTGACATTCCCGCTGAAAGGCACATCGGCGGCGAGGTTGTGCCCCCCCACGATGTCCAGAAAGAGATCTGCATCCGTGATGAGCGTGTCCGTGGAGAGATAGAACTGCACCTTGATATTGCTCGCGCCCACGTCGTTGGCCACCACGGTGTAATCGATACTGACGGGACTGCCGGCCACGCCGCCCAGGGGTCCGCTGAGGGCGGTCATCTGCAGATCCGGGATGGCTTCCACGTTGAACGTGGCCGAGGTGGCCAGGGTATTGTTGTCGTCACGCGCCTCCAGGACATCGTCGTTGGCGTCCACGACGATGCCCAGATAATATGGCCCTGGCGGGGTGGTGTTGGGAATGGTCACCACCGCCTGGGTCAGTGGCAGGGAACCGTTGCCTGGGATGGGACTGGTCACCGTATCCGATCCCAGCAGGATGTCATCGCCGTTGCCGATGACGGTATCGCTGCTGAAGACGAAGTTCACCTGGAAGGCACCACTGGTGCCCACCGACCGGATATTGTCAATGCTGTATTCCACCGTGATGTCGCTTGCCGCCGGGGCCGAGCCCGTCGCGGGATTCACGATGGCGATGGATGCCGGCACCAGGTCGGGGGGGTCGACGACCGTCACCGCAGACCCGAAGAACAGGTTGTTGGTCTCGTCCGTCTCGTTCACGGCGTCTGCGCTGTCCACGCGCACGGCCCACCAGTAGCTGCCTTCGGGGATGACCGATGTGGGCGGAATGGCAACGCTGGCCGATGACATATTGCTTTGTCCGGAAGGGAGCCCGCCCACGCTGTAGCTGCCGAGAGGAAACAGGGTGGCGGCATTGGGATCCGTGCTCGTGGCAAGCAGGACATCCACGGTAAAGGCACCGGCATCGGCCAGCTTGCGGGCGGTGGAATCCTTGATGTTGCGCAAGGTGGGGGTGACCGCCACCATGCTCTCCGAGGCCACCATCCCGGGCGCCAGCAGGGCCTCGGCGACGAGATCTGCCCGCATGACGTTGTACTTGAGAATGGTGTAATCCCCGTCCACGCTGCCGCCCGTGGTGTTGTCGCGATCGCTGCCTCCCGCGAGATGGATACCCACCAGCCCCTCGCCGTCGGTACGCAGGGCGATGTCCCTCACGAACTCATGCCCGCCGGCATCGTAGGCCGCCTCGCGGTCCGGCAGAAAGACACCGTCCGAGTCATAGGCGATCAGGAAGACGTCATGACCGGGATCAGCGGTGACACCGCGCTGCCCCGTCACGTAGACCCGGCCAGCATCGTCCACGGCAACGGCCACGGGTATTTCATTGGCATTGTTGTCATCATAGACGCGGGTCCAGCGTGGCGCTCCACTTGCAGCGTCATAGCCGACGGTCAACACATCATAGGCGTCCTGCGCCCCGCTCTTGCCGGCCACCGCCACCACGCCGGCGTTGACGGCCATGGCCCGGGGGATGTGGTTTTCTTCGGTATAGGACGTCGCGGCCCCCCAGGCTTCAGATCCGTCAGCGCCGCTGAAGGCCAGCGTCCTGAAGTTGCGCGCGCCTCCTCCGGCGCGGCTCCAGCCCGTGAGATAGACCACATCGGATGCGGCATCCACCGCCATGGCGGTGGCCTCGTCGCGCGATCCGCTGTCGTTGCGCACCTGCCACACGGCCGTGAGCGTGCCTGGCGCATATTTCAACACGAGGTAATCGTTGTTTGCGGGACCCTTGCTCACCCCCCCCACGTAGACCTCGCCAGCAGGGCCCAGACCCAGGCCCACGGGCACATCATCGCCATACCCCCCGTCGTACAGGCGCGCCACTTCGCCATTACCATCCGCATCGTAACGCAAGGTCACAATGTCCATATGGGGTTTGTCGGGGTCCGAGGCATTGAGGCTGCGCCCCGCGACATAGACATTGGCGCCGTCCGTGGCCACCGCCACGTCCCGCTCCATGTCGGTGATGCCGGTCTGATAAGTCCGCGCCCAGGCGAAGCTGCCGTCGGCATTGTACTTGATAAGAAGCAGATCGAGGCTCGTGTCCGCCCCCTCGGTGCGCCCCGCGACATAGACGTTGCCCGCGGCGTCCACCGCCAGGGCCATGCCCTCGTCGTATCCGCTCTGGGCGCCGTTGTAGGTCACGGACCAGATCAGGGTGCCGGCGGCATCGTGCTTGGCCGTCAGGACGTCACGCCCGTTGGCCTGGGCCGTGTCGCCCTGGTCCAGATAGCCTGTGGAATAGACGTTGCCCGCGCCGTCCACGAAGACAGCATTGGCGCCCAGCATGCCCAGGTTGTCCTGCCCTGCGGGCAGGGTCAGGTGGGTCGTGATGGTCTGAAAGACATCCCGTGTCCCCCCAAGGCTGTGGCGGGCGCTCCATTGCAGGCCATAATCCCCGCTGTTGGGCACCACGGTATCGTTGACGGTGGTCTGCCATGCCCCTTGCGCTCCGTGGGCGGCCGGCAGGGCAGCTGCAGCCAGGCACAGCACGGAGGCCTGCCAGGCACGCAGCCGAAACAAAGATGTAATTCCCTTGTTCACGCTGTAATTTGTTCTTCAATCAATTTTGCGTCATGCAAATCTGCATCCCGGCAGATCAAAATACGCGACCACCTCAATCCAGCTTGACCTTGGAATTGGGGTTCTGAGTCGGGTCGAAGAAGCTCGTCCAGTCCACGTTCAGAACATCGAACCCTTTTCCATCCGAGTAGGTATATACGCCCGGAATGAACACGGAATCCGGCACGTCCCAGCCGCCCTCGGCGGTCCAACCTCCACCACTGTAGGTATATTGTCCCGCCGTGACCCGGGATTTCTGGGCAAACTCCATCTCGAAATCCGCCACGCCCCTCGCCGGCAGATCGGGATCATCGAGGGACAGGGTGTTGACCAGGGGCGCTGCTTGCCTCAGGGTGTTGTAATCCAGACCGCGCATGTCCGCCACGAAACGCGCGGAGAGCCCGCCATCCGTCAGGGTCTGGCTGACGCGCGGCTTGCGCGTCAAGGTGGGCTTGTAGACCTCCACAGAGACGTTGGCATCGCTCATCTGCATGAGCAGCACCACGCGCGAGGGGTCCATGGTGCCGTTGCCCGAGAGCCGGTAGCGTTGATCGACGGGCAGGACCGTGCCCACGGTATCCGATGGGGAACTGTAGACCTTGTAACCAAAGGGGTCCTTGGCATTGCCGAAGCGGATCATGGGCCAGAGTTTGACCTGGTTCTGGTTCAGATCGATATTGCCGATGACAGAACGCTCGTTGCCCCCCGCATACGGTGAATAGCTGCGCTGCCCGCTGACACTGTTCCAGTTCTGGGCCACGGAAGCGGTATAGGATTCCTGCCTGAAATCCGAGTTGGCATCCTCGATGACCACATGGAAATATTCCTGCCCGCCGATGGTCACGACGTCCTGAATGAAACCCGTGCCGTCCAGCCCGCCGGAATCACCGAAGGTCTGACCCACGGCCGTGGGGCTGCCCTCCGTGCGCACGCCATGCTCCTGAAAATTCAGGATGAAATTGTCGGCAAAGACAGACGGTGCCCCGAGACTCAGGACACAGTACACCAGTCTTGCCTGCCATTTCCAAGTCATGCCTTAACGCCCCGTCAGGAGTAAACGATTCAGCCTGCCTCCCTGCCCCGGGAATCAGCGCCAACAGCCCATCGACGTCCGCGCCGGACAGAAACGATCACTCCAATTCTACCAGATGGCCTTGTCTCGAACAATGTGATTCAGTCGGGAATTGCCCGGCGCAGTCCTCTTGAAGTATTTTGGAAACAATGAGTTATTGATAACAATCTCATGAGGCCCTGCCCGGGATCCTGTGTGGCCCGAAAGGAGCGGAACGCAGCCCGGGGACGTGGATCCTGCTGCCTGCCTCCCCGGATGACCGCACCTGCGGCGCTCCCTCCCGGCGGCCACGGAATGTATCAAATGTATCAGGGAGGGACCCGGCAAACGCTCGGCTGAAGTACCCCGCCCCGAGAATCAGCAGCAGGGCAAGCCCCGGCACACCCCCGCCGCCACCGCCCGAGCGTCCCCCGCTGCCGCCGGCAACGCCGCCGTCGCCATCGGTGATGGTGAGCGGGGGCGGGGGATTGCTGCCACCGCCGGCAGCGGGATCGTCATCGTTGACCCTGACGGTCACGGTGTTGTTGCCGGGGACCACGTCCGGCACCAGCGCGCTCACGTTGAAATCCACCGTCTCCCGATTGTCTGCATCCAGCCGGGCCGTAATGCGCAGGGTGGGCATTTCACCCTGTCGCAGCGTACCCAGTGCGCAGGCGACCCCGCGGCTGCCGCCGTCGTAGCTGCAACGTGAGTCTGAGTCCGCTGCCAGGTAACTCAACGAGGCCGGAAGCGTGGCCGTCACGGTCACGCCCTGGGCATCGTCCGGGCCCTGGTTGTCCACGCGCATGTCGAACACCACGTTGCTTCCCACGGCCACGGGGTCGTTGTCCGTCACCGCCAATGCGAGGTCGGCCACGGGGCCGAAGCGCAGCAGGAAGCCGTCTTCCTGACCTCCCTGGAAGTCTGACAGTGCCTGGCCCTGGGGTCCCGTGGGCGCCAGGTAGGTCGGAAAATCACCGGAGGCCGTCCGGCCCGCCACATGGACGTTGCCCGTGGCATCCGCCGCCACCGCCAGGGCGCGGTCATCGCCGCTGCCGCCGAGATAGAGGGAGAAGCGCAGGCCGAAACCGCCGTCGTCCTGCCGGGCCAGCTTGGCCACGAAGGCGTCCTCGCCCCCGCGATAGGGAAAGTTGGCGGCGTTTACGCCGCTGCCCGGCAGGCCCGAGGAGGTCGTCCCGCCCACCAGGTAGGCCTGGCCGAAGCCGTCCAGGGCGATGCCGGCGGCGGTCTCGTCACCACTGCCGCCGAAGAAGCTCGCGAAGCGCAGACTGGCGAGATTGCCATCGAGGGCGAGGACGAAGGCCTCGCTTGTACCACCGAACGTCGTGTCGAAGGCATTACCGGTCAGTGGCAAGTTGTCACAAAGCGTATCCCCCGCCGCGACGACATCGCCGCCTGCCACGGCAAGGCCGGCGACCCGCACGGCGTCCTTAGTGTCGGCAAACCCGCAACCCGGCGCGTTGATATACGTGGCCGTCAGCCCGGCCGTGCCCGGGGTACGGGTATCGAGGCGCGCGATGAAACCGTCGTTGCCCACCCAGCCGGACTGGTAGACGCCTTGCGTGGCAAGGCCGTCGCTGTTGGTGATGCCCGCGATATAAGCCACGCCGTTGCCGGCCAGCGCGAGCGCCAGGGCCTCCTCGCCGCCGCCCCCGCCGAAGAAAGTGCCGTATCGCAGGGCCTGGGCGCCTGGTGTTTCCAGATCCAGTTTCACCAGGAAGGCATCGGTCGCGCCGCCATGGGTAGTCTGGGCCCCGTTTTTCACGGGAAACGTAGAGGGAAACTTGGTAGCCTGCGCAGTATAGCCTGCCACGTAAACCAGGCCGTCCGCGCCCACCGCGATGGCTGTCCCGACATCAAACCGCTGTTCATCGCCCAGGTAGCTGGCATAATCCAACAGGCCATCAGCCTTCAGTCGTATTACGAAGGCATCGGTCTCACCTCCGTTGAACTCGGTATCGAAAGCACCCGATGTCGCAAAAAAGGTGAACGAGGCGCCCACGCTGCCCGTGACATAGACACGTCCCTGGTCATCCAGTGCAATCCCCCGGCCGCTGTCCTGGATACCAACAAATGTTTCACCACTGCCCAGGTAAGTGGCATAGACGATCCGACCGTCGGGGGCGAGCTTGGCCACGAACAGGTCATCGCTGCCGGACAAGCTTCCCGATACCGCGCCCGTCGTGGCGGGGAAATCCGTGGAAGTGGTGCGGCCGGTCACGTAGATGGCGCCGGCCCCGTCCACGGCGACGGCCTGGACGGCGTCATCCCAGCCGCCGCCGAGATAGGTGGCGAGGGTCACCGCGGGATCGATCACCAGGGGCAGGGCGGGATCGTAGTCTCCCAGGCGAAAGGCCACCTGCTGCCCGTCCCGCAGCACGAAATCCGCCGCCACGGCCTGCCTGCGCCCCTCGCGGACCTGGTAGGCGAAGGGACGGTGGTGGCGCAGGCGCACCCCGCCCGTTTCCCCGCCAGCTTCGATGAGCAGATCGCCGGCGGGCGTCAACCGCAGGCGGTCCGCGCCGCTGAACTCCAGCAGGATGTGCCGGGGATCGGCGCCGGGGGCAACCACGAAATCGTATTCCAGCAGCGGGCCCTTGCCGTAGAACTCCATGTCGATGCCGGGATAGACACCCTCGTAGCGCACCCGGCCGTAGGCGGGCACGCCCTCGGCCCAGCGCCGGGGATCACGTCCGATGTAGTAGTGACTCACCTGGGGCAGGGGTTCCAGCGCCCGCGGCGGGGAGGGCGTGGCCTCCGCGCCCCCCAGACGGAGGCGGATCACCGCCGAGCGGGGACGTGTCACCTGGCCCACCTGATCCGGCAGGCGGGGATGCAGGCGCCAGACGGCCTCGTCCTCGGTGAGGAAAAACACATAGCCCTGGCCGCGCGCCAGATAACGCACCTCGGGCGCCGTCTGCCCCAGGTTGGGCTCGAAATAGAGCGGTGAGTTGCGCAGGGTCTCTAGGG
Organism: Gammaproteobacteria bacterium; assembly: GCA_026981935.1. Lineage (GTDB taxonomy): Bacteria > Pseudomonadota > Gammaproteobacteria > SZUA-140 > SZUA-140 > S012-109. The sequence continues at coordinate 15,290 of JALSIC010000023.1, forward strand.
AGACGGACCGCGCATTCGCGGCACCTGCGACACCGGGAAGAAGGGAGAACAGGAGGGCAAGCATCAGGAAACGGTACATACTGTTTTGACTCCCTATGAGGACAGAGGTTCATGGGAAATCGCCTTCGCGCCGGGGCGGGCCCTGCAGAGGGTCAGACGGTGCATAAGCGCCCTCCGCCGCGAAGGGCTGCTGTCAATAATAGATACTGACCTTGAACAATAGACGCCAGCCGTCGAATTTCAGTTTCATGTCGTTGTAGAAATTCTCCCGCGTGGCGGGATCCTGTACATCGGCCGGGGTGGCATCCGGACGCAGATAGCCCAGGGTGCCGTCGGCCAGTTCCCGGTAGGGCATGCCGGTGCGAAACACTTCGTCATTGGGGTTGAAATCGTCGCGTTCTTTCACGTCCCGGAGGGTGAAGTCGTCCTGACTCACGAGATATCTGCCCTCAAACCCCAGGGACAGCCAGTCGCGCAGGAACCACTCCATGCCCAGACCGGCGCCGCCCATGAACAGGGAGGCGGTCTGGGCCTCCACCACCATGTCGCGGCGCACGCCCACCAGGTCGTCGATGGGGCTCTCCGTGAACAGAAACACCCAGCGCTCCCGGTAATCGATGTCGAAGACCTCGTGGATGGCGAGCGTCGTATAGAAACGGAACCTTGGGCGGCGGAAGAAGCTGTAACGCCAGCCCAGGTTGTATTCCGTGAAGGAAACCGTGGCGATACGCTCGCTGTTGACCACGTTGCTCACGTTGAACTGCTGCAGGGGCAGGTTGTCCGTGGTGACACTGATGGAAGTACGCTCCCAGGTGCCCACGCCGATGAAAAAGGCATGCCGGTCGTTGGGATTCCAGGAGAACTCGATCCCGCCGATGGTCGCCGCGGTGTCGTTGGGCAGGGGGTTGTCGAAGCGAAAACCGATCACCTCGGTCTCGTTCTGGTCGATGACCTCGCCCTCCCCGCCCATGTTCTGGCCACCCTCGCGGATGAGCACCGTCGCCTCGCCCACCAGGGGTGAATTGTACAGGCCCCGGTTGAGATCCTGCATCTCCGTCACGTGGCCGCCGAGGATGAAGGAGAAACTCCAGCGGGTCTCGTCGGCCCGCGCTGCCTGCATCGACATCCCGGACAGCACCAGCACCAGGACCAGCCTGCCCGCCGCGTGCCCGAGCCATCCGCCGGCCGCCGCCGAAGCCGCGGGCTTGCGCGAATTGATTGTCTCAGGTCGCCTCATGTCTCACGGTCGCAGGATTCGTGGCCGGGACGCGGGCGAACCGCGGCCGGTACCAGGCAAAGGCCAGGGGCAGCAGGATCAGCGCCGCCAGGCAGGCGATCACCATGTAGGCGGCGACGAAATAGCCCAGCTTGACATGGGGCGGGAACTGGGAAAGGCCCAGCACCAGGAAGCCCGCCGTCACCACCGTGGCGTTGAACACGATGGGCTTGCCCACGCTGCGCATGGCCGCCAGCACGGCACGTGCCTCGTCCAGCCCCTGGCGGCGCTCGTGGGCATAGCGGAACAGATAGTGCACGCTGTAATCCACCCCCACACCGATGGCCACGCCCGCGGCGAGCACCGTGGAGACATCCATGGGCACGCCCAGCCAGCCCGCCGCCCCCGCCACCAGCACCGTGGTCAGGGTGACCGGCAGCACCGTGTAGAGACCGGCCATGGCGGAGCGGAACAGCAGCATGGCCACCAGGAAAATGCCCAGCTTGGAGAGCAAGATGGCGCCCACCTGGCTGCTGATGAGCAGGTCGGCCCAGACGTAGGAATTGTTGGCGGAGCCGGCGAGATGCACCTCGGCGCCCAGCCCGGCGAACTGGCGCGCGGCGAAGGCCCGCACCTCGTCGATGATGGCCTTGAGGCGCTGGGTGTGGTCGGTCTTGATGGCAAAGGTGATGTTGGCCTGGCGATAGTCGTAGTCCACCACGGCGTCCAGCTGCTCGGGGCGCCCCGATACCGAGAGCAGGAACAGGAACTCGGCGATCACGGCCTGGCTGTCCGGCAGGACCTCGTAGGCGGGATCATTGGCATGGAGGGACTTGTTGGTGCTCTTGAGATAGTCCACCAGGGACAGGGAACCGCCCACGTCGGGCAGGGCGTCCACGTGATCCTGCAGGGCCTCCATGGCCGCCAGCAGGGCGGGCGACTTGAGGGCGTCGGGACGGCCGCCGTCCACCACCACGTTGAGAAAGATGGTGCCATCGAAGGCCTCGTTGAGCAGATCGTTGGCCACCGCCACTTCGCTGTCCTCGCGAAAATCGCCGATCCAGCTCGAATCCACGTAGAGGCGCTGGGCCCCGAAGCCCACGATCACGGTCAGCAGCGCAATGACCAGCGCGGCTGCGCCGCGATGCTCTCCCAGCCGACGCGCCATGCCCACCAGCCCGCGGGTGAGCAGGCCGGCCTCCGCATGCAGCCGCAGGGAACGGCGCCGGGCGAGATAGCCGCTGATGTGGGGTTTCATGAGGGTGAGCGCCGCCGGCACCAGGGTCACCGAGGCCAGCCAGCAGAAGACGATGCCCAGCGCGGTGAAGACGCCGAAGACCTTGAAGGGGGGCATCTCGGCCCACCACAGGGAGAGGAAACCCACGGCGGTGGTCACGGTGGTGATAAGCAGGGGCGTGCCCAGCTCGCTCATGAGGCGCGCCACGATGTGGCGCCGGTCCTCGTGGGGATCCTCCAGGACGATGTCCTCGTAATGGCTGAGCAGGTGCAGGGCATCCCCGATCCCCACCGCCACCAGGATCACCGGCAGCATGGTGGAGATGGTGAACATGGGCACGCCCAGTGCCGCCATCACCCCCAGGGTCCAGACGACGGCCGCGGCCACCACCAGCAGGGGCAGGGCCACACCGCGCAGGTTGCGAAAGATGAGGAACAGCACCGCGACGATGGTGAAGAACAGCAGGGGGATCATGAGACGCAGGTCGGCCAGGGCGTTCTGGCCGGAGGTGACCTCGATCACCGGCCGGCCCGCCATGTAGAAACGGTCGCCGTTGGCCGCCACCCGCTCGTGCAGGGGCTTGTTCCAGTCGCCCCCGCCCCAGCTTCCGCTCCCGCTCCAGTTTCCCCCGTCCCCGCCGGCTTCCCACTGGCCCTCATCCCATGCCTGCCGGCCCGCGCCCTGCCCCGCCCCTTGTCCGGCATCCTGCCAGGCGCCACCGCCTTTGGGCCAGCTATTTTCCCGGCCATTTTCCCGGCCATTTTCCCGGCCCTTCTCCTTGCCGGCGGGCCAGGCGGCGCCTTCCGTGCCGCCGCCCTGCAGCTCCGCCATGAGGATGCCGCGCACCTGGAAATAGCTCTGGTAACGGTGTTCGATCCCCTCCTTGAGCTTGACCCGGATCATGGTGGCCTTGCCGTCCGCGGAGACGAGGTTGCCCACGAAGAGATCGGGGTTGTCATAGACCAGCCGGCGCAGGCGCTCGATGGCCGCGGCGTCGGGCGGCACCGTCTCCAGCAGGGGCTCGTTGAGCAGGGCGTCCTCCGTGCCCATGAAGACCGTGGCGGTGGCCAGCGAGGCCACGTCCACCCGCCGCTGGGCCAGCACGCCGGGCAGTGCGGCCACCTTTTCGGAGATGCGCGCCACCCGCGTCAGGGTCTCGGGGTTGAAGATGCCCTGCTCGTTGACGATGGCGATGATGATGGAATCCTTGACGCCGAAGGTGTCGGCCACGTACTCGTCGTATTCGATGGCAGGATGGCCCTTGGGAAAATAGACCCGGGCATCGGTCTCCCAGCGCAGGTTGCCCATCTGCCACAGCCCGGCGAGAAAGGCAAGGCAGACCAGCGCGAGGACGGCCTTGGGAAAACGCACCGACAACAGATAGAAACGATTGAGCATGGGCAGCCTTTCCTGTCAGAAACTGTACTTGAATTCGATGAAGACGCGGTCGTTCTGGTCGAAGTTGCCGAAGAACTGGAACTGTTGTTCCACCTCCACGATTTCCGTGGGCCGCCCCCCCTGCACGAACACGCCCACGCGGGACTGATCGCCCCAGAACAGGTCCAGTCCCGTCTCCAGCTGGAAACGCTCCGTGACGTTGAAGATGATCTTGGGCTGGGCGTAGAGTTCCTGCATGTTGATGGGCCAGATGGTGAGCAGCTCGAAGACGGCGCTGTGCTGGGGCAGTTCCTTGCGCACGAAGAGATTGAAGGAGGTATCGTACTCGTCCTGGATGATGGCCGGATCGTAATCCAGGATGATCCACTGCACCAGCCCCGGCGAGAAATCCGTCTTCCAGAGATTGAAATCCAGTCCCAGGCCCCAGCGGATGTGGTCGCGCTGCACCTCGCCACGATTGTCCACGTAGCCGTCACCGTCCCGGTCCGTGGTGTTGTCGATGCCGAAATACTTGTTCCTCACGTAGGCCAGCTCGCCCTTGAGGATCTGGCCGAACAGGTCACGCTGGAAAGTCAGGCCATACATGTGAATGCGGGTGTAACGGGGAAAGAACTGGGGATCCTCCACCACCTCGTCGGCGCGCACGCGGCGGAAGATGACGGGAAAGTCGTCCCAGGTGTAGAAGTAGCTCAGGCTCAGCTCCGTATCCCAGACCGTGCGGGAGACGCGGAAACCCACCTCCGAGTTCTCCAGGTTCCAGTCGTCGGGATACCGGGTGCCCGGCACTTCCTGCAGCAATTCCCACTCGGAGCCCCGGGGCGCGGGCTTGTGAAACTTGAGTTCCGGGATCCAGAGGAATTGATAACTGTTGCTGGCGCCATAGTAGTCGATCTTCAAGGTCCACAGGGGAATGCGGTAGTCCAGCAGATCCAGCAGGATCAGCTCGCGAAAGTCCATGGGGTTGATCTCGTCCACCACCCGCACGCCGGTGAGCACCCCCCAGACCACGAACTGCTTGCCGATGCGCACGTCCATGTCGCCCAGGAACAGGTCGAGATAGAGTTCGCGGAACTCCGCCACCGGCGAGTCCTTCTGTTCCGGCAGACCCTCGATGAAGTTGAGCGGCTGGTCGATGTCGCGCTCGGCCCGCGCCGAGACGACATCGTAGTTGAAGAGGTCGTAGACCAGGTCATAATAGGCCCAGCCCGAGGCATGAAACTCCGCCCAGTCGGTGAAGACGTAATCCAGATCCAGGGAGAGGATGTTGCGCATCTTGGTGAAGGAGCGGGGTTCACGGAAGCGGTAGGCGGTCTCGTTCTTGATGTAACCGCTCAGGCTGAGGTCCTCGGGCAGCCAGTCCTTCACGCCCGCAATCGTGCCTTGCGGCAGGCCCAGGACCAGCGCCAGGACCATGAGCGTGGCGGTCACGGGCGGGACGCGAGGCAGAAATACGGGTCTGGCGGGGATTGTCTTCGTCTCGGTCAGCACATGAAATCTGCTTGCCACGCGACCTCCGGACTGTAGGAATACCGCCATGACGGGAAAGGCGTTCCGGTGCCGGTACAACCGGCACAATGCCGGCACAAGGATGCGCCGCCCTGCGCATCAATGAAGATGCCTCGGGTCGTCGTGCTCTCAGGGAAACGCGTGGCGCATGAGCATGCGCCCACTGCAGGGCACTAAGGCATTGTTTTTCAATGATAACAGCATAATGCCAGCGGCTCAATGCCGCACGCGGCAGTTATACAATGTTATACATTATGAGATCCCGCCGGTCAAGCCGTATTCGGATGACGGAAGACCGAGGGCAGAAGGCAGAGAGGAAGCCGTATTCGGCATGCTCCCAGTCCGCCTTTCCGCCGGCGGCACCCTGGATGAAGCCATTGAGTGCCATCTGGAAGGTCTTCTGCTGGACGGAGCAGGAAGGCGCGGCGGGAATGACACTGCCCCTGTCATTTCAAGTGCCGCGAGAAATCCAAGGGCAGCGGGGCAGGATTTCTCCCTTTGGTCGAAATGACAAGGGAGGGTGGTCGTAATGACACTTCTTTGTCATTTCGAGCGCAGCGAGGAATCCGAGGCCGCTGACACAAGATTTCTCCCTTCGGTCGTAATGACACTTCTTTGTCATTCCGAGCGCAGCGAGGAATCCGAGGCCGCTGACACAGGATTTCTCCCTTCGGTCGTAATGACACTTCTTTGTCATTCCGAGCGCAGCGAGGAATCCGAGGCCGCTGACACAGGATTTCTCGCTGCGCTCGAAATGACAGGGGAGGTGAGGTCGAAATGACAAGAAAGTGCGGTCGAAATGACAGGGAGGCGAGGTCGAAATAACAAAGGGTAGTGATGGGTGATGGAAAACCGCTTGGTGCCATGACTCATTGCCCATCACGCATTACTCATAACCCATCAGCCTCTCAGGACACAGTGAAGGTCGATTGATGACAACCTGTCTTCGTGTGTATGATACACACCATGAAGAGCGCGGATGTGATCAGAATGCTCAAAAAAGATGGGTGGATGCTACATCATGTGCGCGGCAGCCACCACCAGTTCAAACATCCGGAGAAACCCGGCAAGGTCACACGGTACCGCACCCGAAACATGATCTGCCTCTGCCAACGCTGCGAAGCATTTACCGACAGGCGGGCTGGAAATGGAGGAAAAACAGATGAGATACCCCATCGTCATTCATAAGGAAGACGACACAGACTACGGCGTGATCGTACCCGATCTCCCAGGCTGTCACTCGGCCGGCAGCTCCCTGGATGAAGCTATCGAGAATGCCCGGGAGGCCATTGAGTGCCATCTGGAAGGCCTGCTGCTGGACGGTGAGCGTATACCGAGACCGGGCACCATCGAGGAGCACAAGGACAAAACGGAGTTCAAGAATGGCGTATGGTCCGTGGTGGATGTGGATCTGGCTCGTCTGAGCGGCAAGACCAAGCGGGTCAATATCACCCTGCCCGAACGGGTGCTGGCCATGATCGACGAAGCAGCCCTGGCCTCGGGTGAATCCCGCTCGGGTTTCTTGGCAAAGGCAGCATTGGAAGCAATGCTCAGGGAGAGAACACGTCATCAATGATATATGATGTTGGCCTGTCCACCTTCGGTGACGCCTTGCATGTTCAACCCAGGCCGGTGCGGCAAAGTCTGCCTGCTGCTGGAGCAGGCAGACCGTGCATGGCCTTTTGCGAACCTGTTTACCTGTCCCGGTTTTTTTCTGTCCAGCGGCGTGATCGGCCCACCTTCGCGCTTGAAATCAAACAGCCAGGCAGGTGTCAATGGCAAGAAGGCGCAGCGGGAATGACACTGCCCCTGTCATTTCAAGCGCCGCGAGAAATCCAAGGGCAGCGGGGCAGGATTTCTCCCTTCGGTGGAAATGACACTTCTATGTCATTCCGAGCGCAGCGAGAAATCCGAAACCGCCGGCATAGGATTTCTCCCTTCGGTCGAAATGACAAGGGAGGTAAGGTCGAAATGACAGGGGAGGCGAGGTCGAAATGGCGAAGAAGTGTGGCGGCACTGGCAGCGTGGTAGCAATGGCAAGAAGGCGCAGCGGGAATGACACTGCCCCTGTCATTTCGAGCGCCGCGGGAAATCCAAGGGCAGTGGGGCAGGATTTCTCCCTTTGGTCGAAATGACAAGGGAGGGTGGTCGAAATGACACTTCTTTGTCATTTCGAGCGCAGCGAGAAATCCGAGGCCGCTGACATAAGATTTCTCCCTTCGGTCGAAATGACAAGAAAGTGCGGTCGAAATGACAGGGGAGGTGAGGTAGAAATGACAAAGGGTGGTGATGGGCGATGGCGATCCGCTGTGCGCCCTTACTCACCCATCACCACATCCCCCATTCCTCCTGCAGGCGGGGCACCTGGACGCTAAGGTCCCGCCGTGATCCGGCGCGTGATGCCGCTCATTCACGAATACCGCGCCTCAAGGTGCGCTCCTTGAACAGGCGGTCCTTGAGGCCTACGTTGACTTCCACGTCGGTGACGCGGAAGAGTGAGGAATGCCCTGTCCTGAGATTGTCCACGGTGACCTCGTCCCAGACCCAGGCGCTGTCCACCTTCTGCCAGCGCAGATTCTGTACCTTGAGCAGGCTGCCGCCGGCATCGAAATACTCCACCCGCACCTTGTTGCAATCGGCCCAGTCGGGCGCCGCCTCGTACCAGCTCACCAGCTTACCGTAGAGGGGCTTCTGCTCTTTGGGCGTGCTCTCCACCACGTAGTACTGGCGCCCGCCCTTGTTCTCCGTGCGCAGCAGGCGGTGTTCGTCACGGTCCAGGGGACGCAGGCTGATGTCCTGGTAGGTGAGATCGGAACCCAGGAAACTGTCCCCCGGGTCACGCACGGAAACCCGGCGGATGGTGTTGAGGGAAGGCAGATACAGCCACTGGTCGGCATTCCTGCCCAGGTCCGGGCGGTAACTCCAGCGCATGAAACCCGTCCCCCGGGCATCGGGCGGGAATTCCGTGAAGAGCATCATTTTCTCGATGATCTTCGCATTGGATCCGTAAAACTTCCAGTAACGCCGGTACACCGTCTTCTTGGTGTTGCCCGCCACGTCGCGCAGGATCACCGTAAGGCGGCTGCGCTGGTCGTCCCCGGCATAGGTCTCAAGGTCGCAGCGCTGCACGATCTCCGCGCCCGTGGGTGCGGCCGCCGCCCCGCCAGGCAAAAGCAGCACCATGCCCAACAGCCCACCCCCCAGAACATGCCTGATATCTGTCATGAGTCATCGCTCCTCAAGGAAGATGCATGATTATTGAGACTTGCGTTGATGGCTGACGGCCGCCTTCAGCCTGGATGCAGACCCCGAGGACCCGCATCACCTTGTCATTCCCACCACACGCCCTTGTCCGTTTCGACCTCTCTCTTGTCATTTCGACCTCACCTCCCATGTCATTTCGACCGAAGGGAGAAATCCTGTGTCAGCGGTTTCAGATTTCTCGCTGCGCTCGAAATGACAGAGGGAGTGTCATTCCCACCGCGCCTCCCTGCCATTGCCACCATGCTGCCTTGCCACTGCCGCCACACCTTCTTGTCATTCCTCGCTGCGATCGGAATGACGAAGCAGTGCATTACGACCACTTTCCCTTGTCATTTCGACCGAAGGGAGAAATCCCGCCCCACTGCCCTTGGATTTCTCGCTGCGCTCGAAATGACATAGAAGTGTCATTTCGACCGAAGGGAGAAATCCTGTGCCAGCGGCCTCGGATTCCTCGCTGCGCCTGAAATGACAGGCATGCTGTCATTTCTCACTCCGCTCCATACGAGCCAGCCATGTCATGCATATCGGTAACTCCCGACAAGCGACGCATGAAACAAGCCCGCCGAAGAAAACGCCACATGGCGCCGTGCAAAAGAAGGGGGGGCAAAGCCCCCCCAACCGCGACAAATTGCTTGTTGTTGCTTACGGTGAGAAGGGATCGCCGTCGGCATCCAGCGCATCGTCGGTGATGCTGACGAAGGGCACCGAGGAATCCACCAGCGAGTACACACCACCCGCGCGGATAGATGTAGTTGCTGTACCGTCCTCCACGCTTGCAATGGAATTGCTGAAGGCCTCGGTGAACCCGAACTCGCCGGCACCGTCCACGAGCTGGCCGATGGTGGTCCGCTTCAACGCATCCCCTGCATTGTAGGCCGTTGTTGTACCATCATCCCAGACCCAGGTGCCGCCGCCGATGAGGCCAGGGCCCATGCGCTCGCGCACGGCGAAGTTCTGGGTGATGCCCTGCGCCAGCGCGCCCGAGAGATTGGAGGTGATATCCATGCGCTTGTATTCCTCGTCCTCCAGCGTGGTGCCCACGTTGCCCTCGAACACCAGACGCTCCTGGCTGAAGTTACTGTCGAAGCCCAGGCCCGAGTCGTTGGCATAGGAGGTCAGGGTCAGGTTGACGAACTTACCACCCTTGAGGCCGTCGTTGGCGCCAGGCATCATCATGCCGTGGTCGAAGGCGAAGTTGGCCGCGAATTCCGTGGCCGTGATCTGCTGGCCCAATTCGACCATGGAGTTGTTGCCGATGGTGCCGCTCTGCGCGCCCGCCAGGTTCTCCATGTTCATGAAGGCGCCGGTGTTGAAGTTGGCCTGGGCGGTGAAATCACCCAGCGTGGCCTGGTCCGACGTCCGCTGACGCCCGTAGAGACCGCCCTCGGCGGCGTTCAGCGCCACGATGGAGTCGTCACCGAAGAAGCTCGGGCTGGCCGTATAATTGGAGAAACGGTCGCCCGTGTTGCCTTCCGCGACGATGGTCTGGATGAAGGTGTTGGTGCCATCGGTGATCTGGCGCTGCAGAAAGCCGGCATCGGTCACACTGGCCGCGGAACAGGTCCAGCCCGTGGGACAGGCATCCAGAACGATTTCGCCCGACCCGCCGATACTCCAGCCACCGGATATTCCAGCCCCGGTGAAATCCGTGCCACCCAGATTCATGGCGGATGCCACGTGTGGCAACGCCAGGGCAGCCGAGCCCAGCGCGGCCATCCGTATTGCTTTACGTATTTTCATATGTATCCCCTTTCAACTATGTCTTGGAAGTTTAGTAGGAATAGCCAAACACTACTAAAATCCATCTCACTTTTATCATTCCATGGAATACCCGTGATTCCACGCTTCTTGTGCGGCGTGGTCTTTTCTCAGGGTAGCGCTAAGGATATCACCGCTGTCCAGGCCTTGTCAAGGAAGCGCCCTGTCTCCAAAGCCGCGGGGGAATGAAATTTTTCTATCAAAAACAACATTATGGCTTGTTCAAATACCCCTGTCCGGCGCATTCACGACCCAGGGGGCGCTGTTGCACCCCCCCACCTGGAACGCCGCCCCGGCGCGGCTTCAGAAACGCAACTGCAGGCTGAAGCTGAGATAGCTGGAGGAGAAATCCCCCAGGCTCAGGCTCTGGAAGGCCACCGGCACCCCGTTGGCATCATAGACCAGGCCCACGGGCAGGTTGGAGCGGGTC
>JALSIC010000024.1 GCA_026981935.1 Gammaproteobacteria bacterium
CATTTCGACCGAAGGGAGAAATCCTGTGCCGGTGGCTTAAGATTCCTCGCTGCGCTCGGAATGACAAAAGGGGGTGGGATGACAGAAACGTTGTCATTTCGACCTTACCTCCCTGTCATTTCGACCGAAGGGAGAAATCCTGTGCCGGTGGCTTAAGATTCCTCGCTGCGCTCGGAATGACAAAAGGGGGTGGGATGACAGAAACGTTGTCATTTCGACCTTACCTCCCTGTCATTTCGACCGGAGGGAGAAATCTTGTGCCGGCGGCCCAGGATTCCTCGCTGCGCTCGGAATGACAAAAGAGGCAGGAATGACAAAAGAGGCAGGAATGACAAGGGCCTTCTTTTTTTGGATGCCGGTTTTCCTGTTTGCGATCAAAGGAACAATGCCAGCAGGACGGTGCCCAGGATCAGGCGGTAGATCACGAAGGGCAGCAGCCCCACCCGTTCCAGCAGCAGGAGAAAGTAATGGATGCTGAGATAGGCGACGATGCCCGATACGACCGCGCCGAGCAGCAGATCCGTCCAGGGGAGGGGTACTTCGCCCAGTATCAGGTCGCGGGTTTTCAGCAGGCCGGCGAGGGCGATGACCGGGATGGAGAGGAGGAAGGAAAAGCGGGCCGCGCCCTGGCGCGTGAGCCCCAGCAGCAGGCCGGCGGTGATGGTGATGCCCGAGCGCGAGGTGCCGGGGATGAGGGCCAGGGCCTGGGCGAGGCCGATGACGAGGATGTCCCGCCAGTCCAGGCTGTATTCGTCCCGCACCCTGCGTCCGCGCCGGTCGGCCCACCACAGCAGCAGGCCGAAGGCGAGGGTGGCCAGCGCGATCACCAGCGGCGAGCGCAGGGTGGTCTCGATGACATCCTTGAACAGCAGCCCGCTCAGCCCCACGGGGATGGTGCCCAGCAGCACGCCCCAGGCCAGGCGCGCCTCGGGGGTGAGGGCGCGGCCGGCGAGGGAGCGCGTCCAGTCCCGTGCCATTTTCGCCAGGTCGCGCCGGAAGTAGAGCAACACGGCGGCCAGGGTGCCCACGTGCACCGCCACGTCGAAGGCCAGCCCCTGATCCTGCCAGCCCATGAGGCGGGGGAAGAGGATCAGGTGGGCGGAACTGGAGATGGGCAGGAACTCGGTGAGTCCCTGGATGAGCGCGAGAAGGAGTTCCTGCCAGAGCGACATGGGGACAATCTCAGGCGAACATCAGGCCCCGTCATGTCCGGCATCCCCCAGCAGGCCTTCCTTCACCGCCAGGGTCGTGGCGCCCGCCACTGCCGCGGGCATGACGAGGAAGTTGAGCAGGGGGACGACGCTGAGCAGGAGCACGGCCGCGCCGAAGCCCAGGGCCAGCCAGCGCCGTTCGCGGAGCACGCCCCGGTAACGGGGAAACAGGAGGCCGCGGCTGGAAAGGGGGTAGTCCACGTACTCCAGGGTCAGCATCCAGGCGGTAAACAGGAGCCACAGGAACGGGGCCAGGAGATTGAGCCCGGGGATCAGGAACAGGAGCAGCAGGGGGAGGGCGCGAAGCAGGAAATAGCCCAGCTTGCGCAGCTCGGCAAGGAGGCTGGGGCCCGCCGAGGCGAGAAGTCCGCGCCAGCCGCCATCGCCCGTTGCGGTTTCTGTGCCAGGTTCGCATCCCAGCCTGCGCGCCACGGCCTCGGCCAGCAGGGCATTGAAGGGGGCCGCCACCAGGCCTGCCAGCAGCAGGGTCAGGTAGAAACCCGCCACGAGCGAAGCCGCGAACAGCCCGGGCCAGAGCAGCCACTCCAGCCATTGCAGCCATTCCGGCACCCGGGCCATGAGCCAGTCCATGAGCAGGGAGAGCTGTTCCAGTCCCAGGACGATGAACAGGGTGAAGAGCAGGAAATTGACGAGCAGGGGAAGCGCGACGTAGCGCCGCAGGCCGCGTTGCAGCATGAGCCGCAAACCCCGTGGCAGGAAGAGGGCGCCCCTGAGGAACTGGACGGGGAACTGGACGAGGCACTGGAGGGGGGATCGGCCCGTCACGGCGATGGCGTTCCCCGCAGCCAGGCCTTGCCCAGCCAGCCGTCGCGCGCCAGCAGGGCCGCGCCGCAGGCGGCCTCCTGCTGTACCGCGGGCTGGACGGGTACTTCGAGGCAACGGGCGCGGATGCGTGTCCAGGGGGCATTGCCCGCACCGCCGCCCACGGTATGGACACAGCGTGGCCGGGGGGCGCCCAGCCCGGCCAGCAGGCGATACCCTGCCTGCTCCACCCGCGCGATGCCTTCCAGGATGGCCTGGTAGAAACGCACGGGGTCATCCGGCCTGGGCGTCAGGCGCGGGGCCATTTCCGGGTCGTTGACGGGGAAGCGTTCCCCCGGAAGGGGCAGGGGGTAGTAATCGAGCCCCGTGGGCTGCTCGGGATCCAGCAGGGGTGTCATGCGATCCAGCTCGGCCTGGCTGAAATACCGGCGCAGAACCGCGCCGCCGCAGTTGGAGGCGCCGCCCGCGAGCCAGCGGGTCCCCAGGCGGTGGCTGTAGATGCCGTATTGTTTCGCATTGATCGCCTTGTCACAGAGTACCTTGAGTACCAGGGTGGAGCCCAGGGAGGTCACGGCCTCGCCCACCCGGGTCGCGCCGCTGGCGAGGAAGCCGGCCACGCCATCGGTGGTGCCCGCGATGATCTGCAGGCCGGGGGACAGGCCGAGCAGGCCGGCCACCCGCGCGTCCAGCGTCCCCAGGGGGGTGCCCGCCGGCACGACACGGGGCAGGCGCGCCGTCTCGACGCCCAGCCCGGCGAGCCAGTCCGGCCAGCATCGCCGTTGCGCATCATACCCCATCTTGAGGCTGTTGTTCTCGTCGCTGATGCCATAGCGTCCCAGCAGGCGTCCCGTGAGCCAGTCCGCCTGATGCAGCGCCCAGCGGGCGTGGCGGGCCGCCGGCTGCTCCTGCAGCCACAGGAGTTTGGCCAGCGAGGCAGTGGGGCCGTGGGCCGCGCTGTCCGGTGGGGCGCCATCGGCGACGCGGGCCGCCGGGTCCCGCGCCCGGTCGTCGTGGTACATGAGGACGGGGGCGAGGGGTTCTCCTTCGGCATCGCACAGCAGCAGGCTGCCCGATGTGCCGTCCACCGCCAGCGCGCGGCATTGCCCCGGCGGGAAGTCCGCGCCGGCGCGGCCGAGCAGCGCGCAGGCGGCCTGCCACCAGGCGGCCGGGTCGCTGGCCTGTCCCGCCGCCCAGGGCTGGCGGTAAAGGGCGCGCGACCGTCCCAGGTCGTCGATGACGCACAGCCGGCAGCCACTGGTGCCCAGATCCAGGCCGAGAAAGAAGACCTCCTCCACGCCGGTATCCAGGGGGTCAGGGCAGGGTGACGGGGCTGGTAGGAACCCAGTCGTCGCTCCGGTAGTCGGCGATCACCGTGGTGTAGATGCCGCCGCGCACGTTGAACTCGGCGGTGACCCGCATGAAACGGGGTTCGCAGGCGCGGACCAGGTCGTCCAGGATCTGGTTGGTGACCGCCTCGTGAAAAGCCCCCTCGTCACGGAAGGACCAGATATAGAGCTTGAGGGACTTGAGTTCGATGCAGCGCTCGGCGGGTACGTATTCGATGTGGATGACAGCGAAGTCCGGCTGGCCGGTCTTGGGACACAGGCAGGTGAATTCCGGGATACGGATGCGGATGGTGTAATCCCGTCCCGGCTGGGGATTGTCGAAGGTTTCGAGTTGTCTGCTGGGTTGCGTGGACATGTGTCGGACTCCCTCGTCGCGGTTTTCCGATCGGTTTGCGATGTGATCCTGTTCCGGCGATATAGTATGACACATTCCTGCGGCGTGGCAGCGGGCGCGGTCAGGGGCCGTGCCCGCGGCAGGACATGATTTTGGGTGGCTAAACGATTTTTATTGGTGTAGGCTAGACCTGTCGCAGCAATTTGATTCCAGGTGTCCGGAAGGCCCCCACGCCTGCTCGTGTGCCCCCCGTAATCCTCGTTTCAAGTTCTGCCGCTTCTGTATCAATATGTTATGAGGACACTGCAATGGCTACAGGTAAAGTCAAATGGTTCAATGAATCGAAAGGTTATGGGTTCATCACCCCGGATGATGGCAGCAAGGATGTGTTCGTGCATTTTTCTTCCATTCAAGGCGATGGCTTCAAGACGCTCGCCGAAGGCCAGGCCGTGAGTTTCGAGACCGAGGACACGCCCAAGGGGAAACAGGCCTTGCATGTCGTACCCTCATGACGGGAGTTTGCCGATTCGAAACACGAAGGCCGGTCGCTGTGACCGGCCTTTTTCGTTGTTTGCCCGCGGTCATTCTGACTCTTCTCCCTTTGCCATGTCGAGCTGTGTCATTTCGACCTTACCTCCCTGTCATTTCGACCTCACTTCCCTTGTCATTTCGACCCTATTCCCTTGTCATTTCGACCGGAGGGAGAAATCCTGCGCCGGCGGCTTAAGATTCCTCGCTGCGCTCGGAATGACAAAGGGGGGGTGGAATGACAGAAACGTTGTCATTTCGACCGAAGGGAGAAATCCTGTGCCGGCGGCTTAAGATTCCTCGCTGCGCTCGGAATGACAAAGGGGGGGTGGAATGACAGAAACGTT
>JALSIC010000025.1 GCA_026981935.1 Gammaproteobacteria bacterium
GCGGTGTTCACCATTCTGGACAATCAGACCGATCTGAACGGAAACAACGTGGCGGGTGTGGCGCTTGCCGGCGGCACCGACATGTTTGGCCTCACCCTGGCCTATCTCAATGACATCCAGCAGACGAATGAGGAAAATTCCATTGCCCTGGTCGTCAATGTGACGCCCATGCAGGACGTGGAATTCGAGTTCGGCTATGTCACCCAGGACGATGATGAGGGGCTGGTTGATAGGTCCGGTACGCCCAAAACTAACGTCGGTGCGGGTAATGTCTGGGACATCAACGGCCAGTGGAGCAACATCATGGGCAGCGGGGTGACTGCGGGCTTTGACTTCCTGCAGGCGGACTCAGCAGTCGATACCGCCTGGAATATCTGGGCCGGTATCGATCTGCCGCAGAACACCGTGTTACGGGCTCGTTACCAGGTCACCACGTTTGCTCTCGATAGTTCCGACAGGGCGTACTACGGCATGGAACCCGATGATTCCACTGAATTTGTCCTCTATGGTGCCTGGCAGGCCACGAGCAATCTCCAGGTGGCCCTGGAGTATGCCACTGGCAGCGTGGATGACAGGTTCTTCTGTACACCATCGCCCTGTAACAGGGGGTATAGTGACGGGGTCGGCATCGGTGACGGCAACCGGTTCCAGGTGCAGTTTCTCGCCACCCTGCCCTGAGGATCACTTTTTCAGCAATCCAGAGCCGGGTCTTCGGGCCCGGCTTTTTTATGCCCGCTTGTACCCATTCCCGTTTGTGCCCATTCCTGCCCGGGTCCTGCCGCTGTCCGCCGGTCTTTTGCCTTGTGCGGCCTGCTCGGGTAAATTGCGGGTTTTCTGCAGGACATGGATATGAGGGCAGTGATGAAAAGTTCCGTAAGCAGGCCGGGCCTGGCCTTGTGCCTGGCGCTCACCCTGCCGGGCGTGGCGGGGGCGGAGATGGCGCTGTATGGCCAGGCCCTGGTGGCCCTGGAGGCAGTGGATACCCGGAATTACCCGGGGCCGGATCCTGATGTGCCCCTGGCCGTGAACGGCAACCGTTCCTGGCTGGGGTTTCGCGGCGAAGAGGCGCTGCGGGAGGACCTGGGCCTGGTGTGGCGGGGCGAGGTCTATCTGGACCTGGATGGCGGCGGCTGGGGCGAAGGCCGCGAACTCTGGCTGGCCCTGCGCCACCGTCTCGGCACGGTGTCGCTGGGGAGGCAGTCCAGCCCTTACCGCTGGGCCGGCGAGACGCTGGACGTCTTTGCCGATACCCGCGGCGACTATCACGCCGTGGTGGGCAGCATCGACGGCGAGGCGGTGTTCGGCAACCGCTGGCAGCGCCAGGTCCGCTATCAGACCCCCGTTCTCAAGCGCTTCCAGTTGAGCCTGGGCGCAACACCCGACTACGGCGCCGCAGACGGTGAGGACCACTGGGGATACAGCGCCGCATTGGTTTTCGACAGCGGGCCCCTGTACCTGGGCGTGGCCTATGCCCAGCTCAAGGATTTTGTGTCGAAGCTTGCGCCTTACACCGGTACCCCGGATGGTTCCGCCGTGGCCAGGAAGCTGGCCCTGGGCTGGGATTTCGGCCAGGGGACGAAACTGGGCTTCGTTTTCGAGGATGCCGTCAACGGGGCCCGGCGCAATGGCAAGGAGGTGGGACGGCGGGCCTATTACCTGGGTTTTTCCCGCGTCATGGGCAATACCACCCTGCGTCTCGCCGGCGCCTATCTCGACGATCTCGCCGGCGTGGATGACAGCGCCGCCACCTTCGCCGCTGTGGGTTTTTCCTACGCCTTCTCGCCGCGGGTGGACCTCTTTGCCCAGGCAGCCTGGGTGGGGAACGGGCAGGGCTCGGCTTATGGATTGATGGCGGACAGTGACGATCCCGCGCCGTTGCGTCCCGCGCCGGGGGAAGACATGGGGGTGCTGTCCCTGGGGCTGCGCTATTCGTTCGACCGGCCGATCTGAAGCCGGCCCGGATTATCCAGAGCGGATCCCGATCAGATCCGGAGCCGAACCGGAGCAGATCCGGAGCAGATCCGGAGCAGGCCAGGCGCTGGTCATGTGGCGGGGAAACGCGGGGGCGCGGGTCGGGTTTTTCAGGGGGGCGCATTGTGGTAGTGTATAACGCTGAGTCGGCAATAGTTTTTGCCTGAGAGGGGGTATCCATCTGTTGTTCCTGCCCGTGCAGGGAGAGAGAATCCGTTTCTCTTTTCAGGGGGCCCCCGTTATCTGAAGCACCATGTGCCGAATCATCGGGGGAGGAGGGGATCCGGAGTGAAAAGCTGGATGAAGCACGAGGGGCTGCCAGCTGGGCTTCCAGTTGGGCTGTGGGGCGGCATCTCGCGGTGGGGGCGCCGCATCTTGCCGGCGGCAGTGACCTTTGGCCTGTTCCTGGCGTCATGGCCCGCCATGGCGGGCATTGCCAATACCAAGCACAATCTGGGCAGCATGGGCGTCAATGCCGCCAGCAACTTCAGCGGCACTTCCGAGATCTGTGTCTTCTGTCACACGCCTCACGGTGGCGATGCCTCGGCGGCCGTGCCCTTGTGGAACCGTCATCTGGATCCCAATGGTTTCGTGACCTATGACCAGGGGGGGTCAACGACTCTGGATGCTGAGATAGAGCCCATCGGGTCCACTTCCATCGCCTGTCTTTCCTGTCATGACGGCACCCAGGCCATGGATTCCATGATCAATGAACCGGGTTCGGGCAGTGATACCTTCGCCTTTTCCCAGGGGGTTTGGAGCGGGCAGGCGGCGCCGGTCGGGGGGCGTATCGGGCCTGTGACCGTGATCACCAACCTGGGCAAGGACCTGACTGATGATCATCCTGTCAGTGTGCAATATGCCGGTGGCGGTTATTCCGAGTCCAATCCTCAGGGGCCCGGGCGCGACAAGGACTTCAACCCCGCGGAGACCAAGATCGTGGGTACGCAAAGGATCTGGTGGGTCAATACTCTGACGGAGGGTGGTACCTCGGATTTCGAACGGACCGACATGAAGCTTTATACTCGCATCGGTACCAAGGGCGCCTTTGCCGGCGAGCCCCAGCCCTATGTGGAATGCGCTTCCTGTCACGATCCCCATGTGGATTACAATCCCACGTTTCTCAGAATCGATCCCAGTGGCAGCGCGGTCTGCCTGACCTGCCATAACAAGTGATGCCATGCAGTGCAAGCGGTTCCTGATGGGAAGACGCCCGGGCAGGGGCGTGGCAGTGATATGGTGCTGGGTTCTGCTGATGATATTGCCGCTGTGTGCGGCTTCAGGAGAAGGGAGTGCAAGCCGGGGCAGTGAAGGGAGGGATGCAGAAGGACGAAATGCGCATGTAGAAATTTTTGCTACTGTCGGAGAGGATGTGATCACCGCCGAGGAATTCCGCATCAACGTACAGGCGGGGTTTCGCCAGCGTTTCTATCACGGCAGGGTGCCGGAGGCGGAGCGCACGGCCTTTCGCCGCGAGGTGGGGGACGGTCTCATCGAGCGGCGTCTCCTGTATCGCGAGGCCTTGCGGCGGGGAATACGGCCGGAGCGGGCCTGGGTGGCGGCACGGCTGAAGGAAATCGAGGCACGCTATCAGGCCTTGCCGCGCTGGGAGGCGCGTCGCGAGGAGCTGCTGGGGGCGTTGCGCCGGGAACTGGAGGAGCAAAGCCTGATCCGGCAGTTGCGCGAGGCGGTGGAGAAGGCGGCGGAGCCGGAGCCGGAGGCGGTGCGCCGTTATTACGAAGCCCATCCGGACCGCTTCACCACGCCGGAGCGTCTGCGTGTTTCTCTGATACTGCTGCGGGTGCCGCCGTGGTCGCCCGAGGCGAGCTGGCAGGCGGCCCGGGAAGAGGCGCAGCGGCTTGTCGGGGAACTGGCACGGGGGGCTGACTTTGCCGGGCTGGCGAAGCGATATTCCGCCGATGAGTCCGCTGCCCGGGGCGGCGATCTGGGTTATGTTCATGCCGGCATGCTGTCGCCCGAGGCACAGCGTGTCGTGGATGCCTTGCAGCCGGGGGAGGTCTCTCAGCCTGTCCGCCTGCTGCAGGGCTATGCCCTGTTTCGTGTCGTCGACCGCCAGCCCCCCCGGCTCAATGATTTCGCGCGCAGCGCCGAGCGGGCGCGACGCCTGCTGGGCAGGGAGATGAAAGAACGGGCCTGGGTCCGGCTGCTGGAGGACCTGCGGGAAA
Source organism: Gammaproteobacteria bacterium (assembly GCA_026981935.1). Taxonomy (GTDB): domain Bacteria; phylum Pseudomonadota; class Gammaproteobacteria; order SZUA-140; family SZUA-140; genus S012-109. The sequence continues at coordinate 4,158 of JALSIC010000025.1, forward strand.
AGACACCGATAACGATCAATGAAGCCCTGTTGGCCGAGGCCGACTAGGCAAATAAAAACAAGGTGAATTTTCGATGAAGAGGAGCGGCCCGTCGGCCCTCGGTGGCGGGTGTTCATATAATGAGATCAATGCGGGCGCGGCAGGGACGGTGACGGGCAGGACCCTGTGCGCGTGGACATTGTGGACAGTTCTGCTGCTGTGCCCCCTGTCCGCGCAGGGCTTTGCCCTTACCGACGTCTCCGGCAATGTGGGTTATACCTTCCGCTCGCTGGACAAGACCGGCAGCGAGGACACGGTCAGCAACCAGCTGCAAGGAGCGCTCAACTTCAAAGGATATCTTTTTGAGCCCTGGATCGCTACCGCCGATGCCGGTCTGCGGGCTACCTGGGACCGGTCCGAATTCGACGGCAATGCCAGCACCAACGAGACGACCATCACCACCGGTGATCTCAATCTCAGCGTCCTGCCGCGCAGCCGCACGCCATTTCTGCTGACCTATCAGGCCAGTGACAGCCGCGTGGACCTGGTGTCCCGGGCCAGTCCTCTCAACACCCTCGGCAACACCGAATTCAGGACCAGTCGTTTGTCATTGAAACAGTCCTATTTCACCAAGCAGGGACATCGTTTCCAGTTGCGCTACGACAACAACAGCTGGAAACAGGCGCAGCCGGGAGGCGAGGATTACGAGGATGAACTCTTCGGTGCCGAAATGGACCTGAAAATGCCCGGGCAGACCTTGATCGCCAAGACCAGTGTCCAGAACACCCAACGTTCCGTCCTGGATCAGAGGACCGATATTTTTATTCTCAACATCGATCATTTCTACTATCCCAGCCGGGATCTGCGCGTGGACACCATGGCCAACGTCTATAATTCAGACTACAAATCCCGTCAACCCCTCAACAGCACCAACCAGCCCAACAGCAGCACCGACTTGAATCAGTTTTCCAGCTTCATCTTCTGGCGGCCGCAGGATCGGCCTCTAAGCATCAGTGGTGGTGTACGGTTCTATGGGCTTGAAGGAGATACGACGGGCAATCGTCTGGAGCTCACCAATTACAGCGCCACCGGTGGTCTCTTCTATCAGTACACCCGTAATCTGCGTCTGGATGCCAATGTCGATTTTGTCAGCAACGACAACGGCGAAGCCAGCGACGTGTCCTCGCGTGGGCGGGCAGGCGCCCTTTATCAATCCGATATCTACGATCTTTTCACAGGCTTCAATTACCAGTGGTATGGCCAGGGTTCCTTGAGCGCGCGTAATGCCCGGGAGCGGAATGATCGTGCCGTGCTGCTCAAGCTGGGACATGATCTGCAACGCTACTGGCGTACAGGTCCAACATCAAATCTCCGTCTCAGCCTGAGTCAGGTTGTAAGTGGAGACGAACAATTCGGGGATGTGGATGCTTCCATCCAGCGACTGGATCATTCCGGCAGCCTGTCGTGGGATTCCAGCGCCCAGGGCGGGATGAGCTTTCTTCAATTGACCCTGTCCGATGCGCGCAATTTCGGCGACGACGAGAGTAATCAGCAATTTGTCAATTTTCAGGCACAACGCACCCAGGTCCTGAGCCGCCTGAGCAATCTGACGGGTAACCTGACAGTGCAGTATGTCAGCCAGGACTTCAACGGCCGGGGGGATAATGATAGAGTTACGGGAACGGGACAGGTGAATTATACCCATTCCGCTGTCTTCGGCGTGCCCCGACTGCGTTTTCTCTCGGACCTGCGGATTTCCCGGACCGATGTGGCAAACAATGTCGATCGGCTGGAGTGGGAGAACCGCCTGGATTACACCATCGGGATGACTGAGGCCAGGTTCAGCTGGCGTTATTTCGATCTTTCAGGCGATACGGGCGAGGATCAGCAATTCAATTTGATCTATTTTCAGGTGACCCGGCGCTTCTGAACCTGTGCTGCCTGTCTGAGACCTGAGATGATTACGAGAGGTTCCGAATGGGGCATTTTGATCACGGAAGGAAAGGCAGCCAAGTGCTGGGCGAGGGTCGGAGGATGGGTATCCGATGGGCAATTGGGGTGAATGACGTTATAATCGGCTCATTATAAGAAAAAGCGTGAGGAGAGGATCTGATATGGTACTGAAGATCGAGCGTAGGGTTGCATGGAAGTCGCTGTTGCTTGGCGTGCTTCTTGCCGTCGGGCTCTCGGGGATGTCCCAACCTGTCAAGGCGGAATATGGTGACGTGGTTATCAACAATTTTTCAGATGCCGCCGGCATGCGACCGGCCGTGTTTCCCCACTGGTTCCATCGCATCCGTTTCCGCTGCAAGGTGTGCCATGCCGACCTGGGGTTCAAGTTCAAGGCCGGCGGCAACAGGATTACCATGGCCAAAATCATTGATGGCAAGTATTGCGGCGCTTGCCACAACGGCGAAGTCGCCTGGTCGGTGGAAAACTGTGCCATGTGCCATTCAGGCATTCCAGGAACGCCGACCCATTTCCATGGCAGCACCTTGCAGCGGCTCGTGGCGCCGGCATACAAGCCTTTGCCCGCAAAGAAAACGACTGACAATAAGAAGTAATCCGGGGAGAGTGCCATGAGAGTGACAAGCAAGCCTGTTTCGATGATGACCACCGCATGCCTGCTGGCGTTTCTGCTGTGGGTCAGCGCAGCCCAGGCTGGCGCCGCGGGCGGCAGTGCCGCCGTTGGGTTGATGCTGGCTGATGTGTCCGCAGCCAACACTTTCAATCTCAACCTCAGAAAACCCAAGAATCCCAATGCGCCGCCTTGGGAGGATGGCATTCACGACACCACCAATGAGGCGACATTTAAACTCCAGCCCCCCTTGGAAGCTTATGAGGGCCTGCCAAGGACGAGTTTTGGTAATCACGTGGACTGGGTCAAGGCCCTGGACCAGGGGCTGATCAAGCCGCGCTGGGACCGGTTGGATTCCAATGAGGAACCTTTTGTCATGGATCTGGACATCGTGCGCCCGGTGAAGGCTTCCGTGCCCGATGTCGTGTTTCCGCATCGCCAGCATACGGAATGGCTGTTCTGCTCCAACTGCCACCCAGCCATCTTCATCCCGCAGAAGGGGGCCAACCAGATCAATATGTCGGCCATCCTGTTGGGTCAGAAGTGTGGTGTCTGTCATGGTAAGGTGGCTTTCCCCATTGAAACCAAGACCTGCAAGAAGTGCCATTCCAAGCCAAAGCCTGCTGACTGGGAGCCACCGTTGAGTGAGGCTACGTTAAAGAATCCCTGGAAATAGGTGGGTTCTTGGAAGGTGGTTTCAGGCAATTCCGGTGCATGAATTAGCACGGGCCGGGGGGGGAGAAAATCCGGACGTCGTCTGAAAATAGTTAAAGGGTCTGTCGAACATGGGTAGTTTACCTGCGTCCGGTTTTGGGTGGTATGGAATACCCCGTTTGTTGTGGATCTTCTTGGGGGCAGCGCTGCTGGCGTCTTGTGCCGTTGTGCACAAAGAGGCACCCCCAGCAGATTCTTCTGCCACTTCCTCATTGCCGTCTAAGTCGGCCTCCGAAGGGGGCGCATCGGACCTTCCTTCTGCCCCTCTTCAGGCAGCGTCCACCGGGGTACCCCCTGCCGGGGAGGCAAAATCTTCGGCCACGCTGGAACAGGAGACGTTGCGTGTCAGGGAACAGGCTGAAGCCCAGGATCTGGAGGATGGCGCGTCCCAGACACGTTCCTTCAGCAAGGAAGAAGTAGAGGCCCGGACCGCTACCAGGAAACCGGCTAGGAAGCAGCCAGATGGGGAGGCGGTGCCATTGCCTGTGGAAGAAAAAATGCCAACTGGGGAACGGGGCTTGGCCGTGGTTTCCCAGGATGCCAGCCCTCTCGTTTCGAACAGTCCCTTTGTTTTCGTCGTAACGGTGGCCAGCAAGGACAGCTCACATCCGTTCTTCGGGGTTGGCAGCAAGACCGGTTTCGTGGTCAATGGTGTCCAGGGCAAGGAACTGGTGATGGTGCGTGGAAAAACCTACACGTTTAAGGTCAATAGTAATGTACAACACGATTTCTATATTTCTCTCAGTAAGGTCGGATGGGGGGCGGCCACCTATTCCAAAGGCGTCAAGGGGAATTTCACCTATCGTGGCATTGTAACCGTTAGCCCAGATAGCGCGACCCCGGATACACTTTATTACCAATGCCGTAATCACAAGAGCATGGGCGGTGTCATCCACGTCATCAACGAGGGTGAGGACGTTTCAGTGCGAAAAGCGGCTGCCGAGAAGGCGCAGGCTGTCTCTGTGAAGGCCACTCCTGCTGCTCGCAGCGTCAGCAAGGACCAGGTCAATCAGAAGATGGCCTTTGCGGACATGTTTATTAACAAGTCCCAGGCAGCGCGGCGGATTTCAGGCAGTGGTAATGCCGGGGCCTTTGAGATGTATCAGGCCGCTCAGGCAAGGTTTGAGGATTCCCGAGCGGCGCTGGATGCGGGTCGCCTGGAAGAGGCCCTGGCCCTGGTGGACGAATCGCTGCGCCTCATGAGTGAGGCATCGCGCCGGGTGCCTTCGGAAACGGACCTGGAAGGCCTGAAGGAACGTTACAAGGAACTGCTGGAAGGGGTCAGGACCTTTGAGGGGTCGTATCAGCGTAACCGCAAGCGTCTGGCCAAGCAGAAGGGCCGCAAGACGCTGCCCCAGCTCGATCTGGAGGTAATTCACAGCCGGATCGACCGGGCACAGCAGCTGGCTGGCGAAGAGAACTATGCCGAGGCCGTGCGGATTCTGTCCAGGGTCCAGGACAAGCTCAATACCGCGCTGACGGAAATGCTGCACGAGGAGACCATGTCCTACGAGCTGGTCTTCGAGACACCCAAGGAGGAGTATGAGTACGAACTGGCCCGTTATCTCAGCTACGAGGAGCTGATCCCGCTGGCGATAGAGCAGCGCCGCCCTTCACAGCAGACAGTGGAACTGATGAACAGGTTTGTCACCAAGGCCAAGGGGATCAAGGATCAGGCCCTGCCTACGGCGGCAAAGGGCGATTACAAGACGGCCATCCTCATGCTGCAGGGGGCCACCAGCCATATCCAGAGGGCGCTGCGCCTGGCCGGTGTCCGCTGATGATCTGAGAGCGAGACGCGAAAGGTGAATATCGAAGGGTACGGTGTCGGCTGCAGGCGAGGGCGCGTCGTCTCGGGTGCTGTCCTGGGGCTCACCCTTCTGCTCTCGGGCGTGGCCCCGGTCCAGAGCGCGGGGGTGCCTCCCCTCTCACCCGCCTTGCAGAACCCTGCCGACGTGGCCAAGCCCATCTGGTCCCGCGGCAAGCATTTCCAGTTGACGGGCGACATCGTGCCCATCGCCGAGGATGGCATTCACGATCCCGCTGGGGAGGCTGTTGCCGTCTTGCAGCAGCCTTACGATGCGATGGCCAATTTTCCACGTGATTCCCAGGGTATCATCGACTGGGTCAAGACCCTGGAAATGGGGCTCATCGATCCCCGCAAGTCCGTGGATGGCAGCGGCGACATGTTTCCCGTGGATTTCGACATCATCTTCAAAGACACCGCATCCATGCCCCATGTGCGCTTTCCTCACCGCCAGCATACGGAATGGCTGACCTGCGCCAATTGCCATCCTTTGATTTTCATCCCTCAAAAAGGGGCCAATCCGGTTTCTATGTCCCAGATCATCGAGGGTGAATATTGTGGCGTGTGCCACGGCAAGGTCGCCTTCCCTCCCACCATGAACTGTGGCAGATGTCATTCCGTACCCAACGAAACCGGCTTGCAGCGCTGACCCTGATTGCTGGAGCCTGGCTCGCAGCAGGCTGCGCCGCTTTACCCGGCTCCACTGCCTCATCCGCTTCACCCGGTGAGACGACCGGGCCTCCCCTGGTCTGGGAGACCATTCGTGGTGGCGTCATCGGTGGCAATCGGCTGACGGGGCTGGAGTACCTGCGTCTCATGCGCCCGGTGGCCGTTGCCGTGCGCGGTCCTCTGATCTATATCGTGGACGATGGGCTGGGACAGCTCTTGCGCTATGATCGTGACGACGGCAGTTTCGAAATACTCAAGGATCTGCGCAAGATCGTCAGTGGCACGGTGACCGATGTCTACGTGGCCTCCGATCTGACCTACTACCTGGCCGATTTCGATGGGGGACGCGTGCTGCATTTCGATCAGAACGGCAAGCTGCTCCGCGTCTTTGAGGATCGCATCAACCTCGGCCGACCGGTGGCCATGGTCGTGAACGAGGCCACCGGCTATGTCTATATCGCCGACAGCTTTAATGACGATGTGCTGGTCTACAACCGGGCGGGACTGCTGGCGGGTGCCATCGGCGAACGGGGTGACGGCGCCGGCCAGTTTCGTGGCATCACGGCCCTTGCCGTGGGGCCGGACGGCTATTACGTGGCCACCCGCTTCGGCGAGACGCGGGTCCAGGTGATGGCGCGGGACGGCCGTTTCCTCAGGGCCTTCGAGAAGGATGCTTTGATATTTCCCCTCGCCATTGCAGTGGGTCCGGACGGGCGTGCGTATGTGGGCGACTATCTCACCGATACCATCAAGGTCTTCGAGGAGGGGGCCTATGTCTATTCCCTGGGGCGTTCCGGCACCGCGCCCGGTCAGTTCAAGCGCATCACCGATCTCTGGTACGAGGCCGGCTTCCTCTATGTGGCGGACAGCCTCAACGGCCGTATCCAGGTCTTGAAGATCACGCCTGAGAATCTGCAGCGAGCCAGGACACCTGTGGTGAAGTAATGAGCGGGGGTGCGTTCTTGTGAGGGTGGTACGCGTGACGTGGCTGGCGTTTTGCGTCCTGTTCGTGGCTACGGGATGTGCCACGCAGGGCAGCCGCTTCATGCGTTACGAGACGGCCGCAGGTGAAGCACCAGTCTGGCCGCCTGCACCCGAAGTAGCCCGTTACCGGTATGTGGGCCAACTGACTGGAGAGGGGAATTTCACCTCAAACAGGAGTGCTAATGCCGGACGCAGGGCACTGGCCTGGCTGGTAGGGCTTGCCGCGGGTAAGCACAGCCCGGTGGTGTTACAGCGTCCCCAGACGGGGTATACGGATACAACAGGACGCGTTTACGTCACTGATGTCAGCCGTGCGGCGGTCTATGTTTTTGACGAGGCGGCGGGGCGTCTCGATGTGTGGGAAATGGCTGGTCAAAATCAGCGTTTTCAGACTCCCCTGGGCATCACGGTCGTTGAAGATGGACGCGTGCTGGTGGCAGACGGTGATTTGGCCAGGGTGATTTTGCTGGATGACCAGGGACGGCCCGTGGGCAGTTTTGGCGAAGGAGTGTTACAGCGGCCGGTCGGTTTGGCATATGACCCCGCCGCATCGCGTGTGTTTGTAGCTGACAGGCAGGCTCATGATGTCAAGGTTTTTGATATGCAAGGTCGCCTGTTGGAGACTTGGGGGCGGCTTGGTGTGGGGCCGGGGGAATTCAATGCGCCCACCTACCTGACCTTCGCCCATGGCCGGCTCTATGTGACGGATACGCTGAATTCGCGTGTCCAGGTGCTTGATGCCTCGGGGCGTTTCCTGCGCAGCATCGGTCGCCGGGGGCTCTATGTGGGCGACATGCCCCGCCCCAAGGGGGTTGCCGTGGACCGGGACCGCAATCTCTACGTGGTGGAATCCTATTACGATTATCTGTTAGTATTCAACGAGAAAGGAGAGTTCCTGCTGCCCATCGGCGGGACCGGCAGCGGCATCGGGGAGTTCTATCTGCCGGCCGGTGTATGGACAGACCACCGTAACTGGATTTATGTCGCGGATGCTTTCAACGGGCGGATCGTGGTGTTCGAATACTTGGGGGAGACATGAAACGTCTGGCGGGCTTGTTTGGGGCCGTGATGCTGTCGCTGGCGATCTTTCAGGAGGCGCGTGCTGACCTGATATCCGACATCACCAATACCAAGCACAACTTCTCAGCCACCATCGCGCCCCAGGGTGTGGAGCGCCAGGCGAGAGCCAGCACCGAGTCCCAGATCTGTGCCTTTTGTCATACACCCCATGGCGCGACGCCGGAGCGGGCAGCACCCTTGTGGAATCGTCAATTGTCTTCGGCTACTTATATTCCCTTTACTTCCACTTCACTGGATGCCACGGACCTGGGCCAGCCCGGCGGCAAGTCCAAGCTCTGCCTGTCCTGCCATGATGGCACCATTGCCCTGGGTTCCGTGAACGTCCTCAACCGGGTCGAATTTCCCAATATTCCCTTCACGGGCACCCAGGCCGATGGCACCATTCCCGAAGGCATGGGCGCGTTGACGGGATTCACCCGGCGCCTGGGCGTGGACCTGAGCAATGACCATCCCATCTCCTTCACCTTCGACAGCAGCCAGGCGGCCAGGGATGGCGAATTGTTCGACCCTGCCGTGGTGCCGCACATCAATGAAAGAACCCGCGGCAGCCCGCCTGCTGCGCCGCAGGGCGATTACCTGCCCCTGGAGGATGGGAAGGTGGAGTGCATCAGTTGTCACGATCCCCACGTGCGATCCGACGTGCCTGGGGAGAATAACAAGTTCCTGCGCGTCAACCGTTTCCAGAAACAGGCACCCGTGGACGGCCAGTTCGACCTGGACAACGACATCATCTGCCTGGGCTGTCACGACAAGGATGGTTGGGTGGATTCAGCACATGCGCATCCGGCGGTGGCAAACGAACGCTATGCCGATGCCGCTGCGGATCTGCGCGAGTTTCCACGCAACATGCAGGTATGGCAGGCGGCCTGCCTCAACTGCCATGATCCCCACACCGTACAAGGGGCGCGGCGTATCCTGCGCGAAGGCACGGACGGACCGGTGATGACGACACCGGACGGCGCCCGCTTCAAGCAAGGTGGCAATCCGGCGGTGGAAGAGGTGTGTTACGCCTGCCATTCCGCGGATGGCAACACCCTGCAGGGGCAGACCAATCCCAGCACCAACTTCTCCTTCGAGGTGCCCGACATCAAGACGGATTTCACCACCATGGCGCGGCGCATGCCCATCGCCAGTTCCGATCAGCCCGCGGGTACCGAGGTGCACAGTATCGGTACGGGGAGTACCGCCACCCAGGGAGACCGGCGCGGGCAGGACTTCATCGAGTCTCCGGAGAACCTGGGCAAGGGCAATCTCAACAACCGCCATGTCGAGTGCACCGACTGCCACAACCCTCATCGGGTAACACGCAACCGCCTGTTCAATGCGGACAGCAGCGTACCCGATCCGGCAGGCACGCATCAGCATGAAGATGGCGTGCCTCACACCAACCTGGCCTCCGGCGTGTTGCGGGGTATCTGGGGTGTGGAGCCGGTCTATGGCTCCACCGCCTTTGGCAGCGAGCCGGTGACCTTCGAGGTGAAGCGGGGTGACCCGGGGGTGGGTGGCAGCACGGATGTCAGCGCGCCTTACCTCACCCGTGAATACCAGCTCTGTTTCAAGTGCCATTCCAATTATACTTATGACCAGCCGCCCCTGCTGGGTTCCTTCGTGGGCGGCACGCCGCCTGGGACCAATGCCCTTTACCAGTACACAAACCAGGCCATGGAGTACCAGTCACCGGACGACCACATGGGTGAGGGGACCCCGGCCACCCCCACCGGGGCCTTCGCCGGCAGCGTCGGGGACTGCACCATGAAGATCGATCCGAGTGATCCCGACTCGACGAATGAAGTGGGTGGCACCGTGCCAGCCTATCGCGACAGTGATGGTAACTGTGTCAACTGGGTGACGGACAATCACCGCTCCTGGCACCCCGCTGTGAAACCCACGGGGCGCACGCCTGCGGTACGCAAGGCCGACCCCAATGACTGGCTGTCGCCCTTCAATGTCGCCGTGGGGACCCAGACCATGTATTGCACCGACTGTCACGGTTCCTCCACGGCGCCCGAGACGGTGGTGCCCAACGATGAGAACGGCTTTCCCTGGGGGCCCCATGGCTCGGATCACAACTTCCTGCTCAAGGGCGACTGGGATGACAGGACAGGTGAGGCGACACCACCCGGGCCGTCCAATCATCTCTGCTTCAAGTGCCATGACTACGATCAGTACGGCCGGGGCGATGTGGTCTTCCCCGACCCCTCCGTCCGGGACAGCGGTTTCAGCATCGCCTCCGGCGTGGGAGCGGGCTGTGTGAATTTCAAGCTCACCAACCTGCACGTGGGACATGCCGCAGTGGTCACCGACTTCAGTTGTACCTTCTGTCACATCGCCATCCCCCACGGGTGGAAGAACAAGGTGTTTCTCGCCAATCTCAACGATGTGGGACTGGAGGCACCGTTGCTTGCCGGGGAGCCGGCAGGGGCGGGAAATGCCATGCGCCGCCAAGTGCGCAACAATACTACCGCACGCTATTACAATGGGCCTTATTACAACGGTGCTGTGCTGAAGGTGCGCAAGTTCGCCCGTAGCGGAGAGTGGACAGAAGCGCATTGCGGCTCCGCTGGCCCCCCGGGCAACAATCTCAATGGTGCTTCCTGGATGATGGGCAGCAATGAAGCCTGCGTGAACCCGCCGTGAGAAAGTGTCTGAGGTTTCTGGCTTCCACCAAGTTCACCCTGCTGGGCATGGGCTTGCTGGCGGTGGGCGCGGCGCTCAGTTACGACAATCCCGTGGATACGCCCGTCTGGGTGCTGGTGGTGCCCATGGCCATCCTGGCGGTGAACCTCCTGGCCGCCATCGTGAGCAATGCGCGCATCAACCGCCGTGGTGGCCTGCTGGTGTTTCATATTTCGTTGCTGGGCATCGTGATTCTCGCCGCAATCGGTCGCCTGACCCATATGGTGGCCCACATTGAAATGGTGGACGGAGATACGTTTGCCATTGAAGAATTGCAAAATGTCCGGCGGGGGCCCTGGCACAGTGGAGAATTAGAGAAGGTAATATTCATCCAGGGGCCTTACACCGTCGATTATGCGCCGGGCATGGTGCGTGGCCCGACCCGCAGCCAGGTGCTGGTGCCCGACGGCCAGGGCGGGTGGGAACGGCGTGTGGTTGGCGACGACAAGCCCCTGATCCTGGAGGGATACCGCTTCTATACCACCTTCAACAAGGGATTTGCCGCGGTGCTGACCTGGATGCCTGACGGCGCTATGCCGGTGACCGGGACGGTGCACATGCCTTCCTACCCGTTGTTCGATTTCCGGCAGACCAATCGCTGGACGCCGCCGGATGGTGATGAGATCAGGTTCTGGCTGCAACTCGAGACGGGGTTGACGCCGGATGAGGCCTGGACCTTGGATCCCAGGCAGGCAGAGGGGACCCTCGTGGTCAAGGTGGGGGAGCACCGCGTGGAACTGGCTCCGGGTGAAGCGGTGCGCCTGCCGGGCGGGGCGCTGCGGTATGAGCGGCTCAGCAGCTGGATGGGGTACAAGCTGTTCTACGATCCTACCTTGCAATGGCTGTTCATTGTGGCCGTTGTAGGTGTGTTGGGATTGTCCGCCCATTTCTGGAACAAATATGCAACCCATCCCTGGCCCCAGGCCAGCTCGGCGCTGGACAAGGAACTGGAAGTGGCGAACGCAGGGGGAGGTAAGTCCTTATGAACGGCGAAGAAGTTTTTACTGAACTGCCCTGGTTTTATACGGGGCTCGCGGCCTATATGCTCGCAACCCTGCTGGCTGTTTACGGGGTGGTTCGAGCCCGCAGTGGACCTGCGGGTGCTGCAGTCACTCGTACTTATGAGTCTGCTGTTCTGCTGCTTATTACGGCGGGCGTGTTGCTGCTGACCATATCGCTTGCTGTTCGCTGGTTGCGTATCGGTCATGGACCCTTTGTCAATCTCTTTGAATTGCTTATCAGTCAGCTTTTCAGCCTGGGCTTGGTTTATGCCATTGCCTACTGGCGCCTGCCTGTGATCAGGCCAACTGCCGTCGTAGTGATGCCTGTGCTCCTGTTGATGGGGGCATGGGTGCTGATGATAGAACCTGTGGACAGTGCCTATCCTCCAACTTATTACAATAAGTGGTTGTGGGCCCACGTGGGCTTCGGCAAGTTTTTCCTTGCTTTCTGCCTTGTGGGCGCAGGGCTTGCCGGTATCATACTGATGCGTGGCATTCAGCGCCTGGCGCCGTTCTTTCGCAGCCTGCCGCCGGACAAGGTGCTGGATCACCTGGCATGGCGTTTCATGATCCTGGCGCTGATTTTCGACAGCCTCATGCTCATCGCGGGCGCCGTCTGGGCCCAGGATGCCTGGGGTCGTTACTGGGCCTGGGATGCCTTGGAGACCTCTTCCTTTCTCAACTGGTTGTTTATTGGCGCCGCTTTGCATGCCCGCCTGACCTACCGCATTCCCATCCGAGTCGGCGCCCTGGCCATCATCGGCATCTTCGTGTTCGCCTTCTTTACCTATTTCGGCACACCCTTTGTCAGCGAGGCGGCTCATAAAGGAGTGATCTGAAAAATGCTTGCACCGCCAGAGAGTACCGTATCCACCCTGTCGCTCACGGCCGTGGCTGTAGTGGCCCTGGCCATCGTGATGCTGCCTTTCAATATGGAGCTGGACTACCGGCCGCTTGCGCCTTCTCCGAAGAAGACCGCCACGCCGCTGGTACACGCTCCGCTCCAGGAGAGGGCAGGGGATGCGGTGGAGGACGATCCTCGCCTGGCCGAGATCACGATGCGCTTCCAGCAGGCAGTCATGATGCTCCATGCGGGGGAATATGAGCATGCCGCCACGGCGCTGCACCGGGTGCTGGTCCTGTCGCCCAGGCTCACTGATGCCCATGTCAACATGGGCTATGCGTTGTTGGGATTGCAGCGTTATGACGAGGCCGAGGCTTTTTTCCGCAACGCCATCGAGCTGGACCCCTATCAGGGTAACGCCTATTGGGGACTGGCCGAGATCTTCGAACACCGCGGCGACCTGCCGGCTGCCCTGGGCGCCATGCGGACCTATATTCACCTGGCGCCGCCGGGGGATCCCTACGTGCGCCGAGCGCGTGCCGCCCTGTGGGAATGGGACAGCCGCCTGTCCCGTGGGCCACTGTCCACCGAAGAAGCTCAATGGCTGGAAGAAGGCGGGCGTCAATGGGTGGAGCGCAACAGCCCACGGCGTGATGCGCCTGCCGTGGCGGGACGTGAGATCCCCGTCCAGCCCGTGCAATAGCGAGCGTTGAGTGTGAGGGGAAGAGCGGATTTTTCTCTGGCCCTCGTACTGTGCCTGGTCCTGGGTATCGCGGGCGCCCAGGCTGCCGCACCGCCGGCCTTTCAGGCCGGCGTGCACTATCAGCTGATCGATCCTCCTCAGCCGGTTCAGGTATCGGCTAAGGGCCGGGTGGAGGTGGTGGAGCTGCTCTGGTACGGTTGCCGGACCTGTTTCGTGGTACAACCCGAGCTGCGTCGCTGGGTGGAAAGGCATCGTGCCATGATCACGTTCCGGCGCATGCCGGCGATCACCAACGAGCAGATGATATTCCTTGCCCGTGCCTTTTATGCGGCACAGGCCCTGGGCGTGGTGGAGCGTATTCACGAGCCCTTGTATGCCGCCATTCACCGGCACCGGCGTCGCATGGACAACGAAGAGGCCCTGGTGGCCTTCTTTGCAGAACAGGGTGTGGACCCTGCCGCTTTTCGGCGCGCTTTCCACAGCCGTTTTACAGCCCGCAAGGTGCGCCAGGCCCGCATCATGAGCAGGCGCTATGCAATACAAGGTGCGCCCAGCATCATCATCGACGGTCGGTATCGCGTCGATCCCTCCATGGTTCACAGTGTCGGTGAAATGATGGCGGTGCTCGATTTCCTCATCGCCCGCGCTGCCGCCGATTGATTGCCGGCCTTCGCCTGATTTTCGAATTCGTTACTAAGACAATCGATAGTAAAGCGACCTTCAGCGGGTGGTCGGGCGGTCAGTCGCAAGGCGCGGTGGCGCCGCCATAGCGCGCCTGTGGCAAGCCGCCGCAACACCGCGAATGGCCGCCCGACCGCCCGCCCGGAGGGAGCGGCCCAGGCGTCCCGGCTCGGCGTTGCGACCCTTGGAAAGGGCCAGCCATTCCCTGCGGGCCGCGCCTTGATCCGGAACGCCTGGGCCGCTCTGAAGGTCGCTTTACTATCGATTGTCTTAGTACCGAAATGCGCCTCGTCATTCCGCCCATGCGCAATATTTCTTGTGAATCCAGGTCACGGCGCGCCCGGCTCGCCGCCTGGCGAGACGTGCGGGCAGTCAGGTTTGTCCTACAAACACAAGAAAATTCCTAATAATTCAAACAGATAAATCTCTGTCATTTCTTGCCGTGATTGGCTAGACTAGCCTATAGTTCGTATATTCCTGGGGTACCTCAGGGAAGAATACCGGCTTCGTGCGCATCCGGATCACCCCAAGGAGTGGGTGAGGCGCTGCCTCTTTCGATTTTGAGGGACCAAAATGAACATTCTGATCGCAGACGATCATGCCATCCTGCGCAGTGGCTTGCGTCAGATCTTTGCCGATTACACGACCTTTCAGGAGATCGGCGAGGCGGCCACGGGTGTCCAGGTCCTGGCAAAGCTGGAGGAAGGCGTGTGGGATGTCGTCCTGCTGGATCTGACGCTGCCGGAGATGAATGGCCTGGAAGTCTTGAAGGAGATCAAGGCCCGCTGGCCGGATGTCGCCGTGCTGGTATTGAGCATGCACAGTGAGGACCAGTATGCCATACGTGCCTTGAAAGCGGGCGCGTCGGGCTATCTGACCAAGGGCTGCCGGAGCGAGGAATTGCTGGAGGCCCTGGAGACGGTAGGCAGGGGCGAGAAATACATCACCCTGTCTGTTGCCCAGCGTCTTGCGCAGAGCTTCACGCCCAACGGTGAGGTGGCGCCCCACGAACGGCTCAGTGATCGCGAATTTCAGATCTTCTGCCTTCTGGCTTCCGGGCTGCGCAATGCGGAAATCGGCAAGCGCCTGTCATTGAGCGAAAAGACCATCAGCACGCATCGTAACCGTATCCTGGAAAAGATGCAGATGAAGAATTTCGCGGAACTGATCTACTACGCCATGGAACACGGATTCGTCAACAAGCCCTTGACCTCGGGCAATGGTCTCGATGGCAATGGGGAATACCCGGGCCCCCCCCCAGGCAAGCCTGCCGATTGACCCCCTGCAGGGATGCCCGTCCGCGTATGCCGCGTTCCGCCGTGGGGGTGCTTTCCCTGTTACGAACAACCTTTACCATGCCATCAACGACGGTCCGTGGGGAGTCCCTGCAGGGCCATGCGGACACCTTCTTCCAGCCAGCGCGTGATATTGGGGTGGGGTACCAGCCCCTGTCCGTTCAGCGTGAATTCGAGACCTTCGAGCAGGCGCGGATAGGGGCCTGAACCGTACAGACGGTTGGAGATGATCAACACCCGGCCGTTGTCTTCGTTCCCCTGCTCTATGACCTGTCTGATCTTGTTCAGCGCCTCTTTCCGCTTGTCGGGCCAGTCTTCGCGCAGGGTCATGGCGATGATGTCGCGAAAGGGCTGGGTAAGCTCGGCCTTGATGAGGCGGATGTTGTTTTCCATGACCTCCCGCCAGCGCCGGTCATTTTCATCCTCCATCCTGCCGTGGGCGAGGAGAATGACGGTCTCCCGGGACGGCGCCTTGCTGATTGCCAGGATACGTTCGCGCAGAATCTCAGCGATGAGCGGGGACTCTTCATAGCCGCCGAAGGTGGTGAAAACGGCGCTGCTGCGGATTCTCTGTGGTAATGCCCCGTGGCCTCGTTTGGGTGGTTCGTCACTGAGCCCCAGGATATAGTCGGTGCGCGCCTTCATGTGATTCTTGAGTGCATACATGCGAACGAAGACGATGTGGGTGATGCCTCCGTCTTCCAGGCGCCGGACGGCCTGTTCGAGGATGAGAGGGTCACCCATGCCCGGGGCCATCTCGACACGGTATTGCTTCTTGAGGGGGGCAATCACGCGTTTCAGGCCGTCGTTGTAAGGCCGGGTGGATCCATGCGGCATGATGAGGACGCCGATGCGCTCCGGCACGGGCCGAAGGTGGCGGTTGGCGCTGGCACGCAGCCAGGTCAGGATATCGTCATGGGGCATGACAGGGTTTCCCAAAGTGATATCGTATTCAGCAAATTTGCGCTGCAGCCAGCCTGCCATGGACATACGCTGGTCGAACTTGGGGCCGATCACGAAGGGGACGAGGAGCGTTCGTCCACGCTTTGCGGCGGTACGAATGATGACATTGTCCACCTGCTCATTTCTGGCCTCGTGGTC
Organism: Gammaproteobacteria bacterium; assembly: GCA_026981935.1. Classification (GTDB taxonomy): domain Bacteria; phylum Pseudomonadota; class Gammaproteobacteria; order SZUA-140; family SZUA-140; genus S012-109. The sequence continues at coordinate 20,270 of JALSIC010000025.1, forward strand.
GGGCGCGCTGCGATCGTAATAGACTTGGTAGGTGATTTCCTTGAATCTGAACCGTAAAGTGACGTCCCGCGCCAGTCTTTCGAGATCTTTTTTGATACGCAGGGCATCGGCTTCATTGGCTGCACCCGCTCCAAGAATCACCAGCCTTTCCTGCTCGGGCCGACGACTCAATGAGGTGACCCGATCGAGAAGAATCTGCGCCGTGAGATAGCTCTCTGCCATGGCGGGTGCCCATGAGAGGGGCAGGGGATCCGCCATGCGCTCGATGATATCACGGTATTGCACAAGCACTGCTTGCGCCTCGGAGACAAAGAGGGGGATGGCCACGATGTGTTCCGCGCCACGCTCACGCAGTGTCGTGATTGCTTCTTGGATATAGGCGCGGTAACCGTCCTCGATACCCTGGCGCTCGGGGCCGACAAGGGCCAGACAGGCGTTGTATCGTGCCTGGAAGTCCGTTATGACGGATTCGATTTCCTGATTGCCGAGAAAGCCGCGGTCCTCGGCTACGACGAGGAATCCTGTCTTGCTTGGCGCAGCAATTGCTTTCAACGGCAATGCAGCGATCATGAATACCATAAAGTAAATTGCAAGTACCGTGATTGCCATAACAGCCAACTGTTGCTTGGTTCGGTGTCGCATGGGTGTCCTCCCTGTTGAGATTTTGCTTGAATACATGACATGCATCTCTTGGATGAATCCTGACTTTTTCCGGGGTCCGGTATTCGGGACTTGCATCCATATATGGTCTCATCGAGCTGTACGCCGAATGCAGACCCCGGGAAAAAGGCCGCCCGTCCCTGTCTTGTGCCGGTGGAGAGGAGATGCTGGAGCGGGACACCGGCGGACAGTCTGCGGACGGACAGCCAAACAGGTTTCAACCGGCCTTCAGACAGCTTTTGACCGTTTTCTTCGGGGGACATAAAGGCCATCGCTTACCTTGGCAAGGCCCTGGCTCGCAGACTGGTGGGTTGCCGCTGTTTTATGGTGTCGTCTGTACCGGTTGTCGCGTGATGTCGGAGTGTCTTTCGCTTTCATGGTTCTCTCCTTGTGGCATGGGCAGGAATGGTTCACCGGACCTCGAACGCGGCCCGCATGCCCATGGTGTAATGGGCCTCCTGCTCACCCGCATCCCAGAGATTGCAGATCAACACGTATTTGCCCGATGCAAGATCGAAAGTCGCCCGGGCGCTCTCACCCACACCAAGTCCTTCAATTTCACCGATGATCGTGATGCCGGCGCCGTTTTCATCGACGTTTCCGTTGGCATCCACGGGCAGGCTGTCCGGTGCCAGATCGGTTTTGATTACCACGAACTCGTGGTTGTCGGACGGGCCATCGTTGGTGACAGTAAAACTGACGGGGCCTGAGTCGACCACGGTCTTGTCAGGGCTTACTGCCCATTCTGTCAATGAGACTGAGACGTTCTCGAAACGACTCGTTCCCGTGAGTGGCGCATAGCGGACGGTGTAGTTGCCGCTGACGCCGGCTTGATCGTAGTAGCTGAGAAGCTGCACCTTAAAGAAGCCCGTGCCGGTATCAATGGCGTAGACACGGTAATTGGGCCATAGCTTGTTGTTTTTCTGCAGGCTGTAGGCATACCATGGACTGTCCTTGAAAATGCCGCCCGCACTGTCCTGGCGGTACATGCGACGGATGTCCCTGCCACCCGGGCTGGTGGTGCCGCTGGCGTAGTTTCCAGCGGTGGCCGTGTCGAAGGGGCCGAATGCGCCCCCCTTGCCCTTGCCGGAAACACCCCCGTTGGTCCAGATGTTCCAGTCTCTGCCGGCCACCTCCACCTTGAGGTCCCAATCGGCTGTGGCGGCGGTGCAATCCACTTCTGTCGCAATATCGATGTCGAAACACCGGCTCCCGCCGCTGGCGCCAATGGCAGCCGTCCATGTCGTGGCCGTGGCTGAGAACGCACTGTCCGACACACCCTGGATGAACAGCTCCAGGGTGATGTCTCGGCTCGCCTGCACGATATTGGTGACATGGAATTTGGCGTAACTGTCACCCGCGGCCGACCTGATCAACCACCATCGGTCGGGATTGGCCGATACGGTGTGTGTTGGCGGCCCGCTGTAGAGCCACCAGCCATCGGCGGTGCCGTCGCCCTTGATATACGGAATAAGACGGTCTGCTACGAAAGAGAGGCCGTCGGCGCTGGTGACGGCCTCGAAGGCCGCCAGTTCGCTGTCCGGCGTGGCATTGGTGAAGACCGAGACATCGGGTTCGCCTGCGGCGTCGTAGAAGTCTTCCTGGGCGTCGGCCACGGCCCCGCGCACTGCACCCGGACCGGAAACACCGCCGTTGAGCTTGATGTTGGCGCGCTTGAAGGCCATGTGCCAGGCACCGCTGACGGTAGCGTCCGCGTCGCTGATGTTCACCACCTGCCCGGTATCCAGGTTGAAGTAGGCGTATTTGTTGGCTGGATCGCTCGGGTCGGCGCCGAATCCGCCCGCCGTGGCGTCGATCTGCACGGTCACCATAGCGTTGCCTGGTGAGTTGCTGGGGTTGGCCGGCTGATTGTTGTTGGCATTGGGCGTTTGATTGCCGTTTTCACCACCGCCTCCGCAGCCGGCCATGAGCAGCATGGCCAGGAAAAGGCCCGCGTGTGTGTGCTTGTATACAGTGGATTTCATGGCTGTGCCTCCATGTTGAGGATGCGGGACTCGATTTCTTGCCGCACGGATCCAGGTACCGATCCGGAGCGGGATTCAGATTCCATTTCGGTTTCCGGCTCGGTTCCAGGTGACTCAGGGGAATGAAGGGAGGCATCAGGTTCTGACAGGGGATGGACCTGGGGGCGACTGCCCCACCAGTAGGCTGCATAGGCCGTCATGGCCAGTGCGATGAATATTGCAATGCCCAGCATATAGGGTTTCCAGATGTCCGCATCGTGTAGCCTGCGGCCGGATTTCGTGGTTTTCTCCTTCGTCATGATTTCATCCTCCAAATTGAACTCATGGCCATGGCGTCTGGCTTGGCCGGGACAAGCTGTGGAGAGCGGGCCACGGTACGGGGGGAGGGTTGCACGTTGGGTTTATCCGCAACCCGCTCTCGACAGACTGCCGGGCAGGGCATCACGTCCGCCCCTCCAAACGGATGCCCATGTAGATGAAACGGCCTGCGCGGGGGCGGAAGTCATCGGGGGTATTGGGATCCCGGTGTTGATCGGTGAGGTTGTCGATGCCGGCAAAGACAGACAATCCGCCGGATATGCGCTGGGTCAGCTTGATATCCCAGGTGCTCCAGGAAGGAGAGGCCACCTGGTTGTCCGCGTCTATGAACTCCTCGCTTTGATAGACGCCGCGCAAGGAAAACAGCGTGCCCCAGGCTGGGTTGCGGTAGTCGATGCCGGTTTTGACCTGATGACGGGGGCGCTCGGTCAGCGTCTTTCCGGTATCACGGTCTTCACTGTCGAGCAGTGTGTAGCCCGCCTTTATGTCAAAACGTCCCAGGTTGAGGTTGCCGTTGACCTCCACGCCCTGGGTCAGGGCGCGGGCAATGTTGCGGTATTCGAATATCAGCAGTCCCCGCTGAATCGACTGCTCAGGATTGATGTCGGTGTCGATGAGTTCCCTGATCCGGTTGTGGAACAGGTGGATCTCGGCGCGGAATCTGCCTGGGCGCGCAAACTCTATGCCGAACTGATAACTGTCTGAACGCTCCGGTTCGAGCGCGTCATTGCCGATGATCATGTAGCCCAGGGGGCTGTGGTCGAAGACGAAATAGCGCTCCTTCAGGTTGGGTACCCGGTAGCCGCGCCCCACACCCAGCCGGACGTTGGTGGTGACATCGTTGAACCAGTCAGGTGTGAACAGAATGTTGATATTGGGTGCAGCATAGAAGCCGAAGTCGCTGTCGTCCTGCACGCGGATGCCAGGGACGACTTCCCAGCGTTCCCCGAGGAAAATATCGTCCTGCAGATAGATTTCGAGGTGTCGTCGTCGTTTGTCGTCGACTTCGGTGATGCGTGCTTCACCCGAGCGATCCTGGTATTGGTTGAGTGTCTCTTCTCCCAGCACCAATCCGGCCGTCAGGGCATGGTGTTCTCCCCAGGCGCGGCCCCACTGCAGTTCGGCGCGGTAGGTATCGATTTCCGCAGTGCGCTGCTGTTCAATCTCTGGGGTGGATATGGCATCCTGCTGGGTGATGTTCGACCAGTTTTCCCGCAATATCCAGCCGCGCAGCCGACCGTTATCCGTTGCGCGCTCGAGTCCCAGAGTCGCGCTGATACGCTCGGCGATCTCGTTTTTCTTCATTCTGATTTCTCCCGTTCCCGGGGCAAATCTTGAGAGCTTGTTGCTGATGTCCTCACGGTAGAGGCGTGGTTTGACCCAGATCTCCGTGCGCGAATCCGGTGTCCAGGCCAGTCGCAGATCGAAATTGCGTTTGGATCCTGTCGGGCCTTCAGACCGGAAGGCATCGGGATCGAGGCGATACCCCGCTCTGTCGCGAAGATCTGCACTGAATTGCAGGCGGCCGGCTGCGCGTTGGACGGCCAAATGGGCCGCCAGGCGGCGGGTATTGAATTCCCCGGGATTGCCGCTCAGGTTCTTGTCACCATAGCTGCCGCCGTCCAGGCTGATCTGGTAGCGCGGCCCGGTACCGGGTCGGCGCGTAATGACATTGATGACACCCCCCATGGCGCTGCTGCCGTAGAGTGCCGAAGTGGCGCCTTTGACGATTTCGATGCGCTCGATGTCCATGGTGCCGATCTGGCTGAGATCGACCGTGGAGCCCGTGCTGGGCGTGACGGGTTCGTCGTCGATCAGGATCAGCACCCGGTCGGAGTCCAGTCCTTGCAACCACGCTTCGTAACCGGTCTTGCCATGGATGGGCCTGAGCAGCAGGCCAGGCACGTCCTCAAGCGCCTCCTTGAGATCGCGGGCGTGGGTTTTTTCGATTTCCTCGCGGCTTACCACCTCGGTGCGCACGGGGGTCTCCAGCACCGGTTTTTCCGTGCGCGTGCCCGTGATGACGAGAACGGGCGTTATGCGTGCCGTTTCATCACGGGTTTCCGCTGGTGTTTCCGCCAGGATTTGTGGTGTGTACCACAGGAACGAAAATGCGAGCAGCGCCGTATGTCTCACCTCGTAACCTCCACAAAGAAGCCGCCTCGTTGTTTGCTGGCTGGCTACCTTTGCCGGGAGGCTGGTGGCTGGCGCCCCTGTCTGTTGACACTTGTATTAGTGACTGACGGCCGTCGTGCAGCCTGGATGCAGTCCCGAGGGCCGGCATCTCCTTGTCATCTCGTCCACATTTCCTTCGTTTCGACCACACTCCTTTGTCATTTTGCCCTCACTTCCCTGTCATTTCGACCGTAGGGAGAGATCCTGTGCCGGTGGTTTCAGATTCCTCGCTGCGCTCGGAATGACAAAGAGGGGCTGGAATGGCAAAGGGAGGCTGGAATGACAAGTCTCCTGTCATTTCGACCGAAGGGAGAAATCCCGTCCCACTGCCCCCAAGATTTCTCGCTGCGCTCGAAATGACAGGGATATGTCATTCCCGCCGCACCTCCTTGCCATTGCCACCATAGTACTTTGTCATTGTGACCACGCTTCTCCGTCATTTCTCGCTG
>JALSIC010000026.1 GCA_026981935.1 Gammaproteobacteria bacterium
AGAACAGGCCGGGGGCCTGCTGGCCGGCATCCCCCTGCCGAGCTGGATCCTTGGCGGCCTGGCGCTCATCGTCCTCTACCACGCCCGCCCCGGCGCCCACTGAATCCCGCCACCCCCCGAACCGCGGGGCCGGATCGTACCCGGCAGATCCCTTGCCGACTGCAAGTCGGCTATCCCGCCATCCGTCCTCTGTCCTCCGTCCTCCGTCCTCCGAATTGGGAGCGCCGGGTTGTACCCGGCAAACCCCTTTCCGACTGCAAGTCGGCGATCCCGCCATCCGTCCTCTGTCCTCCGTCCTCCGAATCAGCGCACCAGCGCCTTCTCCACGTCTTCGCGGACAGTGCGCCCGGCCAGGCACTCGATGAGGACAAGGGCGAAATCCATGGCCGTGCCGGGGCCGCGCGAGGTGATGACCGTGCCGTCGCGCACCACCGCCTCACCCGTCAAGGTGACATCCGGCAGATCCATGGACTCCAGGACGCCGGGATAAGCGGTGGCGCAGCGCCCTGCCAGCAGGCCTGCGCGGGCCAGCACCTTGGGGGCGGCACAAATGGCCGCCGTGTACTTGCCCGCCCCGGCCATGCGCTTGAGCAGGGCCTGGATGCGCGGGTCCTCGTCCAGGTAATCCGCACCAGGCAGGCCGCCGGGCAGAACCACCATGTCGAAGTCTTCATCCAGGGCCGCATCCAGAGTCGTGTCGGGCACCAGGACGGTCCCGCGGCTGGCGCGCACGGGTTCGCCGTCCAGCCCCGCCGTCACCACTTCGATACCGGCGCGGCGCAGCAGATCGATCACGGTCACCGCTTCCAGTTCTTCGCAACCCTGGGCCAGGGGTACCAATACCTTTGCTGTCATGGTGTGATTCTCCTCCTGCTTGAATTCAGGCAGGCCCCATCATGGCAAAAATCCGATCCGCCGGGAATGCCGGCAGCGCTTACTGGGGCAGCGTTGCGGCGGGGCGCCGGGCCAGCAAGGGGGCGTTCCCGGGGCTCTCCAGCATGGCGGCACGCTGGATGAGCCGGGACACCGGGAGAATGTCGATGCCTTCGGCCGCCACGCGGGGCAGGGCCGCTTCCAGAAAGGCCAGGGTCTCGGGATGAGGATGACCGATGGCCAGCGCCACGCCCTGGCGCCTGGCCAGGGCAAGCAGACGCCGGAAGTGATGGGCGATGGCGGCCGGTTCCCGCTCGTGGTCCAGGAAGACGTGACGGCGCAGGGTGGGAATGTGGTATTCCCGTGCCACCGCCTGCGCAATGCTGTGCCTGCTGGTATGGCTGTCGATGAAATACAGCGGCCGCAGGCGGACGATTTCCTCCATCAGCCAGCGCATGGGGCGTTCCTTCTGGGTGAGAAGACTGCCCATGTGATTGTTGATGCCCCGCACATGGGGCACGCTGGCCAGGTTCTCCATCACCACGCGCACGAACTCGTCACGCGACATGCCCGGATGCAGTCCGCCGGGTCCCAGGGGGCGGTGATCCAGCGCCTCCATGGGCAGATGCATCATCACTTCCTTGTTGCGCGCATGCGCCAGTCTCGCCAGGGACTTTGCATAGGGGGTGTGAGGCAGGAAGGAATAGGTCAGCGGGGCCGGCAGCATCACCGCGCGAACCCCGGCCCCCAGCTTCTGGCCCAGGTCATCGATGATAATGGCAATGGCGGGACGGGGGGACGGCGCGGTTTCCGCGGGGACGGCGGCCTGTACGGTGCACAGCACCGCGGTGAAAACCGCCATCAAGCAACGCCGCATCAAAAGTCTTTCTTGTTGTTATTTCTCGTCTTGCCAGGCATCTCTGCCCGGCCTGGGGTCATACTATATTTTACATTATTGATTGACTGCCATGGTGTAGCCCGATGCAGGCCCCCAGGGCCGAAATCCAGGGAAAGGCGCCATTCATCCCGGATTTCGCTTCGCTCTCATCGGGCTACTCATATCGTGCATCCAGGTAAGTCTCAATAACCGAAAATACCAACGGTACTGGCCTTTCAACTGGCGGCCGGCGCCTGCTGCTTGAGGATATACAGGCCCTTGAGGAGATTGAGCGCCTCGAACAGCTGGTAGTCCTCCTTGAGCAGCTTGCCGATGGCGGCCGCCGCGTCCTCTTCCCCGGCCACGGCCTTGTCGCCTTCCGTGCCGTTCTCCAGGTGACGCTTGAGATCGGCCTCGGTGACAGGCTCGAAGTCCTCGTTCTCCACCACGGAGACCTCGACCTTGGCCAGCTGGATGTCCGGCTCGATACCCTCGGCCTGGATGGAACGGCCCGAAGGGGTGTAGTAACGGGCCGTGGTGAGCTTGAGGGCCGTGCCGTCCTTCATGGGCAGCACGGTCTGCACCGATCCCTTGCCGAAGGAACGCCGCCCCATGATGACGGCGCGGCGGTGATCCTGCAGGGCACCCGCCACGATCTCGGAAGCGGAGGCCGAACCGACGTTGATGAGCACGACGATGGGGGCGCCGTCGAGGGCATCTCCCGGTGTGGCCTTGAAGCGCACCTCGGAATCCGGGGCGCGGCCCTCGGTATAGACGATGAGACCCTGTTCCAGGAAGGTGTCCGCCACGTCCACGGCGGCGCTGAGCACGCCCCCGGGGTTGTTGCGCAGATCCAGTACCAGGCCGTCCAGCTTGCCCCCGTTCTCCTTCTTCAGGGTCTTGATGGCCTCCATGAGGTTGTCGGCGGTATTGGACTGGAACTGGGTGATGCGCACATAGCCGAAACCGGGCGCCAGGAGACGATGCTTGACGCTGGTCACCTTGATGATGGCGCGGGTGATGGTGACCTTGAAGGGGGCATCGAGCCCCTCGCGGACGATGGTCAGGGTGATGTCCGTGCCCGGTTTGCCACGCATGATATCCACCGCCTCGCGCAGGGTCAGCCCCTTCACGGGGGTGTCGTCGAGACGGATGATGAGATCCCCGGCCGCGATGCCGGCACGCTGGGCGGGCGTATCATCGATGGGCGCGATCACCTTGACGAAACCGTCCTCCATGCCCACCTCGATACCCAGGCCGCCGAACTCGCCCGTGGTACCCACCTGCAGCTCTTCGAAGGCCTCCTCGTCCAGATAGGCGGAATGGGGGTCGAGACCGGAGAGCATGCCGCGAATGGCGTTCTCCAGCAACTCCTTGTCCTCCACCGGCTCCACGTAGTTGGCCTTGATGTTGGCAAAGACGTCGGTGAAGGTGCGCAATTCCTTGAGCGGCAGGGGGCCGGCCTCGATGGCATCCCTGTCGGCGAAGACGCTGTGGCCGACGGTCAGCATGACACCCAGGATCAGTCCCAGGCTCAGGAGCAGAAAGTTGCGTGTCGTCGTATTCATGGAAACTCCCGTCTCGCCGGCCGCCAGCCGGTCAATACCTCGAAAATTACGGCTACTCTAACAGAAAGCCCCTGCTGATTTGAATAGCGCCCCATAACGATACGGCATCCCGGTGGCTGGGACACTTTCACCCCTGCCTGCTGTCCCTGCGACACCAGCGCAGGGGATCCACGGGCTTGCCATTGTGGCGGATCTCGAAATACAGCCCGGGCCGCTTGCGCCCGCCGCTGCTGCCCACCGTGGCGATGACTTCGCCCGCCGACACCCATTCACCCACGCTCTTGTAGAGGCTCTGGTTGTGGGCATACAGGCTCATATAACCACCACCGTGATCGATGATGATGAGCAAGCCGAAGCCCCGCAGCCAGTCGGCGAAGGCCACCCGGCCATGATGGATGCTGCGCACGGCCGTGCCTTCCTGCGCGCTGAGCAGCACGCCTTGCCACTTGAGCCGGCCGCTGCGCAGACGGCGCTGGCCAAAGCGGGCGCTGACGCGTCCCTGCACCGGCAAGGCAAGCCGACCCTTGAGCGCCGCGAAGGGCAGCATGTCGCCTTCTTCCGATGGTATATCGGTCAGGGCTTCCTGAATCTGATCCAGCAGCCGCGTCAGGCGCCGCTCATCCTCAAGATAGGCCTGCAGGCGCTGCTCCTTGGTCCGGATCGCCTGTTCCAGTTTGGCCAGCACCTGGCGACGTTCAGCGAGGCGCGTCTCTTTCTCCGCCATCTGCCGGGCCTGGCGCCGGGACAGGCGTTCCAGGCGGCGGGTTTCGCGGTCGATCTCCGCCTCCAGCTCGGCCACCGCCTGGAGATGGCGGCGAATGACGGCAATCTGCTCCGCGCGGGCCCGGTTGAAATAATCGTAATAGGTGAGGGCACGCCCGATGGCAGCGGGGTCCTGCTGGTTGAGAATGATCTTGAGATCGCCCTGGCGTCCCATGGCATAGGCCGCAACGACCTGGCGGCGCAGCAGGTCCCGGTGCTGTTCCAGCTCGCGCTGCCTGACGTCGCGTCGCCGGCGCAGATCCGCAAGCGCCTGGCGCCGTTCGGACAGTCTGGCACGGGTCTCGCGCAAGGACCGGCTCAGGCGGCCGATTTCCTTCTCCGCACGCTGCAGCCGTTGACGCAGTACCCGTTGCTGGCCGCGGTCCTCGTTCAGGGCCTGGCGCAGGGTCTGGATCTGCTGGCGCAAGGCCTCCAGCCGGGCCGCCTTGTCATCGTCCCCGGCCGCCCATGCCGCCCAGGGCAGCAGGACCAGAAGGAGCCAGGGCCACAGGCATCGGGCGGCGGGGCGGGCGGAACATGCGATCGCCATTGCATGAGATTAGCACACTGTCTGCCAAAAAGACTTCACACCAGTTCGATCAGCGAACGGCCTTCCATCTCCTCCGGCACGGGCAGGTCCATCAGATAGAGCATGGTGGGCGCCACATCCGACAGGCGCCCTCCCTGGCGCAGGCGGGCCGGCCGCCCGAGATAGACGAAGGGGACGGGATTGGCGGTATGGGCGGTCTGGGGCTTGCCTGTTGCGCGGTCACACATCTGCTCTGCATTGCCGTGATCGGCGGTGATGAGCAGTTCGCCGCCGGCCCGGCGCACGGCCTCGCTGACCCGCCCCAGGCAGGTGTCGATCACCTCGATGGCCCGTTGCGCTGCTGCCATGTTGCCGGTGTGCCCCACCATGTCCGGATTGGCATAGTTGCAGATGATGACATCGAAGCGTCCCGCAGCGATGGCCTCCACCAGCCGGTCCGTGACCTCGGGGGCGCTCATCTCCGGCTGCAGGTCGTAGGTGGCCACCTTGGGAGAGGGCACCAGGATGCGCTCCTCGCCGGGGAAGGGCCGCTCTTCACCGCCATTGAAAAAGAACGTCACATGGGCGTATTTCTCCGTCTCGGCGATGCGCAGCTGCCGCAGTCCCAGAGAGGCGATGTACTCGCCGAACACGTTGCGCAGCTTCACCGCCGGAAACGCCACGGGAATGGCAAATGCCTTGTTGTATTCGGTGAGACTCACGAACTCGGCGAGGGCCGGACGACAGCACCGCTCGAAGGCATCGAAGTCCGTCTCGATGAAGGCCCGGGTCAGCTGGCGGGCGCGGTCGGCACGAAAATTCATGAACACCACCACATCCCCCGCCTCCATGATGCAGGGACCCGGTGAACCGGCGTTTTCCGCAACGATGGCGGTGGGCTTGACGAATTCGTCGGTCTCGCCCCGCTCATAGGCCGCGGCCAGGGCCGCGGCCGCACTGTCCGCCACGTAGCCGGCCTTGCCGCAGGCCAGCAGTTCATAGGCGGCCCGGGTGCGTTCCCAGCGCTGGTCCCTGTCCATGGCGTAATAGCGGCCCACCACGGAGGCAATGGGCGCCTGCCCCAGGGACGCCAGCAATGCCTCCATGGCCTCCAGGGAGGACGCGGCGCTCTGCGGCGGCGTGTCGCGACCGTCGAGAAAGGCATGGACACATACCTTCGCCCCGCGTGCCGCGGCGAGACGCACCATGGCCTGGATCTGCGCCTCGTGACTGTGCACACCCCCCGGTGACAACAGGCCCAGGATATGGACGCGGCGCCCGCCGGACACGGCCTTGTCCACCGCCGCCACCAGCACCGGGTTGCGTTCGAACTCACCGTCGGCAATGGCTTTCTCGATACGGGTGTATTCCTGATAGACGATACGTCCGGCACCCAGGTTGAGATGCCCCACCTCGGAGTTGCCCATCTGGTTGCGGGGCAGGCCCACCTCCTGCCCCGAGCCCTCGATGAGCGTATGGGGGCACTCGCGCCACAGGCGATCCCAGTGGGGTGTGCGTGCCGCGAGGATGGCATTGCAGCGCGGATCCTCGTCATGCCCCCAGCCGTCGAGCACGATGAGCGCCAGCGGCCGCACGGCGGGAAGACGGGCTTGTTTGTGATTCATGTGTCCTGGGTTCCGGAAGTTCGATACAAGGCAGGATATCCTGACTGCGGGCCGCCATGATAGTGTTTTCCGGCGCAAAAGTTAACCCGTCTGTGTCAACCTGCATATTGCGCCGCCCGCGCCCCATCGCCTAGAATGCCCCACCTGTGGTGCTGTCGATCGCATGTTCCAGACAGGCATCCAATCACAAGCTGATCAGGATCCGTTCCACTGGCCCGTTCTCCGCACCTTTCGTCAAGGCCTCTACTCACACAGGAGAGTCATAACGCATGGACTTCATCCTCAACAACTGGCTGCTCTTCCTGGCCCTGCTCATCGTGCTGGGACTGCTGGCCATGAACATGGCCCGCGACAAACTTCTGGGCTTTCGCGAACTCAAGCCCAACGAGATGGTCCAGCTCATGAACCGGGACGAGCCCGCCCTCCTGGACACACGCAGCGAGGAGGAATACGGAAAAGGCCACATCCTGGGCGCGCGCAACATCCCCCATGACCAGCTTCCCGACCGCCTCGGCGAACTGGAGGAATGGCGGGGACGCAAGGTCGTCGTCTATTGCCGCACGGGCCAGCGGGCGGCGGTGGCCGCTGGCCAGCTCAAGAAAGCAGGCTTCGAGGCCGTCTATAAGCTCAATGGCGGCGTGCTGGCATGGCAGGGGGCCGGCCTCCCCCTGGTCACCGGGGGCGCGGAGGAATCCTCCGCAACGCAGGACACGCACGACGATGACGCGCCGGCCCTCCCGGAACCAGACCGGGAATCCACGACGGCATCCGCGGAGAAACGCACCACCGGCGCCTGACCCCCGCGGCCGGAGCGCGGCAGCACTTGCAAAACGTTACAACGTTACAAAGCCGGGGCCTGCCTCGATACGCACTCGACACGAATGGGGCGTCGGTGCAGAATAGCTGCCATCTGCAGCAGGACCCAGGAGTCTGCCGGATTCAGGCGATCATAGCGAGCAGGGTGGGAGAGAGAACGAATCTCCACGATTTGAGGCACATAGTGGGACTGCGCAACGAGAAATCGGGGAGATTCGGGCGCTCTCCCATCGGCGCAGTAGACCAGCTCTAAGTTCGACAGACTCCTGGTCACAGCAACGGGCATCAGATCATTCATTCAGAACCACGGGTGACATTGCATGTCGGAAAACAACACGAACGCCAACCCAAATACAGGCGGGGATGCGGCCCAGGCGCCCCAACGCCAGATGATCATCCAGAAGATCTATGTCAAGGATGCATCCTTCGAATCCCCCAATGCTCCCCAGATCTTTTCCCAGGCCCAATGGCAGCCGGATGTCAGCGTGCAGCTGCAGAATGCCGCCGTCGCCCTGGCCGAGACCCTCTACGAGGTGACCCTCACCGCCACCATCACCACCAAGATGGACGACAAGACGGCCTACCTGGCCGAGGTTCAACAGGCCGGGATCTTCGACATCCGGGGCCTGGAAAGGGAGGAGCTGGCCCGCCTGCTGGGCACCATCTGCCCCCACACCCTGTTTCCCTATCTGCGCCAGGCGCTGGACGACCTCATCAAGAAGGGCGGCTTTCCCGAATTTCTCCTCGCCCCGGTCAACTTCGATGCCATTTACGATGACCAAGTGCGCAAGAAACAGCAACCGGAACAAGCTGGGCCACCATCCGCCCCATCCCATTGAGGCATGCCGGTTTCGGGACAGACTTCCCGCCTGCCACCCCCGGCGGGCCGGCAGCAATGACAGGCCCGGATGACAGCGGATAAGGCGCCAGCCGCCGACGCCCGCATCGCCGTGCTGGGGGCCGGCTCCTGGGGAACGGCCCTGGCGGTATTGCTGGCCCGCAACGGTGCACGCGTACAGCTGTGGGGGCGTGATGCCGGCCACATGAAGGATCTGCGCCTCGCGCGCAGCAACCGCCGCTATCTCCCCGAGGTCGCCTTCCCGGAGACTCTGTCCCCCTGCCCGGCCCTGGAAGAGGCCTGCGCCGGGGTCTCCGATGTGCTCATTGCCGTGCCCAGCGCCGGATTCAGGCAGACACTGGCACTGGCCGCCCCCCTGCTCCCTCCCCGCTGCGGCCTGGCCTGGGCCACCAAGGGCCTGGAACCGGGGCGCGGGCGGCTGCTCCACGAGGTGGCGGGTGAATTCTGCGAGGCACGCCCCCTGGCGGTGATCTCCGGCCCCACCTTCGCCCGGGAGGTGGCCGCGCGACTGCCCACGGCGGTCACCGTGGCCGCCTCGACACCGGACTTTGCCCGGCGCTGGGCGGAGTTGCTGCACAACGACCGCTTCCGCGCCTACACCTCTGCGGATCTCGTCGGCGTGGAAGTGGGCGGCGCGGTGAAAAACGTCCTGGCCATCGCCGCCGGCATCGCCGACGGCCTGGGTTTCGGTGCCAACACCCGCGCCGCCCTCATCACCCGGGGCCTGGCAGAGATGACCCGCCTGGGCGTGGCCCTGGGCGGCAGGCCGGAGACCTTCGCCGGCCTGGCGGGACTGGGTGACCTGGTACTCACCTGCACCGACGACCAGTCGCGCAACCGCCGCCTGGGCATGGCCCTGGCGCGCCGGCACAATGTACGGGCGGCCCTGGAGGCCATCGGCCAGGTGGTGGAAGGCGTGGAAACGGCCCGCGAGATCGCCGCGCTGGCCCGCCGCCGGAACATCGAGATGCCCATCGCAGAACAGGTCTGCCAGGTGCTGCACGCCGGACGCGCGCCGCTGGAAGCGGTCAACGCACTGCTGGGACGGGCGCTGCGCCCCGAAACCCCTGTCTGAACGATGCCTGCCGAGAGCGACGCCCGCCCCCACGGAGTGTCCCGATGAAGGCCATGATCCTGGCGGCCGGACGTGGCGAGCGCCTGCGCCCCCTCACCGATCACACGCCCAAACCCCTTCTGGAAGCCGGCGGGCGACGCCTCATCGAGCATCATCTGGCAAGGCTCTCAGCTGCGGGCTTCCGCGATATCGTCATCAACCTCGCCTACCGGGGCAGCCAGATCGAGGCATTCCTGGGCGACGGCAGCCGCTACGGGCTGCGCATCCAGTACAGCCGGGAGGGCGAATCCCCCCTGGAGACCGGCGGCGGCATCCTTCACGCCCTGCCCCTGCTGGGGGACGATCCCTTTCTGGTGATCAATGGCGACATCTGGACCGACTATCCCTTCCAGCGCCTGCGCATGGCCCTGGCGGGACTGGCCCATCTCGTGCTGGTGCCCAACCCTCCCCATCATGCCCGTGGCGACTTCGCGCTCGCCGACGACGGCCGGGTGGCCGGTTGCGCCCCGGACAATATCCGGGAGTGCCTCACTTTCAGCGGCATCGGCCTCTACGATCCCCGCCTGTTCGACAACTGCAGCGCGGGCCCTTTCCCCCTCGCCCCTCTCCTGCGCCGGGCCGCGGCGTCGGGCGAGGTCAGCGGCGAACGCTACGACGGTGCCTGGCTGGACGTGGGCACACCGCGGCGCCTGGAGAGGCTGCGTGCCATGCTGGAGAACACCGCTTCGGAACAGCGCGGTGATGCCTGAGCCCTGCACCACAAGTTTTGCCGGCAAGGGACGAAATATCCCATAATCACGGGCAATCTCTCTGACACTCTCTCTGGTAATCTCTCTGGCAGCCATCGTACAAGCTTTCCATCACAAGGACCCTCCACATGGGTAAGGAAGTCGCCACCAGCCGCTTCAACAAGCAGGACTTCAAGGCCTATACGCGGCGCCTCAGGGAAGAAACCCTGCTGCTGGAACAGTGGTTCCGGTCCGGCGTGTTCGCCGAGGACCATCCGCGTGGCGGTTTCGAACTGGAAGCCTGGCTGGTGGACCGTAACTACCATCCCGCCCCGCTCAACGAACGCTTTCTGAATCTGAGCGGCGACATCCTGGTGGTGCCCGAGCTGGCGCGTTTCAATGTGGAAATGAACGGCAGGCCCCTGCCCCTCCAGGGCGATGCCCTCGCCACCATGGAGGAAGAGCTGGCCGAGACCTGGCGGCGCTGCCGGCGCATCGCCGGCTCGCTCGACTGCGACATGCTCATGATCGGCACCCTGCCCACGGTGGGCGACCAGGATCTCACCCTCGCCAACATGTCGGACATGGAACGCTTCCGGGCGCTCAACGAACAGGTATTGCGCCTGCGCCGCGGCCGACCCATCGGCCTGGACATCCAGGGACGCCAGCACCTGCGCACCGCTCACTACGACGTCATGCTGGAAGCCGCCGCCACTTCGTTCCAGATCCACCTGCAGATCGGCGCCGGCCAGGCGCGGCGCTTCTTCAATGCCTCCCTGATCCTGTCCGCGCCCATGGTGGCCGCCTGCGCCAATTCGCCCTATCTCTTCGGCAAGGATCTCTGGGACGAGACCCGCATCCCCCTGTTCGAACAGGCCATCGCCGTGGGCGGCTACGACTCACCGGAGTGCGGCGCCGAGCGGCGGGTGAGTTTCGGTACCGGCTTCGTCCGCGACAGCCTCTACGAGTGCTATGAAAAAAACCTCGCCTGTTTTCCCGTCCTGCTGCCGGCCGTGATGGACGAGCCCCCGCAACGCCTTGCCCATCTGCGCCTGCACAATGGCACCATCTGGCGCTGGAACCGCCCCCTCATCGGCTTCGACACGGAAGGCCGGCCCCACCTGCGCATCGAGCATCGTGTCGTGCCCGCAGGCCCCACGGTGACCGACTGTTTCGCCAACGCCGCCTTCTATTTCGGGCTGGTACAGGCCCTGGCCACACGGCAACCGCCACCAGAGGATGTCATGGACTTCGATACGGCACGCCGCAATTTCTACGCCGCGGCCCGCAACGGCCTGCGCGCCAAGGTCGAATGGCTGGATGGCCGGCGGGGCAACATACAGGACCTGTTGCTGGAGGAACTCCTGCCCCTGGCGCGCCGCGGCCTGGCGGCACTGGGCCTGGACCCGGCAGTGGGGGAGCGCTACCTGGACATCGTCGAGTCTCGCGTGCGCAGCGGCCGGACCGGCGCCGCCTGGCAGCGTGCCTATGTGGAAAGACACCAGTGTGACATGGCGACGCTCACCGCCGCCTACCTGGCACGCCAGGAAAGCGGCAAGCCGGTACACGAATGGCCCCTATGAAATCCCCCCGTGAAATCCCCCCGTGAAATCCCCTGTGAAATCCCCTGTGAAATGATACCTGTGACGCCGCCATGCTGAACGTTGCGGAACACCTGCCCGCGGGACTGCTGGAAGCAGAGGCCAGGCAGCTCCACGAGATCCTCCCCGGACCGACGCTGATTCATCTCCCGGGACGGCGCAGCGCGCCCCTGTTCGTGTCCATCCTCCTGCACGGCAACGAATACAGCGGACTGCTGGCGATCCAGGCACTGCTGCGTCATCACGCCGGGCGCGAGCTGCCCCGCGCCCTGTCCCTGTTCATCGGCAACGTCGCCGCGGCCCGCTATGGCCTGCGCCGCCTGGACCACCAGCCCGATTACAACCGCATCTGGGAGGGCGAGGGAACCCCCGAGCACGAGATCATGCAGCAGGTGGTCCGGAGCATGGCCCATCGCGAGGTCTTTGCCAGCGTGGACATCCACAACAATACGGGGCAGAACCCCCGTTACGCCTGCGTCAACCGCCTCGAACACGGCTTCCTCCATCTGGCCGCCCTCTTCAGCCGGACCGTGGTCTACTTCACCCGCCCCGCCGGCGTGCAGTCGGCGGCATTCGCCCGCCTGTGCCCGGCGGTCACCCTGGAATGCGGCCGCCCGGGCGATCCCCAGGGCGTGGCGCACGCGCACAATTTCCTGGAATCCGTGCTCCGGCTCAACGCCGTTCCCCGGCATCCCGTGGCCCGCGGCGACATCGACCTGTTCCACACCGTGGCCCAGGTGAAGATTCCGCCCGGCATCAGTTTCGGCTTCGGCCGCACCGCCACCGACATCCAGTTCGAGGAAGACCTGGACCGGCTCAATTTCTGCGAGCTGCCACCGGCCACGCGCTTTGGCCGCATCAACAGCCCGCGTCCCGTGCGCCTCGAAGTCCGCGACGAGGCGGACCGGGAAGTCAACGAGTCGTTCTTCAGCTACGACAACGACGAGATCCGCACCCGCGTGCCGGTCATGCCCTCCATGCTCACGCTGGACAGCCAGGTGATCCGGCAGGACTGTCTGTGTTACCTCATGGAGCGCCTGGAACTGAACCAGGAACTGGGTCAGGAAAGGACCGGGGCCTGAGGGTCCTGGCCGACAGCCGTTCTGTACCGGTGATTCTGTGCCGGTGATTCCGTACAGGCGCTGCCGTGATTGTATCTTCCCGCCCGGATCCTGTATCTTTGGAAGCGTCATGCCCACCGCCAAGGATCTCCTCGCCGACAACCGCTTGCTGCGGCACCAGTTGGAGGAATTCGTGGCCCAGGCGCGCGAGAACGAGCGCAAGCTGCGCCGTTTCCAGGCCCTGGAACTGCGCCTCATCGGCATCAACGCCCTCTCCGAGCTGATGGAGACCCTGCTCTATCCCGACTATTCCACGTTCAAGTGGGACACGGTGACGCTCATCCTGCTGGACCCGGAATACGAGATCCAGCGCATCCTGGAGTCCCAGAACCGCAAGCTGCTGGAACACCCCACGCTGATGTTCGCCACCGAGCCCGGCAGCCTGGCGCATCTCTATCCCCGCTCCCTCTTCCCCACCCTGGGACCCTACCGGCCGCGCCAGCATGCCGCCCTGTTTCCCGGCCGGCGCCGCCCCGCCAGTGTCGCCCTGCTGCCCCTGGTGCGCCACGGCCGCCTCATCGGCAGCCTCAACCTGGGCAGCCACGCCGCCCACCGCTTCGTGCGCGGGGTGCGCACGGACTTTTTCGAACACCTGGGAGCGGTTGTGGCCATCTGCCTGGAGAATGCCGTCAACCACGAGCGCCTCAAGCGCCAGGGTCTCACCGACACGCTCACGGCCGTCAACAACCGCCGCTTCTTCGACCAGCGCCTGGCCGAGGAGGTGGCCGCGGCGAAACGCGATGCGCACCCCCTGACCTGCCTGCTCCTGGACGTGGACCACTTCAAGCAGGTCAACGACCGTTACGGCCATCAGGTGGGGGACCGGGTGCTCATGGAGGTGGCCACGCTGATCCGGAGCCAGTTGCGGGGCAACGATGTCCTGGCCCGTTATGGCGGCGAGGAATTCGCCGCCCTGCTGGCCCAGACCGACAGCGCCGCCGCCACGGAAGTGGCCGAGCGCATTCGCAGCGCCATCGCGGCGCGCCATTTCGAACTGGCGGACGGCGAACGCTTCCAGGTCACCATATCCATCGGCCTCGCCACCTTTGATCCCACGGCCGGATCCGACTTCGATGGCAACCAGCTCGTGTGCCAGGCCGACAAGGGACTTTATGCGGCCAAGAAAGGCGGGCGTAACCGGGTGGTCAACCAGGGTGTGCTGCAGGCGGCGAAGCCGCTGCCTGCGCCTGGATGAGCGACTTCCCTCTCATTCCGCGTCCAACGAGGCGCGTTTCAGTACCCGACCGATGGTGAGTCCCTGAACGAGTATGGAAAAGACCACGATCACATAGGTCACCACGAGAATCACGTCCCGCTCGGGACCGTCGGGCAGGGACAGGGCCAGGGCCACGGAGATGCCGCCGCGCAAGCCCCCCCAGGTCATTACCTTCACCACATGGGGGCTGAAGCGGCGCCGGTGGCGCAGCAGGGCCACGGGCACGGCGACGCTGACGAGGCGGGCAAACAGAACGATGGGGATGAGCAACACGCCCGCCACCAGGTACTGGCCGGAGAAGGTCAGCACCAGGATCTCCAGCCCCATGAGGACGAACAACACGGCATTGAGGATCTCGTCCGCCAGCTTCCAGAAAGTGTCCAGGTGTTCGCGGCTGTGCGCCGACATGGCCAGCAGGCGACCATGGTTGCCGATGAGCAGTCCCGCCACCACCACCGCGATGGGGGCGGAGAGATGAAGGGCCTCCGCCAGGGCATAGCCGCCGGTGACCACCGCCAGGGAAATCAGGATTTCGACGGAATAGTTGTCCACGCTCTTCAGGAGATAATAGGCCAGTCCGCCCAGCAGCAGGCCGAAGAGGATCCCGCCGCCCGCCTCCAGCAGCAACAGCTCGGCCACGGAGACCACGCCGGCCTCGCGGCCCTCCACGGCGATGCCGAAGATCACCAGGAAGACCACCACGCCGATGCCGTCGTTGAAGAGAGACTCCCCGGTGATCTTGGTCTCCAGGCTCTTGGGCGCATTGGCCGTCTTGAGGATGCCCAGCACCGCAATGGGGTCCGTCGGCGAGATGAGGGCGCCGAAGAGCAGGCAATAGATCAGGGGCAACTCGATACCGATGCGCCCCAACAACCACCAGCTCAGAAAACCAATGATGAAAGTGGACAACACCACGCCCAGGGTCGCCAGCAGGCCGATCACCCACTTCTGCCTTGCCAGGTCTTCGAGATTGACATGCAGCGCCCCGGCGAAGAGGAGGAAACTGAGCATGCCGTGCATGAGGGTCTGGTTGAAATCCACCTGGCCCAGCAGGACCTCCGCCCTTTCCGCCATGCCCAGCCCCAGCAGGTCCAGGACAATCAGGCCCAGGGAGAGGAGCAGGGCGATGAGCATGAGCGCGATGGTCGCGGGCAGGCGGATGAAACGCTCGTTCAGATAACTGAACAGGGCGGCCAGGGAGATGAGCACGGCGATGATTTCAAACAGACCCACAGCTACGCCTCGCCTGAAACACGCACGATGCCTGCGGCCCCGACTCAGCAACCGAAGAGGGGGCCGCGCGCCAGGGCGGGCAGATCCTCCCGCAGACCCATGGCGTGGCGCATGAGCCGGTTCTTCACGGGGACGGCGCGGTCCGCCAGGCGCAAACCCAGGTTGCGGGCAAGGCGCAGGGGGGGCCAGTCGTTTCCGAACAGGCGCTTGAAGCCGTCCATGACCCCCATGGTGAGGAGGTTGTCTCCCTTGCGCCAGCGTTCGTAACGCCGCAGGGTGGTGGGCGCGGCAAAGTCGCGACCGGCGGCGACGGCCTCGCCGATGACCTGGGCCAGGGCCGCGGCATCCAGCAGTCCCAGGTTGACACCCTGCCCCGCCAGGGGATGAATCATGTGCGCCGCATCACCCACCAGGGCCAGCCGATGGTCCACGTAGCGCAGGGCGTGCTGAAGGCGCAGGGGAAAGGCGGCGCGGGGGCCCGCGGCCAGGATCCGGCCCAGGCGCAGGTCAAAGGCCTCACCCAGGGTTTTGCAGAACGCCGCCTCGTCCATGGCCAGCAGTGCCTCGGCGCGCTGCGGCGTGGTAGACCAGACGATGGAACTGCGGCCGTCCCGCAGGGGCAGGAAGGCCAGCGGGCCCGTGGGGAGGAAACGCTGCCACGCAGTCTGCTCGTGGGACAGCCGGGTCTCCACCACCGCCACCACGGCGCGCTGCTCGTAGCTCCAGCCCCGGGTGGCGATGCCCGCGAGCGTCCGCACCCTTGACGCGCCGCCGTCTGCCCCCACCAGCAGGCGGGTGCGCAATTCGCTGCCGTCCTCCAGCTGCAGGCGCAGACCCTCTTCGTGACGCTGCCATGAGGCAAGGACCGCGGGCGAGATCAATTCCACCGCCTCGCAGGTGTCGAGCTGGTCCAGCAGGGCCGCCTGGATCACGCGGTTCTCGATGATGTGTCCCAGGCGCGGCTGCCCCAGGTCGGCACTGTCGAAGTGGATGCTGCCACTGCCGCCGGCATCCCACACCTGCATTTCCAGAAAGGGACTGATGCCCCGCGCCGCCATGGCCGGCCATGCCCCCAGGGCGCGGAAGATACGCTCGGAGGCGACACTGATGGCGGAGACCCGCAGGTCAACGCTGTCCTGCGGCCAGTCACGGGCAGGACGCCGTGCCTCGACCACGGCGATGCGCAGGCCGCTGTCGCGCAGGGCACAGGCCAGCGTGGCCCCCACCATGCCGCCACCGGCGATGACGATGTCGAAACGCTGGGCCATGGTCAATCCACCCCCTCGCGCAGGCGCAGGCCCCGCGCCAGCCGGGGCAGGCGTCCCGCCAGGCCCATGAACTGGCGCGCCAGCAGTCGTTTGGCCGGCGGCAGGCACTGCAAGGCAGTGAGCCCCAGATTGCGCATCATCACCAGCGGTGGCGATTCATTGGAGAAGAGCCGTACCAGCCCATCGGTCAGGGCGATCACCCGCTGCTGGTCGCGGTGACGCCACTGGTGGTAGCGCGCCAGGACATCCCGCCCCCCCGGGTCCTCGCCCCGGCGCCGTGCCGTCCACAACACCTCGGCGAGAGCCGCCACGTCCCGCAGTCCCAGGTTGAATCCCTGTCCGGCGATGGGATGCAGGGTATGGGCGGCGTTGCCGATGAGGGCCAGGCGCGGGGGCGGACGGCCGGTGGCGCGGACCAGGGTGAGCGGATAGACCTGGCGCCGCCCCACCCTGCGCAGGACACCCAGGCGCCGGCCGAAGCGCGCCTGGAGGCGGGACAGAAACGCCTCGTCGTCCAGCGCCATGAGCGCCGCTTCGTCTCCCCGCCGCACCGTCCACACCAGGGAACAGCGGTTGCCGCTCATGGGCAGCATGGCCAGGGGGCCGCTGTCGGTGAAGCGTTCATAGGCGACATGGGCGTGGCCGCGACCCGGCGTCACGTTGGCGATGAGGGCATTCTGGCCGTAATCCCATTCCCGCACCGCCACGCCCGCAAGGCGACGCACCAGGGACCGCCCGCCATCGGCACCCACCACCAGGCGGGCACGCAGGGTGTGCCGGGCGCCCGCCATCTCCACCTCCGCACAGGCCGTGCGGTCCCCGACGTCCAGGCTTTCCAGCCTGGCCGGGCACAGCAGCGCCACGTCATCGAGGGAAGCCAGGCGCGCCGCGAAGAGCCTCCCGAGCGCCCGGTTCTCCACCACGTAACCCAGGGCCTCCAGGCCATAGTCGGCCGCCCGCAGGCGGGTGATGCCGAAGTGTCCCCGGTCCGAGACATGGATGGTGCGGATGGGTGTCACGGCATCCCGCAGTCCCTCCCACAGCCCCATGCCGGAAAAGATGCAGCGGGTGCCGTAGGCCAGGGCGATACTGCGGTCATCGTAACTGGGCTGATCATCGGCGCGCAGGGGCACGGCTTCGACGACGGCGATGCGCAGGCCGCTGCCCGCCAGGGCGCAGGCCAGGCTCGCGCCCACCATGCCGCCCCCGATGATCAGCAGATCATAGTCGCCGGTTTCGTTCATGCCTGTATGACAGACCGGGAATCATCCCCCGTCGTCGCGGGTAAAGTGATGTGCAATGCAGGATGCGTCATGGGTGCGCCGCAAGACCAATATGCCGGGCTGATGCGCAATACCATACCACACCAGGGAGATCACCCTCATCGCCCTCACCCCAGTCCTCCCCGGCCTGCCCTGCTCACTCGCATGCCGTTCCCACCAGCGCCTCGATCTCGGCCACCGTCTTGGGCACATCCTTGCTGAGAATGTCGCAACCGTCACGGGTGACCAGTACGTCGTCCTCGATGCGCACCCCGATGTTCCACCATTTCTTTGCCACGCCCCGGCTGCCGGCGGGAATATAGAGGCCGGGCTCCACGGTGAGCACCATGCCCGGTTCCAGCAGGCGCCAGGCATCCCCCACCTTGTAGTCTCCCACATCATGCACGTCCATGCCCAGCCAGTGACCCGTCCGGTGCATGAAGAACCGTTTACAGGCCTCTTTCTTGAGCAGATGCCTCAGGTCTCCCCGCAACAGGCCCAGGTCGCGCAGGCCGCGGGTCAGGACGCGGACCGCGGCCTGATGCGGATCCAGCCAGTGATTGCCGGGGCGCACCCTGGCGATGGCGGCCTCCTGGGCCGCCAGCACCAGTTCATAGATGGCCCGCTGGGGCGCGGTGAAGCGTCCATTGACGGGAAAGGTACGGGTGATGTCGGCGGCATAGTGCCGGTATTCGGCGCCGGCATCGATGAGCACCAGGTCACCGTCGCGCAATTCCGCATCGTTCGCGGTGTAATGCAGCACACAGGCATTGCCGCCGCCGCCCACGATGGGCGGATAGGCGGGACTGCGGCAACCATGGCGCATGAAGGTGGCGAGCAGTTCCGCCTCCAGATGGTATTCGTACAGGCCGGGACGACAGCATTGCATGGCACGGCGATGAGCCGCCGCGCTGATGCGGGCGGCACGGCGCATGTGAGAGATCTCGCGCCGGCTCTTGAACAGGCGCATCTCGTGCAGCAGATGGTCCAGGGCGACGATCTCCCCCGGCGCATGGACCCCGGCCCGTGACTTGGCCCGGATCTGCTGCAGCCATTCGGGGATGCGCTGATCGTATTCCGGGCAGCTTCCCATGGTGTAGAACACCTTTTCCCGGTTCTCCATGAGTCCCGGCAGGATGTCGTCGATATCGCCGATGGGAAAGGCATCGTCGGCACCATAGTGCGCGCGCGCGCCTTCCTGCCCCGCGCGCGGGCCGGTCCAGACCTCCAGCCCGGGATCGCGTTCCCGGCAGAACAGGATGTATTCGCCCTGGCTGCGCCCCGGCAGCAGCACCGCCACCGCTTCGGGCTCGGGGAAACCGGTGAGATAGTAGAAATCGCTGTCGGGACGATAGGGATATTCCACGTCGCGGTTGCGCAGGCGCACAGGCGCGGTGGGCAGGATGGCAATGGTGCCCCGGCCCATCATGTGCATCAGGCGTCGGCGACGCGCGGCAAACTCCTTCACGTGGGCCGGACCTCGCTCAGTGCAGCACCCGGTCGCCGCTGATCATCTGCTCCCTGCGTTTCGCCTGGAGTTCCTCGTAGACCAGCATGGCCCCGACCCGCACATATTCCATGACCTCCATGAAAGAAACCTCGTCCAGTTCGCTGTCTTCGTTCTCCTCATGACAGGCACGGGTGATTTCGGTAAAGTCCTTGACGATTTCCTGCACGGCAGCGGGCGTCTGCCGATAGTTTTCCACCCCGCCCACGCCGAGCCCGAACAGGAAACCCTTACACCAGTCCGCCAGCGCCTCCGTCCGCAGGCCGAGAGGCTGTTCATCATCGGGCAGCAGCAGGCGCAGGCCGAATGCCGGATTTTCCAGCTGGTCCACGGTCTCGCGGTAGAGGCGCTGCAGCACTTCTTCGTCCGGCTTGGCGGCCGGCTTTTCGTCTTCCCCGGCCGCCGCTGCTGCGGCCGGCACCCTGTTGCCGCCCGCCTCCTCGTCCTTCCCATCATCCCCGTTTTCCTTCGCGGACGGGGCGGGCAGATCCTCGTTGCGCATCAGGCGCAGCCACACATCGAGACTGACGCCACCGCTTGCGCACCACAAGCCGCACAACAGTCCGTGAGACTCCGAAATCTCCTGGGCGATACCCAGTCTCTTGAAGGCCGCGTTGACCTCGGCAAATTCCATAGCAGTCCGCTTAGGGAACCTCTGATGAATTCGTGAACCGGTGTCTGGTGTCTGAAATGCTCCGCCTCGGCGTTGCAAAGCTTGACCAGGGCGCTGCCATGGCCTGCGCCTTGCGCCTTGATCCGGGACATTTCATTTCACCATCCATCCGGCCCAGAATTATTAACCCGGCAGAGGACCCCGCCACTTTCACCAATGCAATACAATCAATAACATACCCTCTCGGCAGAACAAACACAAACGCCTTCGGCAGCCAGCCCCTCACGAATTCCCCTTACGAATTCATTGACCCGCAAAAGCAGCCCCTCTATAGTGACATGCATGGAAAGCCATACCGAATCGCAACCGGACATCGAACGCCTCGTCGCCGCCATCGACGAGCTCATCGCCCTGTGTGAAAAGCTCCAGGAGGAGAACGAACGCCTGCGGGCGTTGAACACCCGGCTGCAGGCCGAGCGGCACAAGCTGCTGCAGAAGAACCAGATGTCCCAGGACAAGATCGCGGGCATGATCACGCGCCTCAAGGCCCTGGAGGTGGAACTGTGAAGACCACCCCCCAGCCCATGACCATCCAGATCCTGGACAAGGAATACCGTGTCGCCTGCAGTGAGGACGAACAGGATGCGCTGCTGGCCTCTGCCCGCTATCTCAACCAGAAAATGAAAGAAGTGCGCGATACCGGGCGGGTCATCGGCATGGACCGTATTGCCATCATGGCAGCCCTGAACATTGCCCATGAGCTGCTGGAATGCCAGCGGCAGGTCAGGCACTATGAACAAAGGATGACCCCGCAGCTGCAGGCCGTGCAGGAACGGGTCCAGGCCATCCTGGACAAAAGCCGGCAGCTGGAACTGTAAGGCATTCGGGTTATGGGGCATCCCCTGCGGCGCCCGTTAGTGAACCGGAAAAAACTCTTGAGCCTAATTGACTGCCCGGGGGACAGAGAGCTGATATTTTTGTGCAAGTTCGCCTGTGAGCGAAAAGCCTGCGATATCACCGTTGTCCCCACCTGAACCGCTGGTTCAAGGGCGAAAGTTCACGACGGCGACTGCGGAGGGTGCCCTTCCTCTATCGTCCCTCCATCGACTGCGATCCATGCCCTCATGACCGGCACAAGACCCGGTACAAAATCAGGCATAAACCCCACCGCCATCCGCCGCCGCATGAGGGCACGGCGGCGCGGACTCTCTCGCCAGGAACGCCGTGCTGCCGCCCTGAACGTGGCCCGGCTGCTGGCGGGTTCTTCATTGTTACGCAACAGCCGGCGCATTGCCTGCTACTTTCCCTGCAATGGCGAGGTCGACCTCACTGCCGTCATGCTGCGCATCTGGGCCATGGGCAAACGCTGTTATCTGCCGGTGCTCAACGGCATCGGCAACAAGCGTCTGTGGTTCGCCACCTACCGCCCGGGCGACCCCCTCTGCCACAACCGTTTCGGCATTCCGGAACCCCGCCGCCCCCGCCACTGGCTGGCCAGGCCCTGGGAGCTGGACCTGGTACTCGCGCCGGTGGTAGCCTTCGATCCGCAGGGCAACCGCCTGGGCATGGGCGGCGGCTATTACGACCGCACGCTGGCCCACCTGCTGTGGCGATGCCACTGGCGCAAGCCCCGCTTCTATGGCGTGGCCTATGAGTTCCAGCGCGTAGGCAGTCTGCCATGCCGGTCCTGGGACGTCCCCATGGAAGGCCTCGTCACGGAACAACGTCTCTACCACTTCTCATCATGAATTACTGGCTCCTCAAATCCGAACCGTCCGTCTTCAGTCTCGACGACCTGCGCAAGGCGCCGGGGGGACGGGATCACTGGGACGGCGTGCGCAATTATCAGGCCCGCAACTACCTTTGTGCCATGGCGGAGGGCGACCAGGCCTTTTTCTATCACTCCAATTGTGTCAGGCCGGGCATCGTCGGCATTGTCGAGATCTGCCGGGCCGCCTATCCCGACCACACGGCCTTCGACCCCCACAGTCCCTACCACGACCCCCGGAGCACACACGCCAATCCGCGCTGGTACATGGTGGACGTCCGTTTCCTGGGCGCGCTGGCCCGCCCCGTGCCACTGTCCGAGTTGAAACAGCACCCCGAACTGGCTGAACTGCCGCTGGTACAGCGTGGCTGCCGCCTCTCGGTGATGCCCGTCACGGCGGCGCAATGGCAATTCATTCTGGCTCTGGCCGAACGGAACAACCCTTAGAACAACCCTTCCATAATCGACTGCAGCGTCGAGAACTCATGGACAGCACCGTACTTCATGGCGGCTGCACGACTGTCCGCGAACCTGTATCCATAGTGTTTCCCGCTTACATGTCGCGCCGGCCGCGTGTTGTTCCCGATACCCCGGCACATGCAACCATCGTGTCCTGCCGACTGCATGGCGTTTTTTTCAAGAATCGATGGCGATCGTCGATACACTCTCTCGAACATAAATTTTTTTGCGCAAACACTGGCATTATGTGCAAAGATGTTTATACTTAACTGCGTTTAACACTTGGAGGACATACAATGGCCACAAAAAAATCTGTCGCCAAAAAGAAGGCAGCCACCAAGAAGAAAGCTGCTGCGAAAAAGAAAACAACCGCCAAGAAGAAGACCGTAACCAAGAAGAAAGTCGCAACCAAGAAGAAAGCCGCTGCCAAGAAGCGGGCAGGAACCAAGAAGAAAGCCGCAGCAAAGAAAAAGGCGGGAGCCAAAAAGAAGGCAGCCACCAAGAAGAAAGCTGCCGCAAAGAAGAAAGCCGCAGCAAAGAAGAAGTAATCAGAAGTGACAGGGTCGATGAACCGGCGGCAAAGCCGGTTTCAACCACCCTGACCGTGAAAAGGCCCGCCAAGGCGGGCCTTTTCACTTGAGGAAAGCCCCGCAGGCTTTTCAGGAAACCCCTCCCAGAAACAGCTCATAGGCCGGGTTGCCGCTCTCCTCCCAGTACTCGTATCCCAGGCCGTCGAGGAAGGCACGCAGCTCGCCCCTCTCCTGCGCGGGCACCTGAATGCCCACCAATACCCGGCCATAGGCCGCGCCATGGTTGCGATAGTGGAACAGGCTGATGTTCCAGCGCTGGCCGATGCAGCTCAGGAAGTCCAGGAGCGCCCCCGGTCGCTCCGGAAATTCGAAACGATAGAGGGTCTCGTCCGCCACGTTACCGGCACGCCCCCCCACCATGTAACGCACATGGAGCTTGGCCATCTCGTTGTCGGTCATGTCCACCACGGGATAGTCGCGGCTGCGCAACTGGGCGATGATCTCGTTCTTCTCTTCCACGCCATGATTGAGCTGGATACCGGCAAAGACATGGGCGCGCCTGGGATCGGCATAGCGATAATTGAACTCGGTGATGCCCCGCTTGCCGATCACCCGGCAGAACTTGAGAAAACTGCCCGGTCGCTCCGGGATGGTGACGGCCAGCAGGGCCTCACGGCGTTCCCCCACCTCGGCGCGCTCGGCGACATGACGCAGACGATCGAAGTTGATGTTGGCGCCGCTGTTGATGGCCACGAGGCGCCGGTCGCGCAGGCGACGGCGCTGTACGTATTTCTTCAGACCCGCCACCGCCAGGGCCCCCGCGGGTTCCGCAATGGTGCGACAGTCATCGAAGATGTCCTTGATGGCGGCGCAGATCTCGTCCGTGCTCACCAGGACCACACTGTCCACGCAGTCGCGGGCGATACGGAACGGTTCCTTGCCCACCTGGCGCACGGCCACGCCGTCGGCAAAGATGCCGACCTGGTCCAGCACCACCCGGCGCCCATGCTTGAGGGCGGCGTGCAGGCACGGCGCATCGTCCGGCTCCACCCCGATCACCTTGATCCGGGGATAGAGCGCCTTGACGTAGGCGGCCACGCCTGCCACGAGGCCGCCGCCGCCCACCGGCACGAATAGGGCGTACAGCCCGTCGGCACTGTGATGGAGGATCTCCGCCGCCACCGTACCCTGCCCGGCAATGACATCGGGATCGTCGTAGGGATGAATGAAGGTCATGCCCCGTTCCGCGCCCAGTTCGCAGGCCCTGGCGCAGGCCTCGTCATAGGTGTCACCGTGAAGCACCACGCGTGCCCCCCAGTGGCGCACCGCCTCCACCTTGATGCCCGGCGTGGTCCGGGGCATGACGATGAGGGCCTGGATCCCCAGGCGTTGCGCCGCAAGGGCCACCCCCTGGGCGTGGTTGCCCGCCGAGGCCGCGATCACGCCCTTCTCCCGCGCCGCCTGCTTCAGGTTCACCATCTTGTTGTAGGCACCGCGCAGCTTGAAGGAAAAGACCGGCTGCAGATCCTCGCGCTTGAGCAGTATCTCGTTGTCCATGCGCGCCGAAAGCGCCGCCATGCGTTCCAGGGGGGTTTCGCGCGCCACGTCGTAGACCCGTGCCTTGAGTATTCTGGTCAGATAATGATTTCTCACGCCATTCCTCTCCCGTTGCTCAGCATCCTGTGTCTGCCGCCTCATGACAATCAGGCATGCTGTGGTTATCATGGTTGCATTGTATCAGCCCGAAGGGAGAGACCACGCATGACACGGGACGACATGAAGAAAATGGCCGCCGAGGCGGCGCTGGAATACGTGGAGGCCGGCACCGTCGTCGGCGTGGGCACCGGTTCCACCGCCAATCATTTCATCGATGCCCTGGCACGCATCAAGCACAAGATCGACGGCGCGGTAGCCAGCTCCGAGGCCACTGCCCAACGGCTCCAGTCCCACGGCATCCCGGTGCTGGATCTCAATGCCGTGGACGAGCTGCCCCTGTATGTGGATGGAGCCGACGAGAGCAACAAGTACCTGCATCTGATCAAGGGCGGTGGCGGTGCCCTGACCCGCGAGAAGATCGTCGCTGCCGTCAGCCGCACCTTCGTCTGTATCGCCGACGATTCCAAGCTGGTGGACGTCCTGGGCGCCTTTCCCCTGCCCATCGAGGTCATTCCCATGGCCCGCAGTTATGTCGCCCGCCAGCTCCTCCAGCGGGGCGGCAGGCCGGTGCTGCGTGAAGGCTTCGTCACCGACAACGGCAACCAGATCCTCGACGTTCACAATCTCGAGATCCTGGATCCCGTGCAGCTGGAGTCGGAACTGAACCAGATCGTGGGCATCGTCACCAATGGCCTGTTTGCCCGTCGGCCCGCCGACGTGCTGCTCCTGGGCACGGAACAGGGGGTCAGAAAACTGACCTGAGGCCATTTTCAAGAGGGAGTCCCGCGCCATGCAGAAGACCCTCATCACCATCGGCCTCATCCTGGTGCTGGCGGGCATCCTCTGGCCCTGGCTCGCCAAGAGCGGTCTGGGGCGCCTCCCCGGGGATATCGTGGTGGAACGGGACAACTTCCGGTTCTACTTTCCCGTGACCACGGCGGTTCTCATCAGTCTGGTGTTGAGCCTGATTTTCTGGTTGCTGCGGAAGTGATTTGTGTGAGGTGCGAGGGGTAAGGCGTGAAGCGTAAGGAGCGCCGACTTGCAGTCGGCATGCCGTGTGCAGCAAGGCGATCCGGCATCAGCCCTCTGCTGAATCCTCTACTCCTCTGGACGCCCAGCGTATCATCCTACAACAACACCCGCTCGATCCCCCCGGCCTGTGCCCGCTCGATGAAACGCTGCTGCCAGCCCTCGCCCAGGAGACGGTTGGCCAGCTCCACCACGATATAGTCTGTCTCCAGGCCCGTGTCCTCGCGATAGCGCGACAGGCCCTGCTGGCAGGCGGGACACGAAGTCAGCAGCTTCACCTCGCCCCCGGTCACCTGCGTCGTGCCCGTCAGTTCCCGGATCCCCTGACGCAATTCCTCTTCCTTGCGGAACCGCACCTGGGTGGCAACATCGGGACGGGAGACCGCGAAGGTGCCCGCCTCCCCGCAGCAGCGGTCCGAAAGCCGTACCTCGGCCCCGCCCAGCAGGCCCGAAGCCACCTGCAGGGGATCGTGCTGCTTCATGGGGGCATGACAGGGGTCATGATAGAGATAGCGGACCCCCGGCACGTCCGTGAGGGCCACGCCCTTTTCCTGGAGATATTCGTGAATGTCCAGGAGGCGGCACCCGGGAAATATTTCCTGAAACTGATAGAGGAGCAATTGATCCATGCAGGTGCCGCAGGAAACGATGACCGTCTTGATGTCCAGGTAGTTGAGCGTATTGGCCACCCGGTGGAACAGGACCCGGTTCTCCGTGGTGATCTGGCGGCCGCGGAGGTCGTCACCCACCGAGCGCTGGGGATAACCGCAGCAGAGGTAACCCGGCGGCAACACCGTCTGCACGCCCGCTTCGTAGAGCATGGCCAGGGTGGCCAGGGCGATCTGGCTGAACAGGCGTTCCGAGCCGCAGCCGGGAAAATAGAACACGGCCTCCGTATCCTCGCTGGTGCGCTGCGGATCCCGCAGGATGGGCACCAGAGTCTTGTCCTCGATGCCCAACAGGGCCCGCGTGGTGCGACTGGGCAGATTGCCCGGCAGGGGCTTTTTCACGAAATGGATCACCTGCACGGGGATGGCGGGCTTCCCGGTGGTGGCGGCGGGCCGTCTCCGCCCGCCGGCCAGCCCCAGGCGCCTGGCCAGCCGATGTCCCAGGCGTTGCACGCGGCTGCCCCATTGCACGACGCCGGTGCGCAAGGCGCGGATGCGCAGGGGATCGGTGGCATTGAGGTAGGCCATGGCCAGGCGCGTGCCCAGGTTGAGCCGCTGCTGCCCGCGGGCGCGCAGGATATTGCGCATGCGGATGGAGACGTCGCCGAAATCGATGTCCACGGGACAGGCGGGCAGGCACTTGTGACAGACGGTGCAGTGGTCGGCGACGTCGGCCAGTTCGTCGAAATGGCGCACCGAGACACCGCGGCGGGTCTGTTCCTCGTAGAGAAAGGCCTCGAGGATCAGGCCCGTGGCGAGGATCTTGTTGCGTGGCGAATAGAGCAGGTTGGCGCGTGGTACGTGGGTGCTGCACACCGGCTTGCACTTGCCGCAGCGCAGGCAATGACGGATGTCGTCGTTGAGCGCGCCCAGTTCGCTCTCTTCCAGGATCAGGGCCTCCTGCTGCACCAGCCGCAGGGAGGGGGTGTAGGCCCGCTCCAGGCCGGAACCCGGCAGCAGCTTGCCGCGGTTGAACACGCCGCGGGGATCGATACGTTCCTTGTACCGTGCAAAGGCCTCCAGGGCTTCGGGTTCCAGATACTGGATCTTGGTGAGACCGATGCCGTGCTCCCCCGAGATCACTCCCCCCAGGGAGACCGCCAGCGCCATGATGCGGTCCACGATACGCTCCGCTTCCTGGAGCATTTCGTAATCGTTGGAATTGACCGGGATGTTGGTATGCACGTTGCCGTCGCCGGCATGCATGTGCAGCGCGACGAACAGTCGGCCGGAACGGATGCGGTGATGGATTTCATCGAAGCGCGCATGTACCGGCGCATACTCCAGGCCCCCGAAGATCTCCTTCAGGGGGCGCTCCACCTCGCTGCGGTAGGAGATGCGCTGGTCACGGCGCAGCAGCAGGTCCAGGACCCGGTCGCCGGAACGGCAGCGGGCGCGCGCCGGCGCATCGAACAGTGTCTCATGCGCAAGGGCCGGATCGTCCAGGTGTGCGAGCAGCCTTTCCCAGCGCTCGCGCACTGCGGTCAGATGCGCACGCGCGGCATCGATCTTGGTGGCAATGATGGCGCGGTCCTCCTGGCTCGCCTCGGACTCCGGCAGGAGCCGCATGTGGGGCAGCTCGTCGCGCAGAAAGGTATCCAGGGCCTCGATCATGCGCAGCTTGTTGTGCGTGGACTGTTCGATGTTGATGCGCTCTATGTGCTCGCTGTATTCGCCCAGGCGCTCCAGGGGGATGACCACGTCCTCGTTGATCTTGAAGGCGTTGGTGTGGGCGGCGATGGCGGCGGTGCGGGCGCGGTCGGCCCAGAAGCGCCGCCGCGCCTCGGGACTCGCGGCGACGAAGCCCTCGGCCTGGCGCCGGTTGGCGATGCGCACCACCGCTGCCGCGGTCTCGCCCAGGCGGTCCTCGTCGTCACTCGCCAGGTCCATGAGCAGCACCATCTTGGGCAGGCCGGGACGCGGTGCCTTGGGGGCATAACCCACCGCCTTGAGATAGCGTTCGTCCAGATGCTCCAGCCCTGCGAGCAGGACGCCCTCCCTGGCTTCGCAATGACGGACGATCTCGACAATGGTATCGACGGCGCCCTTGATGTCGGGGCCGTGGAATTCCAGGCACACGGTGCGTCCGTGACGGGGCTGGCGATGGAGCAGGAACACCGCCGAGGTGATGAAACCGTCGCAGCCTTCCTTCTGCACACCGGGCAGGCCGCCGAGAAACTTGTTGGTGACGTCCTTGCCCAGTCCGGCACGGCGAAAGGCGCGCCCCGGCAGTTTCAGCTCCGTGGGTTCGCCCTGGACCGTCACGCCGTCCGGCGCATAGCGGGTGATACGGAAGCGGACCTCCGCCTGGTCGTGGATTCTGCCCAGGTTGTGATCCAGGCGTTCCACCTCCAGCCAGTGGGCATCGGGCGTCACCATGCGCCAGGACACGAGGTTGTCCACGGTGGTGCCCCACAACACCGCCTTCTTCCCGCCGGCATTCATGGCGATGTTGCCGCCGATGGTACAGGCATCCTGGGAAGTGGGATCCACGGCGAACACCAGGCCATGCCTTTCGGCGAGTTCCGCCACCCGGCGGGTCACCACGCCCGCCTCGGCACGCACCACGGCCACCTCCCGGTCGACGCCGGGCAGGCGGCGGTATTCCACGGGGCCCAGCCCCTCCAGCTTCTCCGTGTTGATCACCGCCGTGTCGGGATGGAGCGGCACGGCACTGCCGGTGTAACCCGTGCCGCCGCCGCGGGGGATGATGGTGAGCCCCAGGTCGATACAGGCCTGCACCACGGGCTGGATCTCCTCCTCGCTGTCGGGGGTGATCACGACGAAGGGAAACTCCACGCGCCAGTCGGTGGCGTCCGTGACATGGGCGACGCGGGCGAGGCCGCCGAAATCGATGTTGTCGCGTCGCGTCACCTGCGAAAGGCGCTGCAAGGCCGCCCGGCGCAACTGACGCTGGCGGGGCAGCCAGTCCTCGAAATCACGCACCGCGCGGCGCGCCGCCGCGACCAGCTGCAGGGCCAGCTCGTTGTCTTCGGCGCGGGCCACGATCTGATCCAGGCGGTGGTGCAGGGCCCGGGTGAGAGAACGCCAGCGCCGCGCATTTTCCAGCAGATCGTCCTGGAGATAAGGGTTGCGCACGACGACCCACATGTCCCCCAGCACCTCGAACAGCATGCGCGCCGAGCGCCCCGTGCGACGTTCGCGACGCAGACGGTTGAGCACCGTCCATTGCGCCTCGCCGAGAAAGCGGATGACGATCTCACGGTCGGAAAATGAGGTGTAGTTGTAGGGGATCTCGCGGATACGGGCCGCCGGTTCCGTCATGATGGTCACTTTGTGAAGTTTTTTCCGAATATGCCGATGATACCAGGGCGACGGGGCAAAGAAGCAGGGCCTCGGGGACAGCAGAGTCTACCACGGCTTGCCCACGGGAACAGCCTGCGACCTGGGGGGATATTCACCTCGTCCCGGGGTATGCCGGCTTCTGGGCATACATCACGAGGGATGGGGACGTACGACAACAGGAAACGACACGCAGTCATGGCCGTACCGGAACAGGAAATGCAGCTCGAAAGCCTGCGCGCGCTGGAGCCCCTCTCCGCGCTGGCCCACGACCAGCTGCGGGAACTGGCCCGGCTCTCGCGCCGGGAAACCCTGGAGGCAGGTGCCTGCCTGTTCCGTGAGGGTGAATCCGACGGGCAGACCATCTATCTGCTGCGCGGCAGCCTGGAACTCTCCCGCGCCGGCAGCACCGTCAGGAAGCTTCTCCAGGGCGGCAGCGAGGAAGCCCGGCATCCCGTGGCCGACGAGAAACCGCGTCGCTACACCGCTACCGCCGCCACGCCGGCGGAAGTCGTCTACATCGACAAGGAGCTGCTGGACACCCTGATCACCTGGGGTCAGATCTCGGCGCCGGAAGAGGAAGTGGTGATGTGCGAGGATGGCATCATCACCATCAACAAGGGTGACTGGCTCAAGACCATGATCAAGTCACCCACCTTCCGCAATCTTCCCCCCGCCCATATCGAGACCCTGCTCACCCGCCTCGAACCCGTGGTGGTCAAGGCAGGCGATGTCATCATCCGCCAGGGCGATGCCGGCGACTATTTCTACATGATCGACCAGGGCGTGGCCATGGTCACGCGCAATCCCGACGACGATGAAGACTCCATCGAAATGGCCGAGCTGAATGCCGGCGACACCTTCGGCGAGGCGGCACTGATCTCCGACAACCCCCGCAATGCCACGGTCTCCATGATGTCCGACGGTATCCTGCTGCGCCTTTCCAAGGAAGATTTTCTCCAGCTTCTGAAACAACCCACCCTGCGCTGGCAAAGCTTCGAGAGCGCATGCGAGGCCGTGGCACGCGGTGCCCGCTGGATAGACGTGCGCCTGCCCGCAGAATACCGGCGCGGCCACCTGCCCGGTGCCCTCAACATCCCCATGCGCGACCTGCACCGGGAAGCGCGCGAACTGGATCCCGCCGTGCCCTATATCTGCTATTGCCAGACGGGACGGCGCAGCTCCGCCGCCGCCTTCGTCCTGGCCCAGTACGGCCTCCAGGCCAGCGTCCTCGAAAACGGCCTCGATGCCGTGGCACCCGGGCACCTGACCAGTGCCGGGTCCCCGGCCGCCTCCTGAGCTGAGCACCCCCCCTGCCAGAATCACGGCCAGAATCACGGCCAGAATCACGGCCAGAATCACGGCCAGAATCACGTCCGGCTCGCCGCCTCCCTCATCCGACCTCCGACCGCGATCAGGCCATGCCCAGCACCACGCCGTAACGCAGCAGCTTGCCCACGGCGACGAACAACAGGGCCGGCCAGAATCCCACGCGCAGCCAGCCCGCGGCAAGACAGAGGGGATCGCCCACGACGGGGAGCCAGGACAGCAACAATGCAGGGCTGCCCCAGCGCCGCAACCGGGCCAGCGCCGACTTCTGCGCGGGCCTTCGCAGCAGCCGGTGGCCGGGCCAGCGCCATGCCAGAAGACGCCCCAGCCCCCAGGAACTCATCCCGCCGAGGGTGTTCCCGGCGCCGGCCACCAGCAGCAGGGTCAGCGTTTCATGACGGCCCTGCCCCGCAAGCCAGTACAGCAGGGCCTCCGACCCCCCTGGCAAGAGCGAAGCCGAAACAAAGGCGCTGGCAAACAGCGCCCACAGTTCCACGGTGGCATCCCTGGCTTTTTCCATGATCTGCAGGCGGATCTGAACGGGGATGAGATCGGACAGCGAAACGGCAACGGGAACCGGGGCAGACAGTGCTGGGACAGGACACCCGTTACAGGCCCGTTACAGGCCCGTTACAGGCAAGGATACAGGCAAAAAAAAGCGGCCGGAAGCCGCCAAGAGTTTTGTTTTTCTGTAATTATTGTTATTAATCTTGGACGGCTGAATGCTTCCCTCCCGCCCATGAGTCTCTTAATCTAATCACCCATGGATTGTAAGTCAAGACTTCTGATAAACCCCTCATTGCCAAACTTCACAGCCGGGACATTCATGGGTTACCCTGTGGGCGGGAAGCCGCTGCGTCCGGCCCGCGCCAGCGTGGAACAGGTGTGAAACAAGCGCGGAAATGGTAACGGTCTGCATTTCTTCTGAAAAAAGGGGCATGCCATGTTGTGGGTCAAAGCCTTTCATGTGATTTTCATGGTCACCTGGTTTGCCGGCCTGTTCTATCTGCCCCGCCTGTTCGTCTACCACGCCCAGTGTGAAGACAGCCCTGGCGACGAGCGTTTCAAGATCATGGAGCGCAAGCTTTATTACGGCATCATGACGCCGGGGGGCATTCTCACCCTCGTCTTCGGCATCTGGTTGCTGCTGGACTACGCCTGGGCCGCCTATTCGGACAGTGGCTGGCTCCATGCCAAGCTGATGCTGGTACTGCTCCTGGTGGGCTATCACCTCTATTGCGGCCGCCTGGTACGGGTCTTCAAGACCGGAGAGAACCGCCGCAGCCATCGTTTCTACCGCTGGTTCAACGAGATCCCCGTTTTCTTCCTCATTCTCATCGTCATTCTGGTGGTGGTGAAACCCTTCTGAGGAGCCTGCGCGGTTCTTCTTGTCAAGTCTTTTTCGCGTTTTTCCGTAATCTTATACACAGTCGGCGCAGGAGGGAGGA
Organism: Gammaproteobacteria bacterium; assembly: GCA_026981935.1. Classification (GTDB taxonomy): domain Bacteria; phylum Pseudomonadota; class Gammaproteobacteria; order SZUA-140; family SZUA-140; genus S012-109. Next base: position 31,724 of record JALSIC010000026.1, read on the forward strand.
AAATCGCCGCACAGGGATGCCGGTTTACCGGCACAAGCAGTCGATTTATAATTAACTGTCTGATTTATATATATTTTGTATTTTGGCTCAAATTGTCAGCAAATTATCAAAATCCCAATATTCACGCGACTTAAGGCCCTGTGATCCCATTTCTTCCACAAAGTTATCCACAGAAATTGTGGAAAACCCCTAAAGTTTCCACAGGGCAATCAGTTAGGCAATCTTGATAAGAAGTCTGATAAAAGATCCTTCTTAATTGGCCCGCCATGATCTCCCCCCTCATGGCGGCGCTCTCATGGTCAGTCACCGCCGCCCCGGGATGGCTTTTTTCACGCAGGCCGGCGGATGTGACGGGTAACACATCCCGGGAACACATCCCTGGCAACATGCCCTTCGTGTTACCCTGTGCCGCCATGGAACCCGCCCACAGCGAGCCGGGAGAGGGGGTTGTTTCCGTTGCCGTCCCTGCCCCGCTCTTTCAGAGTTACGACTATCTGCCGCCTGCGGACCGCCCCCTCGAGGCCATCCGCCCCGGCATGCGGCTGCGGGTCCCCTTCGGCCGCCAGTCTCGCATCGCCCTGGTGCTGGACACCGCGGCCACCAGCACCCTGCCCCGCCGTCGCCTGAGGCGGGCCACGGCACTGCTCGACGAGGCGCCTGTCCTGCCTGCCGACATCCTGGCCCTGCTGCGCTGGGCGGCAGACTATTACCACCACCCCCTGGGTGAGGTCATTGCCACCGCCCTGCCCACCCTGCTGCGCCGGGGGCGTCCTGCGGCCTCCCCGTCGATGTCCAGGCGCTACCGCCTCACCGCGGCGGGTCAGGCCGTGGATCCGGACGGGCTCATCCGTGCCCCTCGCCAGGCCGCGCTGCTGCGCCGGCTGCGGCAGCACCCCGAAGGCCTGGCGCCTGCCGCCCTGGCTGATATCGCAGGCGGCAAGGTGCTGCGGACCCTGGTGGACAAGGGGTGGCTGGAGATCCTCACGGGAGACGATGCGCGCCCTGAAGGCAAAGCGCCCTCGCAGGCCGTCTACCGGCCGCCGCACCTCCACCCTCCCCAGGCGGCCGCCGTCACCGCCATCGCCGCGGACCTGGAACGCTTTCAGGCCTTCCTGCTCGAAGGCGTCACCGGCAGCGGCAAGACCGAGGTCTATCTCCGGCTCATCGAGCAGGTGGTGGCGGCAGGACGCCAGGCCCTGGTGCTCGTCCCGGAGATCGGACTCACACCCCAGCTGGTGGCCCGCTTCCGGCGACACCTGCACTCGCCCCTGGCCGTTCTGCACTCGGGTCTCGGCGACAGGGAACGCCTGGAGGCCTGGCTTGCGGCCCGCGACGGCCGGGCCGCCGTGGTCATCGGCACCCGCTCCGCCGTATTCACGCCCCTGGCCCGTCCCGGCCTCATCATCATCGACGAGGAGCACGACCCCTCCTTCAAGCAGCAGGACGGCTTCCGCTACCACGCCCGCGACATCGCCGTGATGCGTGCCCGGCGCAGCGGCATCCCCGTGGTGCTGGGCTCGGCCACCCCCGCCCTGGAATCCCTGGACAACGCCGCCCGGGGGCGTTACCGGCATCTGCGCCTGACAAGCCGGGCGGGAGGCGCCGCGCCGCCGCGCCTGCGCCTCATCGACAGCCGTACCCAGGTCATGGACGAGGGATTGTCCCGCCCCCTGCTGTCCGCCGTGGCCGAGCACCTCTCACGTGACCGGCAGGTCCTGCTGTTCCTCAACCGGCGCGGCTATGCCCCCACCCTCTACTGTCCCGGATGCGGCTGGATCGCCTGCTGCCCGCGCTGCGACGCCCATCTGGTGCTGCACCGTGGACAGAACGAACTGCGCTGTCACCATTGTGACAGCCGCCGCGACACCTTCAGTCACTGTCCCGACTGCGCCCAGTCCCTGCTGGCCCTGGGACAGGGGACGGAACGGGTCGAAGAGGCCCTGGCGCGGCACTTCCCTGAAACAGACATCGTGCGTATCGACCGCGACAGCACCCGGCGCCGTCACAGCCTGGAACACCTGCTGGCGCGGCTCCGCGAGGGCCGGCGCCAGATCCTGCTGGGCACCCAGATGATCGCCAAGGGCCACCACCTGCCCCGCCTCACCCTGGTGGGCATCCTGGATGCGGACCAGGGCCTGTTCGGCGCCGACTTCCGGGCCACGGAGCGCATGGCGCAGCTCATTCTCCAGGTGGCGGGGCGGGCGGGCCGCGCCGACCTGCCCGGCGAGGTGCTCATCCAGACCCGCTGCCCCGAACATCCCGTCTTTGCACCGCTGCTGCGCCAGGACTACCCGGCCCTTTGTGAACGACTCCTGGCGGAACGCCGTGCCGCCCAGCTCCCCCCTTGCGGGGCGCTGGTCCTGCTGCGGGCCGAGGCCGTGGACGAAGAGATGCCCAGGGTCTTTCTCGAGGCCGTCGCCCGGGAAGCCCGGGCGCTCGCTCCCGCAGGGGTGCAATGCCTGGGGCCGGCGCCGGCCCCCATGGCGCGCCGGGCCGGACGCCATCGCGTCCAGCTCCTCCTGCAGGCGCGGCACCGCGCCCCCCTCCATCGCCTGCTGGCGACACTGGTACCGCGCCTGGGAGGCCTGCCCTCGGCGCGCCGGGTGCGCTGGTCGGTGGACGTGGATCCGCAGGAAATGTTCTGACCGTCCCGTCCCGGTGTCTGCCCTTGCCCTGTCCCTGAAAAGACGGCCGCTGAAAAGGCGGCCTTGCATGTCGGCGGCCAGCGGCGATAATAGGCGCTTTGCCGATGGAGTCCCTCCCCACCGATGAAACATGCGCTGGAAAAACTCGTCGCCCAGGCCGTGACACGGTTGCAGGATGCGGGCGAACTGCCCGCGGACCTCGCCCTGGAGATCCAGATCGAACGCACCCGGGACCGGCGCCACGGTGATTTCGCCTGCAACGTCGCCATGATCCTCGCGCGCCAGGCACGCCGTGCGCCGCGTGAGCTGGCGCAGCGCATCGTCTCGGCCCTCCCCGCCATGGAGACGGTGGCCGCAGTGGAGGTGGCGGGACCGGGTTTCATCAATTTCCGTCTCGCGCCTTCGGCCTACCACCAGGTGGTGCGCGACATTCACGCCGCCGGCGAGGCCTTCGGCCGCAGCACCGTGGGGCAGGGACGGCGCGTGCAGGTGGAGTTCGTCTCCGCCAACCCCACCGGTCCCCTGCACGTGGGCCACGGGCGGGGGGCCGCCTACGGCGCTGCAGTGGCAGACCTGCTGGTGGCGGCCGGATTCCAGGTGCATCGGGAATACTATGTCAACGATGCCGGCCGCCAGATGGATATCCTCGCCACCAGCCTGTGGCTGCGCTATCTGGAACACTGCGGTGAAACCCTCCCCTTTCCCGCCAACGGCTACCGCGGCCGGTACGTCATCGACATCGCCGCGGACCTCCATGCCCGCGAAGGCAGGGCCCTGCATCGCCCGGCCGCCCGCGTCTTCGCCGATCTGCCGCCCGACGAAGGCGCCGGCGGCGACAAGGAGGCCCATATCGACGCCCTCATCGCCCGCTGCCGTGAACTGCTGGGGGAGGCGGACTACGAAAAAATCTTCGACTTCGGCCTGTCGGCCATCCTGGACGACATCCGCAGCGACCTGGAAGAATTCGGCGTGGTCTACGAGGCGTGGTACTCGGAGCGCAGCCTGCTTGAGCGCGGCATCGCCCAGCGGGCCATTGAACGCCTCAAGCAGGGCGGGTTCCTCTACGAGCGCGAGGGTGCGTGGTGGTTCCGCTCCACCCAGTTCGGCGATGAAAAGGACCGGGTGGTGATCCGGGAGAATGGTCAGGCCACCTATTTCGCCCACGACATCGCCTACCACATGGACAAGATGGAACGGGGTTTCGAGCGCGTGATCGACATCTGGGGTGCCGACCACCATGGCTACGTGCCGCGCATCAAGGCGGCGCTGGCCGCCCTGGGTGACGATCCCCGGCGCCTGGACGTGCTCCTGGTCCAGTTCGCCAGTCTCTACCGGGGTGGCGAGAAGATTCCCATGTCCACCCGCAGCGGCCAGTTCGTCACCCTGCGCGAGCTGCGCCGCGAGGTGGGCAACGATGCGGCCCGGTTCTTCTACGTGCTGCGCAAATGCGAGCAACACATGGACTTCGATCTGGATCTCGCCAAGTCCCAGAGCACCGACAACCCCGTCTATTACGTCCAGTACGCCCATGCGCGCATCTGCAGCGTGATGCGCCAGCTCGCCGAGCAGGGACTGGTCTGGGACAGGGAGCAGGGTCTGTCCGAACTGCGGCAACTGGTGGAGGAACACGAAGAGACCCTGCTCGTCACCCTGTCGCGCTATCCGGAGGTCATCGAAACGGCGGCACTGGCCCACGAGCCCCACCAGCTCGCCTATTACCTGCGTGAACTGGCCCAGGCCTTCCACACCTACTACAACGCCCACGCCTTCCTCGTGGAGGCACCCCCCCTGCGCAACGCCCGTCTCGCCCTGGTCCTCGCCACCCGCCAGGTCCTGGCCAACGGCCTGGGCATCCTGGGCGTCAGCGCCCCCGAAGCCATGTAGCCCATGGCCCGCCCGGCTGCGACCCGCAAAAAGAAGAAAAAGAAGCCGTCGGCGCAACCCTCGGCACCGTCCTGGCTGTGGCTGCTGCTGGGGCTTTTCATCGGCCTGAGCGCTGCGGCCGTTTTCCACTTTCTGCGCGAAGACCCGGCCGTTCCAGCGGCATCGCCACCCTCATCTTCCCCATCACCAGCCCCATCGCCAACCCCATCGACAGACGAGACGCCGGCGGCGCAGGCGCCACCGGCGGATCCCGACGCGCCCCGCTTCGACTTCTATACCCTGCTGCCGAAGATGGAAGTGGAAATACCCAGGGAAAAACTGGAAGAGGCCCTGCGCCAGCTGCCCAAGGTGGACAGGGGCGGCACCTACATCCTGCAGGCCGGTTCCTTCCGCGACTACGAGGACGCCGACGAACTCAAGGCACGCCTCGCCCTGCTGGGCATCGAGTCCGACATCCAGACCGTGGTGATCAAAAACGGCTCCGCCTGGCACCGCGTGCGCATCGGTCCCTTCAAGGGCCTGGAGGCCGTCAAGCCCGTGCGACGCAAGCTCAAGCACAACCATATCGATTTCGTGGTGATCAGGATCGGGGATTAAAGGTGATCCCCGGTGGACGTGGAAGGAACACCATCGGCTGCCGGTCTCTGCGCGGCCCCGCGCCGGAATCCGGTACTGGGATCCTGTACTGGGATCCTGTAGTGGGATCCTGTACTGGGATCCGGACTCGGACAACGGCCCGACAAACGCTACAATGGCAATCACAATCATTCGGCCGATCAGGCTGGTCACATGAAAGCTGGCGGCAAACCACCCCCGTTATCACATCAGGATGATGAGCAGCGTTATCTCGATCTGGCCCGGGAGATCGTCCTCTCGCACCTGCAGGATATGGATTGCCAAGTGTTCCTGTATGGATCCAGGGCCTGCGGTACGGCAAGCCGGTGTTCGGACATCGATATCGGCTTTCTGTGCGACCGACCGCTGGATGAAAGACGGCTGGCGGCAATCCGTCACAGCCTGGAAGAATCCATCGTCCCCTACCCCGTTGACCTGACGGACTTTACAGCCGTCGAGGACGAAGCCTTCAAGGCACAAGCCCTCAAAGAGGCCATCAGATGGAGATAACCCAACGCCTGCAGAAAAAGATCGAGCAATACCAGAAAGCCCTCAAGGGCTTCAAAGACCTTCTTGCACTCGACCTGCGGTCTTATGAAGGCGTGGTACTGGATGGACTGCAAAACGGACTGATCCAGAAATTCGCAGTGTGCGCGGAACTCACCTGGAAACTCATCAAGCTCTATCTGCTGGCGGAACACCAGATCGATGCCAGAACCCCGAAATCCGCCATCAAGGAATTCTACCTTGCCGGACTGGCGGACAGCGGCCTGTACGAGAAGCTGATACAAATGCAGGATGACCGCAACAGCCTGAGTCACATGTACAGTGAAGCGGCCTTCCAGAAAATTCTCGGCAAGTTGAGAAGCCATGAGAACAGCATGGAAGCCGTGCTCGCCATCATCAGCAGGTCCATGACGGCGCAAGGGTAATATTGAGAGTTGCCTCCATGCATGACATGGACAGCCTGCATGAAGCCTCACGAAATGCAGCATACAAGTGACGCCTGTCATTCCGAGCGCAGCGGGAAATGACAGGGAAGTGCGGCGGGACTGGCAAGGAGACGTGGTGGGAATGACATTGTCCCCGTCATTTCGGGACATTGTCCCCGTCATTTCGAGCGCAGCGAGAAATCCGAAACCACTGACACAAGACTTCTCCCTTCGGTCGAAATGACAAGGAGATGCCGGCTCCCGAAGCCTGCATCCAGGCTGCATGGCGGCCGTCAGTCAATAATGCAAGTCTCGATAATCCCCGCTTGTTCCACCTTCTGTCCCCCGCCCTCAGTCTTCGAGATACGTATATCCCCGCAGACCTGCCTCCAGGGTCTCCAGGCAGAGCCTGCGCCGTGGCGCATCGAGACCGGCCTGGCGCGTCTTGGACTGCAGAAGCTCGCGTAACTGCCCGGCATCGTAGTGCACATGGCGCAGCATGTCGTCCACGGTATCGCCGTGCCGGGGCTCCGTGAGGCGGTAGGTGCCGTCCGATGCAAGCTCCACATTGACGGCATTGGTGTCGCCGAAGAGGTTGTGCATGTCGCCCAGGATCTCCTGGTAAGCCCCCACCAGGAAAATCCCCAGGAGATAGCGCTCGCCGGGCGCGAGCGGATGCAGGGGGACGGTGCTTTCCACACCCTCGCGGTCCACGTAATAATCGATGCGACCATCGGAATCACAGGTGATGTCCGTGATGACGGCGCGCCGCGTGGGGGCCTCGTCCAGGCGGTGCAGGGGCATGATGGGGAAGATCTGGTCGATGGCCCATACGTCGGGGATGGACTGGAAGACGGAAAAGTTGCAGAAATACTTGTCGGCCAGTTTTTCCTTGAGTTCGTCCAGCACCTCGCGGTGGCTGCGCGACGCGGGTTGCAGCATGGGGAGCACGCGGCGGCAGATGGCATAGTAGAGCTGCTCCGCCAGCGCGCGCTGCTCCAGGGTGAGCACGCCATGGGTATACATGTCCTGGCTCAGCGCCAGCCAGTGCCCGGCGTCGTGATAGGTCTCGATCACGGAGCGCGAATCCAGCGCCTTGAGCCCCCGGTGGAGATCGCGCAGCACCTGGGGTGCCGCGTCGGGCAGGGACGGCGCAGACGCCACCGGCAGGCACTCGACATCGATGACGTCGGTGATGAGCAGGGCATGGTGGGCGGTCATGGCCCGGCCCGCCTCGGTGACGATGTCGGGTTGGGGCAGGCCGTGACGCTGGCATACCTCCCACAGGGCGTGGACCACGTTGTTGGCATACTCGGCGATGCTGTAGTTCATGGAGCAGAAACTGCGCGAGCGGCTGCCCTCGTAGTCCACGCCCAGGCCGCCCCCCACGTCCACGCAACGCAGCGGCACGCCCAGGCGGTGCAGCTCGGCATAATGACGCGCCGCCTCGCGCATGCCACGCTGGATGTCGCGGATATTGGCGATCTGGGAGCCGAGGTGGAAATGCAGCATCTGCAGCTGCCCCAGCATCCCCGCCTCGCGCAGGCGCCGGACCAGCGTCAGGAGGGGCGCGGGCGCGAATCCGAACTTGGACTTCTCACCGCCGGTGTTCTGCCACTTTCCCTTGCCGATGGAAGCCAGCCGCACCCGCACGCCCAGCAGCGGCGCGATGTCCAGGCGCCGCGACTCCTCCAGGATCAGGTCCAGCTCCGAGAGTTTCTCCACGACAATGTAGATGCGCTTGCCCAGCAGCCGGCCCATGAGGGCAAGACGGATGTATTCCCGGTCCTTGTAGCCGTTGCAGACGATGAGCCCGCCGTCGCTGGCGGCAAGCGCCAGCACCGCCAGCAGTTCCGGCTTGCTGCCCGCCTCCAGGCCGACGCCCGTCTCGCCGCGCCGTGCCCCGTGGCGCAGGATCTGTTCCACCACGGTGCGCTGCTGGTTGACCTTGATGGGATAGACCGGCGTGTACCGCGCGGCGTAATCGTGGGCCGTCATGGCCGCGGTGAAGGCATCGTACAGGGTATCGAGACGCCGGTGGAGTATATCGGGAAAGCGCACCAGCACCGGCGTGGCCAGTCCCGCGTGGCGCAGCTCGTCCATCAGGCGGTAGAGATCCACCGGCCGGCCGCGCCCCCTCGCCCCTGCCCTCCCACCTGCCCTCCCAGCTGGACAGGCCAGCGCATGTCCGTCATCGGAAATATCGAAATAGCCGTCGCTCCAGTGGGCGACGTTGTAGGTCGCCCGCGCCTGCTCGATGTCCCAGCCACTCATTTCCGTGTCGTTTTCCTTTCTGCTGCTTTATCTTCCCTATACTATACACCTCCTCCCCTCCATCCTCCGTCCTCTGTCCTCCGTCCTCTGTCCTCCGTCCTCCGATCAGTAGACCCCGATGTCCAGATAGGACCGCGCAATCTTGCGGATGGCCACCACATAACTGGCGGTACGCAGATCCTGCACCCCCGCCTCTTCCAGGTACACGCGGCGGATCTCCTGATAGGCCAGGCGCATGGTATCGTCGAGGCCGGAACGCACCAGGTCCAGTTCGTCGGCGCCGCGGCTGATGGAATCCCGCAGGCCCGCCGGCAGGGCATTGCCGGTGGCCTCCTCCACCATGTCCGCAAACTGGCGGCCGCGCAGCTCGTCGTGGCGGCGCTGCATGCGCCCGAAACGGATGTGGGAGATGTTGCGGATCCACTCGAAATAGGAAACGGTCACGCCGCCGGCATTGACATAGGCATCGGGCAGGATCACCACCCCCTTCTTGTTGAGAATCTCGTCGGCACCGTAGGTCACGGGACCGTTGGCCGCCTCGGCGATGAGCCTCGCCTGGATGCGCGGCGCATTGTCCAGGGTGATCTGGCTCTCCAGCGCGGCAGGGATGAGGATGTCGCAGGGCATCTCCAGTACCGCCTTGCCGTCGGCCTCGAAGCGCGCCCCGGGAAAGTTGCGGATACTGCGGTGCTGAACCATGTGCTGATACAGGTCCTCTATGGCCACCCCGGCCTCGTTGATGAGCGCACCGTCGCGCTCGATGACGGCGACGATGCGGGCACCGTCTTCCTCCGAGAGGAACTTGGCGGCGTGATAACCCACGTTGCCCAGTCCCTGGATGACGATGCGCTTGCCCTCCAGCCCGCCCTCGAGGCCTGCCCTGCGGACATCCTCGGGGTGGCGGAAGAATTCCCGCAGGGCGTACTGAACCCCCCGGCCGGTGGCCTCCACGCGGCCCCGGATGCCGCCGTGGTGCACCGGCTTGCCGGTGACGCAGGCCACGTAGTTGATGTCTTCGGGATGCAGGTGCTTGTAGGTATCCGCCATCCAGGCCATCTCCCGCTGGCCGGTACCCACGTCGGGGGCCGGCACGTTGATGGCCGGGCTGAGAAAGCCGCGCCGCACCAGTTCCAGGGTGAAGCGCCGGGTGATGAGTTCCATCTCCTCGCGCTCATAACGGGACGGATCGATGAGCAGGGCCCCCTTGGAACCGCCGAAGGGGACGTCCACGATGGCGCATTTGTAGGTCATGAGCGCCGCGAGCGCCTCCACCTCGTCCTGGTCGGCATAGGGGGCATAACGGATGCCGCCCTTGGCGGGGAGGCGGTGCATGCTGTGCACGGCACGCCAGCCGGTGAACACCTCGATGCGCCCCCGGATCTTGACGGGGAACTGTACCTGCAGGACCGCAGCGCAGGACTTGATGGCCGCGGCGGTACCGGGATCCACGTCCACCACCGCCATGGCCCGGTCCACCATGAGATTGACACTGTCGCGAAATGAAGGCTCGGTCACCGCCATCCCTCCGTCGTCTCGGTTCGTCTTCCAGGATGCAATATGCGGACCAGTGGAAGGGGGGCACGAAGAATTTTGTCATTGCCGTCTTTGGGACTACCATGAGATGAAACAAGCACCGTTGAAGGGAGGCAGCATGAAAACGAGATCCACCTTCGCCGCAGGCCTGCTCACCACGCTGCTAACGCTGGCCATTACGCTGTCTGTTCCACTGGCTACCGGCATCGCCACCGCGGCACCATTGATGTACGTCCCCACCGGCCCCACCAACGAGGTCCTGGTCATCGACCTGCATACCGACCGCATCGTGCAACGCATCGCCGGACTGGAAAATGCCCATGGCCTGGCGGGCAACGCGCGCGCCTTCTACCTCGTCGCCGGCAGCATGCAGCCACAGGGCACCGGCGGAAACGGCGCAAAACCCGCGGCGGGGAATGACGACGCCCATGCCGCCCACCACGGCAAGGCCGCGGGCGCCGCCGCAACCTCCCCTTCCGCCACCCCCTTCGTCACCCTCATCGACCGGCGCACGCGCAAGATCACACGTCGCATCGGCGTGCCGGGACTGACCCATCACACGGCGGTATCGCCCGATGGCGAATATGCCGCCGCCGTCCACCCCGGCAAGGGCGCCGTATCCATCATCGACCTGGATGAACAACGGGTGATCGAGAACATCGCCGTCGGTGCCGGCCCCAATTTTGCCCTGTTCGGTCACAGGGACGGCCACCTTTACATCTCCAATACCCGTGACGGCAGTATCAGCGTCATCGACACGCGCCAATGGCGCCGGCTGGGCGACATCGACGTCGGTGGCGAACCGGAACACATGGCCCTGAGCGCGGATGGCAACCGCCTCTACGTGGTCGACGTGGGTAACGGCAAGGTCCTGGAAGTGGACCTGCCGGGCGCGGCGGTACGCACGATCTACCCCGTGGGCACCGCACCCCACGCCGTGGACGTCTCCACCGACCGGCGCTGGCTGTTTGTCTCCGTCAGGGGCGAAAACAGACTGGTACGCATCGACCAGGAGAGCGGCGCCCGCCTGAGCGTCGATCTCCCACCCGCCCCCTATCATCTGGAATACGCGGAGGTGGTGGACAAGCTCTATGTCTCCAGCCGCAAGTTGCCCCGGATCTGGGTACTGGATCCCCGGACCCTGGCGGTGCGCGGGACCATCGATCTCGGCCGCGGCGTGGGCCACCAGATGGTTGTCATCCCCGAATGAGACGCATGCGCGGGTCACGTCTGCAAACGCCGGAACAGGATATATCTCGTTTCTGGGAAAATGTAACCGGCGCCAATCCCCCGCAAGTGGTGACCATCGCGCTGTGCAAGCGCCTGGCCGCCGAACGACAGAAACTGCCAGTCACATACTGACGGTCTCGTAGTTGAATAGACAGGGTCGGGGCTGTTGGTGCGCCGGTTCGGTAGGTTCGGTAGCCTGGATGAAGCGCTGCAAGCGCGGAATCCAGGAAACCAGACGGCAAAACCCCTGCACCCGGATTACGTTCCACTCCACCGGGCTACACATTTTGATATGGACAATTATGAGACCCTTAAAACTAGCCACATAACCGGTCACACAAGCTGAGGCCATGGCAGCGGGAGAGGAAGACGACAACAGTGTCGGTGCCCGGCAGGTACTCGCCGCCTGGCGTGCCGGCAGACCCGACAATTACCTGCAGGCCGATCTCAACATCCAGCGGGTACTGCGCCTCTATCTCGGCAACGCATACGCGGAACACGAGCCGATGCTGAGCCAGGCTGCATCGCTGGCGGCAACACGCATGGACCGGCTGGCCATTGACTCCAACCGCGATGAAAACCTGCCGCGCCTGGAACGGTTCGATGCCATCGGTGAACGCCGCGAGGATATCGTCTTCCACCCCGCCTATCACGAACTCGGCGCCTGTGTATGGGGCACCGGCGTGCTCAGTGTGCTGCGCGAGCCCGGCAACGAAGTACTCAGCGGCGCACTGACCTATTTCATCACCCACAACGGTGAAGCCGGCCATGCCTGCCCGGTGGCATGCACGGCCGGCCTGATCAAATTGCTGCAACAGGTGGGTTCGACGCGGCAGAAGACCGCCTATCTCCCTGGCCTGCTGGAATCGGACTATGGCAGATGCCTGCGTGCCGCCCAGTTCGTTACCGAAATCCAGGGCGGCTCGGACGTGGGCACCAACAGCTGCAGGGCCGTGCCCGATGACAGCCGCCCGGGCTGGTACCGTCTCCGGGGCGAAAAATGGTTCTGCTCGGTCATCGATGCCGATCTGTTTCTCGTGACGGCCCGCCCGCGGGGCGCAGCCGCAGGAACCCGGGGGCTGGGGTTGTTCCTGGTCCCCCGCCGCATAGACGGCATCACCAACGACTTTTCCGTGCGCCGCCTCAAATACAAGCTGGGCACCCGCTCCCTGGCATCGGCCGAGGTGGATTTCGAGGGGGCACTGGGAGAACCGGTGGGCCCCTTGTCCCACGGTTTCCGTCATCTCATGGGTATCGTGATCGACACCTCCCGTGTCCACAATGCCATCGCCGCCTGCGGCCTGATGCGCCGCGCCTGTATCGAGGCCCGGGGTTATGCCCGCCACCGCGAGGCCTTCGGCAAGACGCTGGCCGAGCACCCGCCCATCGCGCAGATCCTCGCCCGCATGACCACTGTCACCACGGCCGCGGTGGCCGCCACTTTTCGCATTCTCGCCATGAACGACCGGCTGGCGGGCCGCCGCCCGCCCCCCGGACTGGCCGAGGCGCGCCGCACCCACGTCAACATCAACAAATACTGGACCGCTGTCCAGTGCAGCCGGGTGGTCCGCGATGCCATCGAGGTCCTCGGCGGCAACGGCACCATCGAGGATTTCTCGGTATTGCCGCGCCTCTACCGCGATGCCATGGTCCTGGAAAGCTGGGAAGGGACGCACAACACGCTGTGTGCCCAGGTCCTGCGCGACTTCACCGAGCGTGGCCTGCACCGCCCCTGGCTCGCGGAAATGCGCCAGTCCCTTGCCCGGGTCGCGCATCCGGCCCTGGCTGAACAGCGTGCCCGCGCTGCTGCCCTGCTGGACGAGGTGGCGGGGCGCATTCACCGCCTGCTCCATGCCGATGCCGAATACGCGGCCCTGCACATCCGCAGTGTCGTGGAACGCATGTGCACGGCCCATGGTTTTCTGAGCCTGCTGCTGGAGCTGGACTGGGAGTTGGACTGGGAGTTGAACCGGGAGTTGGACTGGGAGCTGAACCGGCAGCCGACAAGGGCACCTGAACAGGTGGATGGAGACGAAAAAACCGCGATCCTGGCACTGTACCGCCACCTGTACGTCGACCGCACCGATGCCATGGAAGACAGCGACCTGCCGGCCCTGGTTCGCACGCTGGCCGCACCACGCCGCCAGGACATCTGAGCCGGCACGGCATTGCCCGGGCTTGTACTATCGGGCAAGAGGCACCATGTACATAAGGCTTGCGTCCCTCATGTTCGTATCATCGCCGAGGAGAGAAAAATGACAAAAAACGACACCGCGCTACTGCATCCCAAGGACAAGCACCGGCCCTCCAACGGCCTCGGCAGCGCCCGCCAGATCGTCCGCCTCATCCTGGCGGATTACCAGGGGCCGGTCGCCGTGCGCCTGTGGAACGGCGAGCGGGTATTCGGTGACGACCGTGCCCGTTGCACCCTGGTATTCAGGCACCCCGCGCCCTTTCGCCACCTGATCCTGCATCAGGACATCGTCCGCCTCGGCGAGGCCTATCTCGCAGGCGACCTGGACTGGGAGGGTGACATGGAGGCCCTGTTCGACCTGGTTGAGTACCTGCGTACCTACCGGCCGGGCTGGTCGGACAAGCTCCGCGTGCTGGGACTCGCCGTGCGCCTGCCCCAGCATGGCCACGAAGACGGCCTTGACGGCCTGCGGGCCTCGCGTGCGATGCACAACAACTCCCAGGCCAGTATCGCCCGTCACTACGACGTCAGCAACGATTTCTACCGGCTCTGGCTCGATGCCAGGATGGTCTATTCCTGCGCGTATTTCCGGGACCGCGACCAGGCGCTGGATCAGGCCCAGGCAGACAAGCTGGACTACATCTGCCGCAAGCTGCGCCTGGCGCCGGGTCAGCGCTTCCTGGACATCGGCTGCGGCTGGGGCGCGTTGGTCACCTGGGCGGCCCGGCACTATGGCGTCCAGGCCCATGGCATCACCCTGAGCAAGGAACAGTATGAATACGCGCGTGAAAAGGTCCGGGAAATGGACCTGGAAAAACAGGTGACCATCGAGCTGCGCGATTACCGGGAACTCGCCGGCGAGGCCCTGTACGACCGCATTGCCAGCGTGGGGATGTTCGAACACGTGGGCATCGACCGCTTTCCGGTCTATTTCGGCACCGTGCGCCGGGTGCTCAAACCCGGCGGCCTGTTCCTCAATCACGGTATCACCAACGATACCGGCTGGCGTGAAACCCCCATCTCGGCATTCGTCAACCGCTATGTCTTCCCCGATGGCGAACTGACCAACATCAGCGCCGTCTGTGAGGCCATGGAACAGGCGGGTTTCGAAATCATCGACGTGGAAGGGCTGCGCCGCCACTACGCCCTCACCCTGCGCCGCTGGATAGAGAGACTGCGCGCACGCAAGGAACAGGCCGTGGCCCTGGTGGGTGAACCCGTCTACCGCCTGTGGTACCTCTACATGTCCGGCTCGGCCTATTATTTCGAGCAGGGCAGTCTCGGCATCTACCAGGTCCTGGCCGGGCACCGCTACTGCGCGCCGCCCCTGCCCCTGCGCCGTGATTTTCTCTACACGACCACGGCCAAGGGCACGGCAAAGGGCACGGAATAAGGGCCTTGCCGCCCCCCCAAAGCGGGATGGCCATGAACACCCTTCGCGCGGTGGGCGCGCCTGCGCCCGCTCTTGTGCAGGCGCCCCCGGCCTTACCGGGCGGCAAGACTCTCATGGGCAAAAAACTGTCAATGGCGCTGCGCTTGTGGTAGAAACTTCTTCTCGATATCTCACCAAACCATGGCGACTGCTTCACACTACGACCTTCTCGTGCTCGGCGGCGGCAGCGGCGGGCTGGCCATGGCACGCCGAGCCGCGGGACACGGCGCGCGCTGTGCCCTCATCGAGGCGGACAAGCTGGGCGGCACCTGCGTCCACCGCGGCTGCATCCCCAAGAAACTCTTCTGGTATGCCGCCCAGATCGCCCATGCCCTGGACATGGCGCCGGATTACGCTTTTGCCCTCGATCTCCCTTCCAGGCCCTTCGACTGGCCGCGCTTCAAGGTGGCCCGGGACGCCTATCTCAAGCGGCTCAATCAACTCTACGAAACAGGCCTCGAAGACAGCCACGTGACCCTGATCCGCGGCCATGGCCGGTTCGTGGACGAGCATACCCTGGAAGTGGAAGGCCGCCGCTACCAGGCCGATCACATCGTCATCGCCACCGGCAGCCGCCCGGTTGTCCCGACACTGCCCGGCGCCCGTTATGGCATCACCTCCGACGGCTTCTTCGGCCTGTTCACCCAGCCCCGGCGGGCAGCCATCGTGGGTTCGGGCTATATCGCCACCGAGCACGCCGCCCTGCTCCATGCCCTGGGCAGCGAGGTCACCCTGCTCATCCGTCGGGAGTGGTTCCTCAACGCCTTCGACGAAATGATCCGCAATGCCCTCATGGAAGAAATGGAACGGCAGGGCATCCAGATCATGAGTAACGTCATGGTGGCCGGCATTGCCCGCGATGCCGAGGGCCAGCTGGAGATAACGACCACCAGTGGACAGCGCATCGCGGGCTTCGACTGCCTGCTGTGGGCGGTAGGCCGTGCACCCAACACCGATCATCTGGAGCTCGCGGCCGCCGGCGTACACCGGGACAGGGACGGCTTCGTTCCCACCGACGACTTCCAGAACACCAATGTCCCGGGCATCTATGCCGTGGGTGACGTCACCGGCCGGGCCGCACTGACACCCGTGGCCATCGCCGCCGGCCGCCGGCTCGCAGACCGCCTCTTCGGCGGCGAAGCGGGGAGCCATCTGGATTACGGCCTCATTCCCACGGTCATTTTCGCCCACCCCCCCGCCGCCAGCGCGGGCCTCACGGAAGATGCCGCCAGGTCCCGGCATGGCAGCGCGGTAAAGATCTATCAGACCCGCTTCGTTCCCCTGCAACAGGCCTTCGCCCAGGTGAAATCACGCTGTACCATGAAGCTGGTCACCGTGGGCACGGAAGAACGGGTCGTGGGTTGTCACATCGTGGGACCCGGGGCGGACGAGATGTTGCAGGGCTTCGTCGTGGCCATGGGCATGGGGGCATGCAAGCGCGATTTCGACCGGACGCTTGCCATCCATCCCACCGCCGCCGAGGAACTCGTATTGATGCGATAGGAGTCATGATATGACGATTCGAAGTTTCGACGGAATCAGCCCCACCATCGACCCTTCCGCCTATGTGGACGATACCGCCCTGGTGGTCGGCGACGTCACCATCGCCGAAGACGCCTCCCTGTGGCCCATGACGGTGGCACGGGGAGACGTGCACCGCATCACCATCGGCGCACGCACCAACATCCAGGACGGCAGCGTGCTGCATGTCACCCAGGACAATGCCTTCACGCCCGGTGGTTTCGCCCTCACCATCGGTGCCGATGTCACGGTGGGACACGGCGCCATCCTCCATGCCTGCACCATCGAGGACCTGGTGCTGGTGGGCATGGGTGCCACCGTGCTCGATGGCGCCGTGGTACGCAGCCGCGCCATGATCGGTGCAGGCGCCCTGGTACCGCCGGGCAAGGAACTGGAAGGAGGCTATCTCTATCTGGGCAGCCCCGTCAGGCAGGCGCGCCGCCTGACGGAGAAGGAACTGGACTACCTGGCGTTTTCATCCCGCCACTATGTGGCCTTGAAGAACCGCCACCAGCTGCAAAGATAAAGCCCTCAGTGCCGCTCCACATGCGGTGAGCCCGCGGCAGCCGGACCCCCGGACGACGCACCGTCTTGTGCCATGGCCCCGTCCATCTCCGCTTCCAGGGCTGCGGCCAGGCCGTCCGCCAGCTCGGCGGGGGAAGGACTGCCAGCTGCCTTCATGCGCTCGACGGCCTTCTCGTGGTCAGGATGCAGGGCCACCGCGCCGCCCAGCAACTGGCGGAAGATCTTGCCGGGACGGGTGAAGGCATGCTCCACGTCCGACAAGGAGGAAAGAGCACCCTTCATTTCCCTCATCAGTCCCGACAGGGTATCCAGCGCCCGCGTCAGGGTCATGTCGTCGCCAGCCGCTGCCTGGGACACCTCACCGGCAGCACCGGCACCCGGCGCCTCAGGCATCGGGGCCGGCGTGTCTGCAGCCTGGACAGGCTGGACTGGCAGGGCCGCCACTTCCTGGTAGCTGGCGCTGGCCTGGCGCGCCACCGCAAGCTCCATGTCGAGACTGAAAGAAGCCAGTTCTTCACTGTCGAAACCCATTTCCATGGCCTTGGCAAAGGCCTGCTGCATGCCTTGTTCGAAAAAGCGGTCGGCCAGTTTGTCCACCTTTTTCATCAGGTCCTGAATGGCCTCGATCTCGTCTTCATCCAGCTCGCCGTTGACCGTGAGACTGAAATTGGCGCTGGCATAGACATTGCGCGCAACGGAAACGGAGACCGCCCCTTCGTCCACCTTGACCAGGGCATTCTGTTCGAAGCCCCGTTCGCTGGACAATGTCAGGGTCACCGTATCACCGTCCCGTGTCGTGATCTCCAGCTCAATGCGCTGTGACCGGCTGGCCGACAGCGCCACGGCCTGCTCGAAGGAAACGGGCGCAGGCTGCGGCGCATACTGCGCTTCCAGTTCCGCCAGTCCCGCCTCCAGGCTGGCCTGCGTCTCGTCCACCTGGCTCATGAGAGCGCCTTCTCCCACGCCCATGCCCGCCAGCACGTCCCGGGCACCGGCCACGCCCTGGCGCACGCCTTCGCGGGCCTGTGCCAGCAGGGCGCGCAATTCCTCCGCGCCGGCGCCCTGGCGCTGTGCCGACTGCAGGGTCTGCGCCACGGCATCGAGCACGCGCTTCGCCGCCGAGTAAGATGCGGCCGAAGAGACATCCGACGGGGCATCGGGAGGTGTCTTCGACTGCACCGCTTGCGAGCCGGGCGGGCGGGTCTCGCCCAGCACGGGCTTGAGCGCCGTCATGACCTCGTGGCGGGTCACCTGCGCCGCCGCATCGGGCCGGGACAGCCAGTCCGGCGCGCCCGCGCCCTTGGCCGCAGACGGCACAGCGGCTTCGCCCCTGCTGTCACGAACCGTGATGAAGCTCTGAAAACGCTGAAAAAACGCCGAGCTGGCCGAAAACTCACGGTTCCAGCCCATACCCCCCATGCCCAATGAAAAACCCGTATTCATGGTGCCTTCCCCCTTTTCTTGCCGTGCCTGAGGCCTGCCTCCTCTGCACTGGCAGTGGAAATCAAAGGGGTTGTCGGAGATCTGAAAGAAATCTTTAACAGGATAATTTTGCGGCACCGCGCCCTGGCGGTCATTTCCTGTCAGAGGGTGACTTCCAGTCCCGTATTGATCACCAGACTCCGGGGCAAGGTGGTTCCATCGATGGAAACCGTCTCGGTCCCCATGGCGACGTCGAGCGTCCAGACCTTGAACAAGGTGAGGCCCGCCGTGACGTAACTGAGTTCGCTGCCGGCCAGGTTGGCGCGATAGCCCAGGCGCAGGCCGGGGATCAGCCAGCCGCTTCCCGCATAGGCGGCGCTCAGGGAGCCCCACTGATATTCATCACCGAGGGCATCCCGGATCGCATTGGCATCGAGCGCGGCATTGAACAGCCATTTGCCATCCTCCGTAAAAAGGGAAGCCTCCAGTTTCAACCGGCGTTCCATGACGTAGGCCTCCCGGGCCGCCAGCGTCCTCGCAATGGCGCCCGCGGGATCGAGATAGGCACTGACATCGAGACGGTCATATTCGAATTCAGGTTCGTTGAGGTTTTCCAGCGCAGCCCCCACCTGATAACGTTCACCGCGCCACAACAGACCGAGATCGGCACCGATATCTTCACTCCAGTTGAATTCGGCGTCCTTGATGTCCTGGAAGATGTCTTGGGCATCACGTACATTGCCCAGCCGGGTGGCCACCCGCGTCAGCCCCACTCGGTAATACCTGAGGCGCAACCCGGCATAGAGATCACCTTGTTCCTGTGACCATATGCCCCTGCTGTAACCCAGGGCAAGCTCGATCACCGCCGCGCCCTTGGTCAACAGGGTGCTGTCATTGTCCACCTTGAAGGAAGCCGATGGTATATCGATGGTGACATCGCCAATGGTCTGCACGGGGAGAAAGGGATCGAAGGCACCGGCGTCGAATTCAACTTTCTCGACAAGGCCGACAGCCTTGGAAGTGGCGGATGCATTGACATCCACCACGAGGGTGCCGCCCAGACCGCGATGAGCCACCACGACGGGCATCACCGGCGCTTCCATGGAGGCAAATGCCTTGCCATAGCCCTTGTCCTGGATCTCGGCGAGGACACCATTGAGCCTGTCCACCTGGCGATTCACGCTCCCGGGAATGTCGGCCAGATCGAGAATGGCCAGGCCGCTGTTCTGAAAGGCGCGCGCCTGTTCATCTATGGTGTCAAACAGGTCGTCCACGGCGCCATATTCCACGCCCAGGCCCATGGCGCTGAGAATGCCGAAGCGGTAGCGGTTTCCCTCCTGGCGGTCCAGCGCCACGGCGCCGGCTGCGGGATTGGTCACATCCGAAAGAACGCTCAGGCCGTTGCTGACCTCGCCATAGGTCAGATTGGGCCCGTAGGGATGATAGGGCGGTGCCGCAAGAACCATGCAAGTTGTCAGTATCAGTGCTGCCGCGAGGAACAAAGGTTTCATATGAGCCTCCCCGAAATTATTCTTCTCTGAAAATCCCGGATTACCAGGCCGGTCGATACATTGTTGCCGGGTTGATACCATTGCCCATGTTACAATACCCCTTTTGGACAATCACTGCTCTGCATGAACCCCCGTTTTTCCCTCTTGATGACTGCAACCCTCGTGCAGCTCGGAAAAGGCGTCACTCATCCCGGTCCCGCCACGTTTCATACGGGCCATGCATTCAGATAACCCTCAATGATCAGTGCCCTGTCTTTCTCCCTTCTTTGCTATTACCACAACACCTCTTTGTCGTTTCCATCACACGCCCTTGTCATCCCGGCCGAAGGGAACAGGCCTGCCCCCCTGCCTCCAGATTTCTCGCTGCGCTCGAAATGACAAGGGTAGTGTCATTCCACTCCCTTGTCATTTCTGTCGCAGGAAGAAATCTCGTGTCGGCGGCTTCAGATTCCTCGCTGTGCCCGGAATGACAAAGAAGCGTTTCAACCTCACACCCCTGCCACTCCCACTACACCTCCCTGTCATTTCGACCGAAGGGAGAAATCCTGCCCCACTGCCAGCGGATTGCTCGCCGCGCTTCATCGGGCCACGCCTGTCAGGTATCGGGGTGATTCTCAACAGGCCAGTCATGCAGGTATTTGTGGAAAAACGCCTCCAGGCCTTTTGTGTAGATCCCAAGTGAAGTGAGATAGCCCTGGTAATGATTGCCGCTGATTTCCAGGAATGACTTGGGTGGCGGCGCAGCCGCAAACAGCTGTTCGCCGTGGGAGAAGGGAATGACCTCGTCTTCCCGGCTGTGGATCACCAGTACCGGGCAGCGGGCCTGGCGCACGAATTCCAGCACGGGGTAGCGGTAGCGCGCCAGGAGGCGCACGGGGAGAAAAGGATGGTGTACCGCCGCCGCATCGGGCAGGGAGGTGAAAGTGGATTCCAGCACCAGGGCGCCCGGCGGGTGCCGGGCCGCCACGGCTGCGGCGATGGCCGCACCCAGGGACCGGCCCAGCAGGACGATGCGCCGGGGCGGGATGCCGCGTGCCTCCACCAGATATGTCCAGGCCGCCTCGCCGTCCCGGTAGGTGCCCTCTTCGTCGGGCTCGCCTTCGCTCTCGCCATAGCCCCGGTAGTCGAAAAGAAACACGGACAGGCCCAGGCCATGAAACATCTCGATGGTCTCCATACGATCCGAGATGTTGCCGCGGTTGCCATGGAAGAAACACAGGACGTGAAGGGCGCCCGGGCAAGGCACGAACCAGCCCCTCAGACGCACCCCGTCCACCGTGGTCAGCGTGACGGATTCGTAGGACAGGCCATGCTCGGCTGGTGTGGTGACCATGTCGCGCCGCGGGAGATAGACCCGCCGCGACTGGTTGCGGTAGACATGCCACAGTGCGCCTGCATAGGCGACGAGGGCGATGGCAAAAAGGGAAGAAAACAATACAAGCAAAACCGGTCAGCCGTTTTTTCCGTTCAGAGGATGGCGCCTTTCTCACCTCAGGCGCGCAAGGTATCCCGTACCAGGGCGATCACGGGCGCCGTCTCCGGCCGCACGCCGCGCCAGAGAAAGAAAGACTCGGCAGCCTGTTCCACCAGCATGCCCAAGCCGTCGTGGCACCGGTCGGCCCCATGGGTCGTCGCCCACCGCAGAAAGGCCGTGGGCTCGGCGCCATACATCATGTCGTAACACCCCGCGCCCTCTGCCAGGATCGTATCGGGCAGGGGCGGCACCGTTCCCTGGAGGCTGGCAGCGGTCCCGTTGATCACCACATCGAAGGTCCGCCCGCCCAGGTCATCGAAACCGCAGCCGCTTACCGGAACATCGCCCGCAAACGCCGCTGCCAGTTCCTCGGCCCGATGGACCGTGCGGTTGGCGATCACGATACAGGCCGGCCGCTGCGAAAGCAGGGGACCCAGTACGCCGCGCACGGCGCCGCCCGCGCCCAGCACCAGCAGGCGGCGCCCGGCAATGACCATGCCCAGGTTCTCCACCAGGTCGCGTACCAGGCCCACGCCGTCGGTATTGTCGCCGTAGATACTCCCGTCGGGCCGGAACAGAAAGGTGTTCACAGCCCCAGCAGGCTCGGCGCGTTCACTGCGCTCGTCCGCGAGCGCCCAGGCCTCGCGCTTGAAAGGCACGGTGATGTTGAGCCCCTTGCCACCGCTGGCGCGAAAATTGCCCACCGCCTGGGGGAAACCGCCCTCGTCCACCTGGATGGCCTCGTAGACCATGCGCTGCCCAGTCTGGCGGGCAAAGGCGGCATGGATCAGGGGTGACTTGCTGTGGGCGATGGGGTTGCCCATCACGGCGTAACGGTCCGGCGGGGCGTCGAAATCAAAAATGTCGCTCATGGTGGCTCAAACGCTGTAGAACAGGCCCTTGAGTATGAAATAGAACAGGATGGCGAGAAAGGCGCCGGCAGGCAGGGTCACCACCCAGGACATGAAGATGGTACGGATCACCCGCATGTTGAGGGCCGCAATGCCCCGCGCCATGCCCACGCCCAGCACGGCACCCACCAGGGTGTGGGTGGTGGAGATGGGCAGGCCCGTGCCCGAGGCCACCACCACCGTGGCCGCCGCCGCCAGGGTGGCGGCGAAACCGCGACTGGGCGTCAGCTCGGTGATGTTGCTGCCCACCGTGGCGATCACCTTGTGGCCATAGGTCATGAGACCCACCACGATACCCACGCCCCCCAGGATGAGGATCCACACCGCCATGGGAGACTTCTGGCTCACCACGCCGCCACTCTCCACGATGCTCACCACGGCGGCGATGGGGCCCACGGCATTGGCCACGTCATTGGAGCCATGGGCAAAGGCCATGGCACACGCGGTCACCATCATCAGCACCGCGAAGACCTTCTCCACGTTGGCGAAATGGAAGTCCCGGTCCGCTTCCGGATCCATCTGGATGCGACGGATGAAAACCTGGCTCACTGCGGCAATGCCCAGTCCGACGAGCAGTGCCAGCAGGTAGCAGGCCAGGGTGCTGAGTTCCAGCCCCAGGTGCTTGAGACCCTTGAGCAGGGTCACCAGTGCAATGACGAAACCGGTGAGAAAGATGTAGCCGGGCACGAAACGCTTGGCATTGCGAAAGGGCTCGTCGGTATCGATGATGAGGCGCTGCACGCTCATGAACAGGCCGTAGGCGATGGCGCCCGCAAGCAGCGGAGACACCACCCAGCTCATGACAATGGTGCCCACCTTGCCCCAGTTGACCGCTTCCATTCCGATACCCACCGCGGCAAAGCCCACGATGGCCCCCACGATGGAATGGGTAGTGGAAACCGGCCAGCCGAAATAGGAAGCCACCAGCAGCCAGATGCCCGCCGCCAGCAGGGAGGCCAGCATCCCGTAGACCAGCAGCTCCGGCGTACCCGCCAGGAGCGAGGCATCCACCATACCCTTGCGAATGGTCTCGGTCACCTGGCCGCCGGCGAGGAAGGCACCGGCGAATTCGAACACCGCCGCCACGACCACAGCCTGGCGGATGGTCAGCGCCCGTGATCCCACCGAGGTACCCATGGCGTTGGCCACGTCGTTGGCACCGATACCCCAGGCCATGAAAAAACCGAAGGCACAGGCGAGGATGATGTAGACCGTCCCGAGTTCCATGCCGGTTCCTTTGTGCTTGTTCTACTTGGCCAGCATGAGCTGCAGCCGGCTGCCCACCCGCTGGGCCAGATCCGCCACGTCCCCCACCCATTCGATGATCTTGTAGAGGAACATCACGTCCACGGGGTAAAGATCCTTCTCGATCTCGAACAGCGCGGCGCGCAGCGCCACCTGGAGCACGTCGGTGTCGTTTTCGATCTTGTTGAGGGTCTTGATGAGCTTCTTCACCAGGCGCACTTCGTTGCCGCGGAAACCGGTCTCCAGCAGCTCGTCGAATTCGTCGATGGCCTTGCGCGCCTGCAACGAGGCATCGACGCTGCGCCTGACATATTCCAGGAAACGGGCTGCCAGGGGCTCGGGAATGGTCATGCGCCGCCCCAGCGTGAGGCCGGCGATGTCCTTGGCCTTGTTGGCCAGTTCGTCCTGGACCGTGAGCAGGTCGAGGAGATCGCGTCGTGAAACCGGCAGGAACACCCCCTTGGGCAGGTGCAGGCGCAATTCCTTCTTGAGCGCGTCCGCCTCGTGCTCCAGGGCCACGATCTTCTCCTGGATGCGGCGCATGCCCTCCTCGTCGGCAGCGATCACGGCCTCGAAAAAGGGCACCAGCTGGGCCACGCAGTCCAGCGCCTTGGCCATGTGCTGCTGCAGGGGACGCACCGGCGAACTGCCGAACATGCGATAGAGATAATTGGACATGCGTTAAACCGTCCCGCTGCGCACCGGCTTCACTCCCCACGCAGCCAGGCGGCCACGGTGGGCGCATAATAGGTGAGGATCCCGTCCGCACCGGCCCGCTTGATGGCCGTCAATGCCTCCAGCACCGTGGCCCGCTCGTCCAGCCAGCCCCGCTCCGCCGCGGCCTTGAGCATGGCGTATTCGCCGCTGACCTGATAGACGAAGGTGGGCGCGCCGAAGCGGTCCTTGACCCGGCGCACGATGTCCAGGTAGGGCAGGCCCGGCTTGATCATCACCATGTCGGCGCCCTCGTCCAGATCCAGGCCCACCTCCCACAGGGCCTCGTCGCTGTTGGCGGGATCCATCTGATACGTATACTTGTTGCCGCTGCCGAGACTGGCCGCGGAACCCACGGCATCGCGGAAGGGACCGTAGAAACTGGAGGCATACTTGGCGGCATAGGCAAGGACGCGGGTATGGATATGGCCGGCCGCCTCCAGGGCCTCGCGGATGGCGCCCACGCGGCCGTCCATCATGTCCGAGGGAGCCACTACATCGGCACCGGCCTCGGCGTGTGACAGGGCCTGCTGCACGAGGACTTCCACCGTCTCGTCGTTGAGGACATAACCCGAGTCGTCGATGAGCCCGTCCTGCCCGTGGGTGGTGAAGGGATCCAGCGCCACATCGGTGATCACGCCCAGGGCAGGCAGATCCGCCTTCAGGGCACGCACGGCCCGCTGCACCAGCCCCTCGGGATTGCAGGCCTCGCGGGCGTCCTCGCTCTTGCGCTCGGGCGGCGTCACAGGAAAGAGCGCCAGTGCAGGGATGCCCAGGGACATGGCCTGCGCGGCTTCTTCCAGCAACAGGTCGATGCTGAGACGCTCCACGCCCGGCATGGACGGCACGGGCTCGCGCTGCCCCTCGCCTTCCAGGATAAACACGGGCCAGATCAGGTCGTCCACCCCCAGCACGGTTTCGCGCATGAGGCGGCGGCTGAATTCATCGCGGCGCATGCGCCGCATGCGTCGCGCGGGGAAAAGGGGCCGTCTTATATCTGGATCTTTTTGTGACACTGCTCGTACTCCAACTGCCGGGCCTGCGCCTGCCTGGCGACGCCTCTCGTGTGCCGCAATGGCTTACTTCTTGGGAGCCGCCTTTTTCACTGCTGTCTTTTTTTTGGGCGCTGCCTTTTTCTTGACCGTCTTCTTTACACTGGCCTTCTTCGAAGCGACTTTCTTCGTGGAAGCCTGCTTCTTGGGCGTGGTCTTCTTGGTCACAGCCCCCTTCACCCGTGTCTTTTTGACGGCAGACGCCTTTTTCGCGGCGGCCTGCCTTGTGCTCGCGGCCTTCCTGGCGGCTGTCTTTTTCGTCACCGTTTTTTTCGTGCTCGCGGCCTTTTTGGCCGACCTGGATTTTGGCCCGGATTTTGACTGGGATTTTGACTGGGATTTTGATTGGGATTTCGATCTGGCCGCCTGTTTTTCCGCGCCGGCTGCGGTGCCCGGCGCGGCCTTCTTCTTGCCCGCCGCCTTTTTCATGGCGCCGATGGCCCGTGCGGCGGCGGAAGGTGCGGTCGTCTCCTCTGCCAGTGTCTCTTCCACGACCTTGCTGATGGCCGCGAACACGTCCTCGATCTCTCCCAGGCCCTGCACTGTCCGCAGCTTGCCCTGTTTGCGGTAATAATCGATGAGCGGTGCCGTCTGGTTTTCATAGACACGCAAGCGGTTGCCGATGGTCTCCTCGTTGTCGTCTGCGCGGTGACGCAGATTGCCGCCGCAGACATCACAGCGGTCCTCGAGCTTGGGAGGCGAGGAATAGATATTGTACATCTGGCCACAGGACTCGCAGGTCCGCCGACCCGTCATGCGCTGCATGAGGATGTCCAGGTCGATGTCGATGAGCACCGCGAGCTGCAGGGGTTTGCCCAGATTCTCCAGCATGGCGTCCAGCGCCTCCGCCTGCGCCAGGTTGCGGGGAAATCCGTCGAGAATGAATCCCTTGCGCGCATCCGGATGAGACAGGCGCTCGCGGATCATGGCCAGCACGATATCATCCGACACCAGCCTGCCCTCGTCCATGGCGGCCTTGGCCTGGAGGCCCAGGGGGGTCCCTGCCCTGACCGCGGCACGCAACAGATCTCCCGTTGAGACCTGGGGGACATGGTACTTCCTGGTCAGTAATTTGGCCTGCGTCCCCTTCCCGGAGCCGGGTGCCCCCAGCAATACGATTCTCATCTCGGCGTCACTCCGTTTCGTGGTTTCTCGTTGTCTCGTTTTTCATTTTTCTCATTCTGGACAAGCCATTAACGAATCGCCCACAGCCTTCCTCACGATCGCCTCACATCGGGCGGGGCATGCCTGATCTTGATTTTATGGCGGTTATACCGTTTTTTGGCGCCCATGGAAAGCGCATTTTGCTGAGTCCGGCCGGCCTGCCGTGTTACTGTATGGCCTGCCAGCAACACAAAGGGAGGATGCCATGACAAGAAAAAATGCCTTCTACGCCCAGTCGGGCGGTGTCACCGCGGTCATCAACGCCACGGCCTGCGGACTCATCGAGGCCGCCCGCCAGCACAGGGACAGAATCGGCAAGGTGTATGCCGGGCGCAACGGCATCATCGGCGCACTCACAGAGGACCTCATCGACACCAGCCGCGAATCGGCCGCCGCCATCGCCGCCCTGCGTCACACGCCCGCCGGCGCCTTCGGCTCCTGCCGCTACAAGCTCAAGAGCCTCGAAGAGAACCGGCGGGAATACGAGCGCCTCATCGAAGTCTTCGAGGCACACAATATCGGCTATTTCTTCTACAATGGCGGGGGCGATTCCGCCGACACCTGCCTCAAGGTCTCTCAGCTCTCCGAACGCATGGGCTACCCCATTCAGGCCATTCACGTGCCCAAGACCGTGGACAACGACCTGCCCATCACCGACAACTGCCCCGGTTTCGGTTCCGTCGCCAAGTACATCGCCATCTCCACCCTGGAAGCGAGCCTCGACGTGGCCTCCATGGCCAAGACCTCCACCAAGGTCTTCGTCCTGGAAGTGATGGGACGCCATGCCGGCTGGATCGCCGCCGCCGGCGGCCTGGCAAGCAGCGAGGACATGGCACTGCCCATCGTCATTCTCTTTCCCGAAGTCACCTTCGACAGGGACAGGTTCCTGGCCAAGGTGGAACAGATGGTGGCAGATCACGGCTATTGCTCCGTGGTGGTCTCGGAGGGCGTGCGGGGCCCCGACGGGCGGTTTCTTTCCGATCAGGGGCTGCGCGACGCCTTCGGCCACGCCCAGCTCGGTGGCGTGGCACCCGTGGTGGCCAGCATCATCAAGGAAAACCTGGGTTACAAATATCACTGGGGTGTGGCCGATTACCTGCAGCGGGCAGCCCGCCACATCGCCTCCAAGACCGACGTGGAGCAGGCCTACGCCATGGGCAAGGCGGCCGTCCAATTCGCCCTCAAGGGCCACAATGCCGTGATGCCCACCATCGAACGGCGCTCCAGCAAGCCCTACCGCTGGGGCGTGGGCATGGCGCCCCTGAAAAAGGTGGCCAACGTGGAAAAGATGATGCCCCGCAGCTTCATCACCCGCGACGGCTTCGGCATCACCAACAAGTGCCGCGAGTACCTGGCCCCCCTCATCAAGGGAGAAGACTATCCACCCTATCGCAACGGCCTGCCGCGCTATGTGCGCCTGAAGAACATCGCCGTGCCCAGGAAACTGGAGGCGTTCGAAATCTGAGGACTGAGGACTGAGGACTGAGGACTGAGGACTGAGGACTGAGGACTTCAGGATTGTCGCGCCGGCTTTGCGGAAAGACAAGCCCAACCCCCGGTCCCAATCCTCGATCCAGCCTCTGACCTCGACCTCAGTCTTCCATGCTCTTCGCCGCAATCAATCTCCCAGGAGGGGCGCGATCACCAGGCTGACGATGGCCAGGACATTGATGAGGATGTTCATGGAGGGTCCCGAGGTGTCCTTGAAGGGATCACCCACGGTATCGCCTACCACCGTGGCCTTGTGCACTTCGGACCCCTTGCCACCCAGGTTGCCCTTCTCCACATATTTCTTGGCATTGTCCCAGGCCCCGCCGGCATTGGCCATGGTCAGGGCCAGCAGCACACCGGCGACGAGCGCACCGCCCAGCATGCCGCCCAGCGCCTCCGGCCCGATGCCGAAACCCACCACCACCGGCGCCGAGACCGCCAGCACGCCGGGGAGGATCATTTTCTTCAACGCGGCCTGGGTGGCGATGTCCACACAGCGGTCGCTGTCGGGCTTGGCGGTACCTTCCATGAGCCCTGGAATCTCCCTGAACTGACGCCGGATCTCCTTGATCATGTCGAAGGCGGCATCGCCCACCGCCGTCATGGTGAGCGAGGCCACCAGGAAGGGGAAAATCCCCCCCAGGAAGAGGCCGATGAGCACCTCGGGACGCCCCAGTTCCAGGCTGAAATCCGTTGCGTGCATGGATACCTCCTGGACATAGGCGGTGATGATGGCCAGCGCCGCCAGGGCCGCAGCCCCGATGGCAAACCCCTTGCCGATGGCTGCCGTGGTATTGCCCAGCTCGTCCAGGGAATCCGTGATCTTGCGGGTGTCCTCGCCCAGTTCCCCCATTTCGGCGATGCCGCCGGCATTGTCCGCCACCGGGCCATAGGCATCGATGGCCATGGTGATGCCCACCGTGGCCAGCATGCCCACGGCAGCCACGCCAACGCCGTAGAGACCGCACAGCTCGCTGGAAATATAGATGATGGCGGCAATGGTCAGCAGAGGCACCACCACGGAATTCATGCCCGTGGCGAAGCCTGAGATGATCACCGTGGCCGGTCCGGTCTCGCCCGACTTGGCGATATGCCGCACGGGCGGGCCTGCGGTGAAATATTCCGTGACCAGGCCGATGATGATGCCGCCCACGGATCCCACCAGCACAGCGCCCCAGGCCGAGCTGTCCACACCCACCATCTTGATGATGAGATAGGCCAGCAGGATAAACAGGACTGAGGCGCCGATGGTGCCGGTGCGAAGCGCCACCTCGGGTGACTTGTGAGAAGCGCGCCTGACCAGGTAGATGCCGGCAATGGAACAAAGCAGGCCGCCGGAGGCCAGCGCCAGGGGAAGGAACATGAGATCGGCGCGATCCCCCAGCTGCGCCAGGCGGTCCATGGCCATGGTGGATGCCATGGCGATGGTGGCGATCATGGCACCGCAGTAGGATTCGAAGATGTCGGAGCCCATGCCGGCCACGTCGCCCACGTTGTCCCCCACGTTGTCGGCGATGACGCCGGGATTGCGGGGGTCGTCCTCGGGTATGCCGGCCTCCACCTTGCCCACCAGGTCGGCGCCCACATCGGCGCTCTTGGTATAGATACCGCCGCCGACACGGGAAAAGAGCGCCACGCTGGATGCCCCCATGCCGAAGCCGTGGATCACGGCGGCGGTCTCCGGATCGCCGCCGAAGATGAGATAGAGGAATCCCAGGCCGAGCAGGCCGAGGGATGCCAGTGCCAGGCCCATAATGGAGCCGCCGAAGAAGGCGACCGTGAGCGCCTCGGGGGCGCCCTTGTCGTGCGCTGCCACCGTGGTACGCACATTGGCCTGGGTGGCTGTATACATGCCGATATAACCGGCGCTGGCGGAGCTGATGGCGCCCACGAGGAAGGCGAACATGGTGGCGAATCCCAGCGACATCCACAACAGCACGGCCACCACGGCCACGAATATCCCCAGCATCTGGTACTCGCGCCGGATGAAGACCATGGCTCCCTGATGGATGGCCTCGGCGATCTCGGCGATCCGGCCCTCGCCACCGGGATACTGGCGTACCAGCTGATAGACACGATAAGCCGCATACAGCCCCCCGGCGCCCAGCAGGGGGGGCAATAGATGAGAAATGCTCATATTTCCCCCTATCTTGATGGTCACAGACCGCGCAGGTCAGCCGACGTGAGACGGCACTTCGCCCGGCGCGACATCCAACCGGATTTATTTTTATCCTGGATTTATTCTTGGCATGACCAACGAAAAGCGGCAGCCAACCTGTCCAGAATATTAGAACGGCGCCGGCAAATCAACGCAGACCACGCCCCGCAGCGCTCGCACAACAGCTCATAACGCGGATTTTGTCCCATGATATCAACAGATTGACGAATGTATGCACGGGGGTAACAGGGGGAAACACGCCACCCTTTTGCCCTGTACAGTACATCCAAGGCGGGGTGCATCGACTCCGGCCTGTCTGTATAATGGCCGCCCTTTTTCCACACAGGCCTCCACGTCACGGGCAAGTCATTGCGTCCGTTTGAAATAAATTCAGAGGAACCGTCAGCCATGAATCTGGACAGAGTCACGCCGGGCGAGAAGGTGCCGGCAGAAGTCAACGTCATCATCGAAATCCCCGCCCACAGCGAACCGGTCAAATACGAAGTGGACAAACGCACGGGCGCCATGTTCGTCGACCGGTTCATGACCACGGCCATGTACTATCCCTGCAATTACGGCTACATCCCCCACAGCCTGTCAGAGGACGGCGACCCGGTGGATGTCCTGGTCATCACCCCGGTACCCCTCATCAGCGGCTCCGTGATCTGCTGCCGTCCGGTGGACATGCTGGAGATGCGCGATGAGGCGGGCCAGGACGCCAAGATCCTGGCAGTCCCCACCGATGACCTGAGCAATCTCTACAGCCATGTCGAGAGCGCCAGCGACCTCTCACCCAACCTGCTGGGCCAGATCACCCACTTCTTCGAGCACTACAAGGACCTGGAGCCCAACAAATGGGTACGCATCGAAGGCTGGAGCGGCGCGGAAAAGGCGCGCCAGGAGATCCTCGACAGCATCGAGCGTTACAACCGCTCGCCGGAGAAGCCTTTTTTCTGATGGCTTGCTGAACGGGCGACAGACCCATGACGGGGCATCTCCCTCACGGCCACGAGGCCTCTTCCGGCCGCACCTTGTTGTGGGGACTGGGCATCACCGCGGGCTTCGCCGTGGTGGAGGCCATCGGCGGGTGGTGGTCGGGCTCGCTGGCCCTGCTGGGCGATGCCGCCCACATGATCTCCGACGCCACGGCCCTGGCGCTGGCGGCCTTCGCCGCCTGGGTGGCCCGCCAGCCACCCTCGGCCCGGCACTCCTATGGGCTGGTGCGCGCCGAGGCCGTGGCGGCGCTGGTCAACGGGCTGTTC
The DNA here is from genome assembly GCA_026981935.1 of Gammaproteobacteria bacterium. Taxonomy (GTDB): domain Bacteria; phylum Pseudomonadota; class Gammaproteobacteria; order SZUA-140; family SZUA-140; genus S012-109. The sequence continues at coordinate 62,913 of JALSIC010000026.1, forward strand.
ATGCTGGTGGTGGTGGGGGGCATCGCCTACCACGCCGTGGAACGCCTGCGCCACCCCCACGAGGTGGCCGGCGGCGTGGTCATGGGCATCGCTGCGGTGGGCCTGGCGGTCAATCTCGTGGTGGCGAGAATCCTGCATCACGGCGAACAGACCCTCAACACCCGCGCCGCCCTGTTGCACGTGCTGGGTGACCTGCTGGGCTCGGTCGCCGCCCTCATCGCAGGCGCCGTGATCTATTTCACCGGCTGGACCCCCATTGATCCCCTCCTGTCCCTGCTCATCTGCGTCCTGATCCTCGTCTCCAGCCTGCGCCTGCTGCGGGACGTGCTTCATGTCATCATGGAAGGCGTCCCCCCTTATCTGGACCTGCCGGCGGTGGGCCGGGCCATGGCCGGCGTCCCTGGCGTGCGCTCCGTGCACGACCTGCACATCTGGACCCTGTCCTCCGGCCTCGTGGCCCTCTCGGCCCACGTGGTTATCGACAGCATGGACCGGTGGGAGGCCGTGCTGGCGGCCCTGCGCGAGCTGCTGAAGGAACGTTACGGCATCGAGCACATCACCCTGCAGCCCGAAATCCAGGCGGCCGTGCCCATCACCCTGCGTCTCCGGGAATAATTTCTGGGAATAATTTCTGGGAATAATTCCTGGGCATAATCCCCCCGTTCCCCCAGCCGCTCCTTCGGCTTGCTTTGTCTCTGCCCGGCTTGTAGCATACGGCCTCCATTTGCCCGGTCCGGAGGAAAGACACCATGTCCAAGCTGGTCAACCCCCATGGCGGCGAAACCCTCAAGCCCCTGCTGCTGGCAGGCGAGGCCCTGCAGGAAGAAGCGGCACGCGCCCGCAGCCTGCCCCGCATCCCCCTGAGTTCCCGGGAGGCCGGGGATCTCATCATGATGGGTATCGGCGGCTTCACACCCCTGGAGGGTTTCATGACCCGGGCCGACTGGGAAGGGGTGTGTGACGGCTTCAAGATGGCCAACGGCCTGTTCTGGCCCATCCCCATCACCCTTTCCACCGACAAGGCAACCGCCGACGGCATCCGGCCGGGCAGCGAGGTCGCGCTGGTGAATCCGGAGAACGGCGGCATCATGGCCACCATGCAGGTGACGGAGAAATACACCATCGACAAGGCGCACGAGTGCATGATGGTCTATAAAACCGTGGATCCCGACCATCCCGGCGTGAAGATGGTCATGGAACAGGGCGAAGTGAACCTGGCGGGCCCGGTGAAGGTGCTCTCCCAGGGGGATTTCGCGGAACGTTTCCCCGGTATCTACATGACCCCGGCCCAGACCCGGGCCCTGTTCCAGGAGAAGGGATGGTCCACGGTGGCGGCCTTCCAGACCCGCAACCCCATGCACCGCTCCCACGAATACCTCACCAAGATCGCCATCGAGACCTGCGATGGCGTGCTCATCCATTCCCTCCTCGGCAGGCTCAAGCCCGGCGACATCCCGGCAGAGGTGCGCAGCGCCGCCATCGACACGCTGATCAAACATTACTTCGTGGAAAACACCGTGGTCCATGCCGGCTACCCCCTGGACATGCGCTATGCGGGACCGCGGGAGGCCCTGCTTCACGCCCTGTTCCGCCAGAACTACGGCTGCTCCCACCTCATCGTGGGTCGGGATCATGCCGGCGTGGGGAGCTACTACGGCCCCTTCGACGCCCAGCACATCTTCGACGAGATCCCGCCCGGCTCCCTGGAAACCAGGCCCCTCAAGATCGACTGGACGTTCTGGTGCTACAAGTGCCACGGCATGGCCTCCATGCGCACCTGCCCCCACGAGGGCGACGACCGCCTCCTGCTCTCCGGCACCAGGTTGCGCGAGGCCCTCTCCGCGGGCGAGGACGTACCGCCGGAATTCAGCCGTCCCGAGGTGCTGGCCATCCTGCGCGAGTACTACGCCAGCCTCGGCTGACACCGGGCCGCCGGCCTGCAGACGGTCCGCGGAAACACTCCCTGAGCAAGGCGGTCGGCGTGAGGTGCTCGCCTGTCCTGCCCAACGCAGCGCCCGCCTCGGCACGAAGGGCCGTTCCTGCTTCCCAGACCACACTCCACCCGGGGGCGCTTCCCCACGGGCCGCTCACCCGGTGCAGGCGCGCCGCCTTGTCCTGACCCGACAGAGGCATGGAGTATCATCTTCTGGCGCGAAGTTTGCAGACACAATATCTTGTGTTTTGCCGGAATCCGGCGAGTGCTTGTATTTCCTCGGAAAAACGCCACGACGTCTCGGTCCCGCCTCGGCGAATAACTTGTAACATTTTGATTTATAATAAAATAACTCGTCATCGCCAGGGGATTCGAGACACTGCACAAAGCGGTTGACAGAATGCGTCGAATCGCCCTACTCTTTGCGCTCTACACAATATCTTGTGTGTCTGATCTGCCCCTGGCGCCCAGAACCCCGACACCTGCGCGCCCGGGGAAAATGCACGCCCCGACCCCCACAATTTGCTGAAGACAGACAACAAAACAAGCGAGGAGTCTCAGGCACGATGGAATCCGCACAACTGCGCGTCATCTCCAATCAATCCCCGGAAATCCCCCTGCAGCCCGCATCCCAGGACATCTGGGACAAAAAATACCGTCTCAAGAGCCGCGATGGCCGCTGCATCGACCAGACCATCGACGACACCTACAAGCGGGTCGCCCGTGCCCTTGCGGACGTGGAGGCCACGCCGGAACTGCGCGAGCACTGGTACGGCGAGTTCCTCTGGGCACTGCGCCACGGCGCCATTCCCGCCGGGCGCATTGTCTCCAACGCCGGCGCCCTGGAACACAAGCCCGCCACTTCCACCATCAATTGCACTGTCTCCGGCACCATCCAGGATTCCATGAATGACATCCTGGCCAAGGTGCACGAGGCCGGCCTGACCCTCAAGGCGGGCTGCGGCATCGGCTACGAGTTCTCCACCCTGCGGCCGCGGGGCGGTTATGTATCGGGGGCCGGCGCCTATACCTCGGGCCCCCTGTCCTTCATGGACATCTACGACAAGATGTGCTTCACCGTCTCCTCGGCGGGCGGGCGCCGTGGCGCCCAGATGGGCACCTTCGACATCGGTCATCCCGATGTGCTGGATTTCATCAGGGCCAAGCGCGAGGACGGCCGGCTGCGCCAGTTCAACCTCTCCCTGCTCATCACCGAGGAATTCATGGACGCGGTGAAGAACGACCGTCCGTGGGCACTGGCATTCCCCCTCACGCGCCGCGAGGTGGAAGAAGACGGCATCGACCTCAACGACCCCGAGCAGGTCATCTGGCGCGAATGGCCCACCCGCGAGGGATACATCACCAACGGCGCGGGACTGGTGGCCTGCCGCATCAGCCGCACCATCCGCGCCCGGCGCCTGTGGGACGTGATCATGTCCTCCACCTACGACTACGCCGAACCGGGCTTCATTCTCATCGACAAGGTCAACGAGATGAACAACAACTGGTTCTGCGAGAACATCCGCGCCACCAATCCTTGTGTCACGGCGGACACCTGGGTTCAGACAACGGCAGGCCCCCGCCAGGTGAGCGAGCTGTTGCAGCGTCCCTTTCACGTCCTGGTCGACGGGCAACCCCATGCCACCGGCCCGCAAGGCTTTTTCAGGACCGCCACCAAGGCGGTCGTGCGCCTGCGCACCACGGAGGGATACAGCCTGCGCCTCACGGCAGATCATCGCGTCCGACGGGTCGTGCGTTTCACCCGTGATACGACAGAAACCCAGTGGTGCGAAGCAGGTCAACTGCGACCGGGCGACCGGGTGCTGCTCCACGATCACCGCGATGCCGCGGCCTGGCCGGGTGAATTCACCCATGAAGAAGGCTACCTGCTGGGGCTGCTGACGGGAGACGGCACACTGAAACAGGACGAGGCGGTACTGTCGGTGTTCCTGCCGGCGGCCGTGGCCAACGCACCGGACACGCCATGCCCACCGGGCATCGCCGCCGTCATGGATGAAGCGGCACGCGCCGCCTTCACGCTGCCCCATCGAAGCGACTTCCAGGGATGGCAGGCGGTTGCAGGCCGTGGCGAATACCGCCTCGTCAGCGGTGCACTCAAGCGCCTTGCGGCCCGAGCCGGCATGTCACCAGGCAACAAGGCCATCACCTCCCGCATGGAGCGGGCTTCCAGTGCCTTCTACCAAGGTTTTCTGCGGGGGCTGTTCGATGCCGATGGCTCCGTCCAGGGCAGCCAGGCAAAAGGGGTCAGCGTGCGCCTTGCCCAGTCCGACCTGGCCCGCCTGGAGGCGGTTCAGCGCATGCTGCTTCGCCTCGGTATCGCCTCCCGCATCTGCAAGGGACGACGCCGCGCCACGATGCAGTCGCTGCCGGACGGGCACGGGGGGACGCGTCTTTATCGCACTCGGGCGCAGCACGAGCTGCTCATCAGCGGCGAGAATCTGCTGCGCTTCCGCAGCCTGATCGGCTTCGCCGACACGGAGAAACGCGCCCGCCTCGACCAGCTCCTGTCCCGTTATCGCCGTCGCCTCAATCGCGAACGTTTCGTTGCCCGCGTTGAGCTTGTGGAACCTGCCGGCACAGAGGATGTCTACGACGTGCAGGTGCCCGGCATCAACACCTTCGATGCCAACGGTCTGCATGCCCACAACTGCGGCGAACAACCTTTGCCCCCCTACGGGTCCTGCCTTCTGGGGTCGGTCAATCTCACCCGCTTCGTGCGTGATCCCTTCACGGAGAACGCCCGCTTCGACTGGGATGAATACCGCCGCGTGGTGGCCATCTTCACCCGCATGCTGGACAACGTGGTGGAGATCAACGGCCTGCCCCTGGAAGCCCAGCGGCGCGAGATCACGAGCAAGCGGCGCCACGGCATGGGCTACCTGGGACTGGGCTCGACCCTCACCATGCTGCGCATGAAATACGGCGGTCCGGCCTCGCTGGCCTTCACGGAGAAGGTGACACGCGAGATGGCCCTCACCGGCTGGGAGGTGGCGCTGGAGCTGGCCCGCGAAAAGGGCCCCGCCCCCATCCTGGAACAGCACTTCACCGTCACCGAGGAAATGCTGCGCAAGCGTCCGGAAATGGTCCGTGACGGCTACAAGGTGGGAGACGTGGTAAAAGGCAAGGTGCTGCATGCCAAGTACAGCCGCTACATGCAGCGCCTCGCCGAAGCCGCGCCCGAGCTGGTGGATGAACTCGCCCTGGTGGGCGCCCGTTTCACCCACCACACCTCCATCGCGCCCACCGGCACCATTTCGCTGTCGCTGGCCAACAACGCCAGCAACGGCATCGAACCCAGCTTTGCCCACCACTATTTCCGCAACGTGATCCGGGAGGGCAAGAAGAGCAAGGAAAAGATGGACGTCTATTCCTACGAGCTGCTGGCCTACCGCCACCTGATCAATGCCGATGCCCTGCCCGATGCCGAGGACGAATCGGCGCGGCTGCCCGACTATTTCGTCTCGGCCGACGACATCACGCCACAGGAACACGTGGACGTGCAGGCGGCCGCTCAGCGCTGGGTGGATTCCTCCATCTCCAAGACCGCCAACGTGCCCAGCGACTATGACTATGAGTCCTTCAAGGACATCTACCTCTATGCTTATGAACAGGGCCTCAAGGGATGCACCACCTTCCGCTTCAATCCCGAGGCCTTCCAGGGCGTACTGGTCAAGGAAAAGGACCTGGCCAGCACCACCTACCGCTTCGTCCTCGAAGACGGCTCCGTGGTGGAGGCCAAGGGCAATGAGGAAATCGAATACGACGGTGAAACCCACACCGCCGCCAACCTCTATGATGCCCTCAAGGAAGGTTATTACGGCAAGCACTGAAATCTCTCACCCATGAACCTCACGTGAAATCCAAGGGAAAGCAGGCACCATGACCATCAAGATAGAAAAGAAGATCGTCGAATACAGCGTCGCAAGAGAAGAAGAGACCCGGAATGCAGCCGAGGACCCGGCGCCGGCTGCCGCCACCGGCGCGCGCGCCGACATCATCCAGATGCACGAAAAGCTGGAGCGCCCGGAGATGCTGCTGGGCTCAACCTACAAGGTCAAGACGCCCCTGAGCGAGCACGCCCTGTACGTCACCATCAACGATATCGTGCTCAATTCGGGCACCGAGCACGAACTGCGCCGGCCCTTCGAGATCTTCATCAACTCCAAGAACATGGACCATTTTCAGTGGATCGTGGCGCTGACCCGCATCATCTCCGCGGTATTTCGCAAGGGCGGCGATATCACCTTCCTGGTGGAGGAGCTGCGCTCGGTCTTCGATCCCCGTGGCGGCTATTTCAAGAAGGGCGGCAAGTTCATGCCCTCGCTGGTGGCCGAGATCGGCGATGTCATCGAGCACCACCTGAAAGCCATCGGCCTGTTGCAGAACGAAGGCCTGGACGATCACCAGCAGCAATTCATTGCACGAAAACGCCGCGAATTCGAAGACACGCTCAACATGCAGGGGAATGATGCCGGAGACGCCCCGGACAACGATTTCCCACCGGGCGCCCGGCTGTGCAGCAAGTGTCAGACCAAGGCCATGATCCAGATGGACGGCTGCCTCACCTGTCTCAACTGTGGCGAGTCGAAATGCGGATAACTGCCAATAGACTGATAAATATGATAATTGAGCAGCATGTCAGAAGAGGCCGCTGCCTGGGGGGAAGACGGTCCTGCCTCATTCATTACTCCCGGGCGGCTGGCTTTGTGCTATAATTTCCCATGAAACGAATCCCCGCAGCAGTGGCGCGGGGAAGGGCGTGACAGTAAGGCCGGGACAGTCGCCCAACAAGTGCAAGGGAGCACACGTCATGGCGCAGAATATAAAACCAGAAGTCGGTAATTGGTACATGAATGTGACAGGCCAGCTCATCAAGGTCTGGGCCCTGGCCTATCATGAGACGCGGCCCTGTAGCGTGGTCATCGAATATCTCAACGGCGAAAAACGCATCGTCTCCATCGGCGACTGGAACCGTCTCGATCTGGAAATCCATCTGAACCGGGCAGCCCACCGTCGCAACGGCGGACACTTCCGCCACTGAAACACCGCCCCTTTTCCAGGGACTTCTTCCCCTCGCCCTGACCAGCTGGACGTGCGTGCGCAAAACGTCCGTTGCAGCCTCCGCAAGGGATCAATGGCACTCGCAGGAAGCGGGACAGATCCTGATCTGCCCCAATAAGCCTTTGTTTTCATGGATATTAAATCCAATCCGGCGGGGTGCTTGACACCTTTGGGGATACTACGGATAATCTTGCATTCCTGCTGAGAACAGGGGAAGTTTTAAGAATAAAATTCTGGAGTTACCCGAAGTTGCCCACGCTGTGTTCTGGTTCATCGGCCTTTCTTAGTAAAGTGTCGCAGACATTGATGGCGTAGGGAGGGAACTGCGACCTCTCTCTAAACTAACGATAATCCTTAAGGAGGGAAATATGAAAGCACGTTGGTTGAGTGTAACTGCTGCTGCAGTGTTTATGTTGGGAACCGCCGGTCAGGCCGCCGCTGCCGAAATGCCGGAGCTGGCCAAAAAGAGCGGCTGCACCGCATGCCATGCCATCGACAAGAAGGTGGTGGGCCCTGCCTGGGCTGACGTTGCCAAGCGATACAAGGGTGACGCTGGCGCCAAGGACACCCTGGTCGGCAAGGTGAAGGCAGGCGGGAAGGGCAACTGGACCGAGGTGACGGGCGGCGTACCCATGCCTCCCTATTCCCCGCGCGTCTCTGACGGCGACATTGCTTCACTGGTGGATTTCATTCTCGGCCTCTGAGCCCCTGGAATCTCCAGCATGGAAAGCCGGCCTTGGGCCGGCTTTCTTTTTGCCCGGGCCTGATCGCCCAGGCCAGCGGCTGTCTCACCGCAGGACAAAGGCCACGGGAACGACGAATTCCCGCTGATCACTGGGGTCGTCTGCGGGCAGAGGCGGGAACGGCGCGGCGCGGCGCGCCATCTCCACGGCCGCCTTGTCCAGCAGGCGGTTGCCGGTACGCCGTGCCAGGTCCACTGCCTGCAGCCGGCCGCCACGATCGATGATGATGCGCAACAGCCCTTCCCCCTCGATACGCAGGCGCCGGGCGCGGCGCGGATATTTCTTGTGTTTCTCCAGCCAGGCCACGATGAGTTCCTCGTAACGGGCCAGTGCCTCATGGTCCAGGACCGGCACATCAGCCACCCCGGCTTCCTGACGCTCTGCCTGGAGAGGTTCTGGATGGGGTTCTGGGAGGGGTTCGGGGATCGGTGCATCGACGGTTTCCGTCACCGGCGGCATGGGCTCCGCCCGCACAGGCTCGGGCAGAGTGGGATTCGGACTGGGTGGCTCTTCAAGCGCTGGCGGCTCCGGTACAGGCTTCTCCAACGGCACGGACGGAGAGATGGGTTCCGGCCTCTCGGGCAGAGGCGCCGGGGCAGGCTCGGGTTCCGGCACGACAGCTTCCGAGGGTGTTTCCGTGCGGGGTGCGGGTTGAGGGGGCGACAGCGCGGCCGCCACCTGCGCCGCTTCCGCGAGCAGGCTGATGTGCAAGGGCCTTTCCCGCGCAGGCTCGCGCCAGGGCTCGGGTGAAGGCAGGGCATACCACCAGAGCGCCATACCATGCAGCGCCGCGGCCAGCAGGACCGCCACGCCCAGGTGTCGCCGCGTGAGTTCCATGGTCCTCATGCCATCATCTCAGGGTGTCACCTCCGGCCGCAGGGTGGCCAGGGCGATATTGGTGCCGCCGGCGGCGCGGATGGCGTCCATGACCTCGAGGAGCTGCTGCACGGCGCTGCGCGCATCGCTCTTCAGGATCACGGACGCACCCGGGTCCTTTTCAAGAAGCGGCGTCAGCGCCGCCCCCAGCCCGTCGAGGCCGACGGCCTCCCCGTTGAGATACACCTCGCCCGCCTGATCCAGGGCCACGGTGAGCGTGACGTCTTCCACGGCCTGGGCACTGCGCGACTCGGGCAGTTCCAGCTCGATGGCCTCGGGCACCAGGAAGGTGCTGGTGAGCATGAAGAACACCAGCAACAGGAAGACGATGTCGATGAGCGGGGCGATGTCGAGGTGAGAATGGACCCGCGCGCGGCCTTCAAAGTCCATGGGTGGCATCCTCCAGGCGCTCGTCGTCACGGTCACTGACGTGGGGTGTCTTGCCGAAGTGGCGCAGCACCCGCACGGCGGCGTCCTTCATGGACGCGCGCACCTCGTCCACCCGACCTTCCAGATAATAGAAGGCCGCCATGGCGGGAATGGCCACCGTGAGCCCGAAGGCCGTGGTCAGGAGGGCCTCCCAGATGCCTCCGGAAAGGATGGCGGGATCCACCCGGCTGCCCGCCTCCTCCAGGCGCATGAAGGCGGTGATCATGCCCGTCACGGTACCCAGCAGCCCCAGCAGGGGGCTGAGATGAGCGATGGAAGAGAGCCCCCGCAACCAGGACTCCAGGTTACGGATCTCGGCCGAGCCCACCCGGCTCACTTCCGCCTCCACGTCGCGCACCGAGAAAGCGGGATCGGCGCCGCAGCGGATGGCGCTCTCCATCACCCGGGCCACGGGATGAGGCCGGCCCTCGAGGGCTTCCAGGGCGGCCCCGTGGCCGCCCTCGCGCAAGGCCGCAAGCGCCTGCTCGACGAAGTCGGTACGTCGCAGGCCGCTGCGCCCGAACTGGAACAGCTTGGCGAGAATGATCGCCACCGCCAGGACCGACAGGGCGAGCAGGACGCCCATGATGGGCCCGCCCTGGCGCAGCAGTTCCTCAAGCGTCATGGCCCTGCCCCGGTCTCACTCACCACGCCTCACTTCACACCTCTCACAAGGCCAGCTCCACGCCGGCATAAAGGAAACGCGGCATGCCGGGGCGCGGTCCATGGGGCTGGCGGGACGCCAGATATTGCTCGTCGAAGAGGTTTTGCACACCACCGAAGATCTTCACCGTCTCGGTCACCTGATAATTGGCAGAGAGATCCGTGACGAAATAGCTGTCGGTCTTGCCGAAACGGGCGTCGGGATCGCCATTGCCATTCACCTGGTTGTCCACATTGCTGGCGCTGGTAAAAGTCTCGCTGACATAATAACCGGAGATGAAGACTCCCCAGTCGGCGGACTCGATGCCCGTGCCCAGGCTGAACTGCCATTCCGGCACATAGGGCAGCTCGTTGCCCTTTTTCCCGAAGCTGAAGATGGACTCTGGGTCCGTGGAAAGAGCGTCGTTCTGCTGCTCGGCGCGGGTATAGGTCAGGTTGACATACCAGGGATTGCGCAGGCGCCAGCCGCGCGCAATGCCCGCATCGTACTGGGCCGCCAGTTCCAGGCCATAGGCCGTGGCCTCGCCGAAGTTCTCGTCGTCCCCGGCACCGGCGCCGCCGATGTTGTCCACCACGATCAGGTCCTGGAAGTCCGTGTAGAAGGCCACCGCCTCCACCGCCAGGGCCTGCTCGGGATTGGTATAGCGCGTGCCGGCCTCGAATGCCGTGCTGGTCTCCTCCTTGAGGTTCTTGGTCACGGCACCCTTGGGGCTGGGCGGCGAAAAGCCCCGGTGGACGCCGCCGAAGCCGCTCCAGCTGTCGTTGAAGCGATACACTACGCCCACGCCACCGGCAATCATGTCCATTTGTTTGTCCCCCTGGACCGTGCCCTTGGGGCTCTCATAGGTCTGGTCCAGGGTCTCGTAGCGCACGCCGGGGGTGAAGGTCCAGCGACCCGCCTCGATGGTGTCCTGCACATAGAGCGCCACCGCCTCGGTCTGCTGCAGGCGGTCGCCGGCACCGCCCGGGGTGCCCGGAATGCGGTCGCTGATGGTGCCGTTGGCAGCCTGGATATAGTCGTCATCCCACTGGAAACGCCGCACCTGGTCGCGGTGCAGACGCACCCCGGCCGTGATCTCGTGACGCACGGCATCGGTACCGAAACGATAGTAGGTCACTGCCTCGACGCCCCGGGATTCATACTCCCGGTTGTTGGCACGCACCCGCAGGGTACAGGCCAGCTCACCCTTCAGGCAGGCAAGCCCGTCGCCGTTCTGCACGCCCGCCAGCGCCGCCGAAAGACCCAGCTTGTTTGTGCCATTGACATCGCGGATGTCCTTGAGCTTGTACCAGTTGCGCTTGAAGTCCGTGGCATAGAGGGTGGCGATGAAGTCCAGATCGTCATTGGGACTCAGGGCATAGCGGAGATAGCTGTTGCTCTGCTCCGTGTCCATGTTGTCGAAACGGGAGGCGCTGTAGCGGCGCAGAGGGTCTCTTTTGAAATCCGCCTCGCTCAGCCCCAGGTAACCAGCGTTGGCATCGAGTTCGTTGCGCCCGTATTTGAACTCCAGGCGCTGGTACATCGCCGTGGCCGGCTCCCAGGAAAGCTTGATCATGCCCTCGTTCTTGTCGAGGCCCGTATCGTCCCCGTCGCGAAAATCCGGGGTCTCGTCGATGGTCTTGAAGCCGTTGTTCTTCCGGTTGTAGGTTTCCAGCAGGAAACCGAAGGTGCCGGCCCCGGTGTCGAGGCTGTTGCCCGCGTAGGCATGGGTGCGCAGCTCGTTGTAACTGCCCACCAGGGACTTGAGATAGACCGTCTCCCGCGTGGGCACGGGGGTTGACAGATAATTGACCACGCCGCCGGTGATGTGGGGGCCGTACTTGATCTGGCTCGAACCTTTCAGTATTTCCAGGCCGCTCATGCGTCCCACAGTGGGTGCGTAATAGGCGGCGGGCGCCGAATAGGGTGCAGGCGCCATCAGCACGCCATCCTCCATCAAGGTCACCTTGGCGCTGCGCGTGGTGTCCACCCCCCGCAGGCTGATACTCGGGAAAAGGCCACCGAATTCTTCTCTCACATAGATGCCGGGCACCTTGCGCAACACCCGGTTGACGTCGTCGTAACTCTGCTGGCGGATCTCCTCCTCGCCGATCATCTGCGCAGAACCCGGCATCTCCTCGATATTGGCGGGATTGCCGATCACCATGACTTTGTCCAGGACCCTGGCTTCACGTTCCTCACCGACCTCTTCAGCGCCTGTTGCGGGCAGTGACCACGCTGCCGTTGCCAGCAAAACCGGCATCAAGCCCCGCCTTATTGCAGAACGCACACCACTACGTACTTTGCCTGACATGTATTTTTCCTCCCTTGGGGGCGCCCGCGGTCTGAGCCGTACCTGAATCCCGATTACTTGCGATTCCAAATCAAGGCACTCGTCTATGGCACCCCGTTGCCTCGTGTTGATTCGTCTGGCTAGCGGTGGGTACCGCATGGCTGTCCCGATTACGGGTCGCATTATGCAACAGTTTCTCAACTAATGCAAATCATTCTCATTTGTATTCTTATTGACATTGGCCTGGCCTTGCCGGAAACTGGCCGAAACCACGTTCCTTTGGATGAAGGCGACAAGAAATGACCCGGACCAGAACACACACGAGCTGGCACACGGCTGTGCTGTTTTCCTGCCTGACACTCGCATTCGGGGCAGGCGGCATCCAGAGCGCTCGTGCCGGCGACGAAGGACCGCCCCTGGCCTATCTCCAGGGACTGACACCCCAGAAGATGAACCGCCACTTCGACGCGCTCCTTGCCTGGGCTGCGGGCGAACTGGCGGAGCATGAAGGAGAGGGGCTTTTCGCAGACCACCCCGGGGAGAAGGCGGTCTTCGAGGAAATGCTTGTGCTGGCAAGACACCTCATGGAACAATCACGTCAGGCGAAGGCACAAGGCGACGCCGCGCGGGCCCGCGCCCTGGCATACAGCGCCGAGGCCACCGCCCGTTATGCGGCACGCATGCCCCATCTGCTGGAAGACCGCCTGGAAAAAGACCGAAACCCCAAGGCCAGCAGGGTAGAATCCGAATGCAGCGAACCTGAAATCGCACGAAACCGACTGCCACCCGTGGATCCGCTCCCGCCATCTCAAGGACCCTCCCATCACATCCCCGTGGTCGTGGCCTTTGCCGGCCACGACCCGACGGGCGGTGCAGGCGTGCAGGCCGACGTCGAGGCCCTCGCCAGCATGGGCTGCCATGCGGCGCCCGTGGTCACGGCCCTCACCGTCCAGGACACGCGCAATGTGACGGGCGTCACCCCGGTGGATACGGCTTTGCTCGTGGAACAGGCGCGCGCGGTACTGGAGGACATGCGCGTGGCGGCCTTCAAGGTGGGCCTGCTGGGCAGCGTGACGACCGTGGAGGCCATCCACACCCTCCTGCGGGACTATCCCGACATTCCCGTCGTGCTCGACCCGGTCCTGCGCGCCGGCGGCGGCGCGCGCCTGGCGGACGAGGACATCATGGCCGCCATGCACGCCCTGCTCTTTCCCCTCACCACCGTATTGACACCCAACAGCGTGGAGGCCCGCCTGCTGGCACCGGAGGCCGACGACCTGGATGCCTGTGCCCAGGAACTCATGGACGCCGGGTGCGAGTATGTCCTCGTCACCGGCAGCCACGAGGCGACGCCCGCGGTGATCAACCGACTCTACGGCAACCGGCGCCTGCTGGACACGTTCACCTGGGAACGCCTGGCCCAGACCTACCACGGCTCGGGCTGCACGCTGGCGGCGGCGCTGGCCGGGCTGCTGGCCCATGGCATGGAACCCTGCACCGCCGCCCTGGAGGCCCAGGAATACACCTGGGAGACCCTCAAGCAGGGTTATCGCCCGGGCATGGGACAATGGGTGCCCAACCGGCTTTTCTGGGCCGTCTACGACGAAGGTCTGGGCACGTGAAAAAATCAGGCGCAACCGTAACACGCAGGACCGCCATCCAGGGCCTGTATGCCATCACGCCGGAGACGGGAGACAAATGGGATGCGGCCACCCTTCAGGCCGCGGTGGCCGCCGCCCTGCGCGGGGGGGCTGCCGTCATCCAGTACCGGAACAAACACAGCAGCGCCGCCCTGAAGCGTAAACAGGCCGCCGCCCTGGCGGCACTCTGCCGGCGCCACGGCGTGCCCCTCATCGTCAACGATGATCCGGTGCTGGCGCAGGACTGCGGGGCCGACGGGGTTCATCTGGGCCGGGACGACCCCGACATCGCTGCGGCGCGGCGGTGCCTGGGCCCAGGCGCCCTCATCGGTGTCTCCTGTTACGACGACCTGGAACGGGCCCGCCGTGCAGAGGCCGCGGGGGCCGATTACGTGGCCTTCGGCCGTTTCTTTCCCAGCCGCAGCAAGCCGGGCGCATCCCCCGCCCCGCCGGAGATTTTACAGCAGGCCCGCAATACGCTTAAGATTCCCATCGTCGCCATCGGCGGCATCACCCCCGAGAACGGGGCGGACCTGCTTGCACGGGGCGCCGCCGCGCTGGCGGTCATCGGCGGCCTGTTCCACGCAGACGACATCGAGACGGCGGCACGCCGCTATGCGGCCCTGTTCCACCGGCCTGATCCGGAATGCGGCCCGGAATGCGGCCCGGAATGCGACTTGACACACGACCTGGCAGGGACGGCCGGCGGCAGGTGAACCAGAAACAAAATATAACCAGACAAGGCGAAGCGACAGGTGCATCCATGACCCAATCCCACGAACTGTTCCGCAAGGCCCGGCAACACATCCCCGGCGGTGTCAACTCGCCGGTGCGCGCCTTCCATGGGGTCGGCGGTGAACCCGTCTTTTTCCGCCGCGGCGAGGGCGCCTATCTGGAAGACGTGGACGGCAGGCGCTACGTGGACTATGTGGGCTCCTGGGGACCCATGATCCTGGGCCACGCCCACCCGGTGGTGATCCAGGCGGTCCACGAGGCCGTGGACCGCGGCCTGGGTTTCGGCGCGCCCACCGAGATCGAGATCGCCATGGCGGACCTCATCTGCGAGCGGGTGCCCTCCATCGAAATGGTGCGCATGGTCAACTCCGGCACGGAGGCCACCATGAGCGCCATCCGCCTGGCCCGCGCCTACACCGGACGGGACAAGATCCTCAAATTCGAGGGCTGTTATCACGGCCATTCGGATTCCCTGCTCGTCAAGGCCGGCTCGGGCGCCCTCACCCTGGGGGTGCCCACCTCGCCGGGCGTGCCCGTGGCCCTGGCGGAACACACCATCACCGTCCCCTACAACGACCTGGAAAAAGTGGAAGAGGTCTTCGCCCACGTGGGCGGCCAGATCGCCTGCATCATCGTCGAGCCCGTGGCCGGCAACATGAACTGCATCCTGCCCCTGCCGGGCTTCCTGGACGGCCTGCGCAAGATCTGCGACGAATACGGCAGCGTGCTCATCTTCGACGAGGTGATGACGGGCTTTCGCGTCGCCCTGGGCGGGGCCCAGCAGCGCTACGGGGTACGGCCCGACCTGACCACCCTGGGCAAGGTCATCGGCGGCGGCCTGCCCGTGGGCGCCTTTGGCGGGCGGGCGGAGATCATGGAAAAGATCGCACCCCTCGGCCCTGTCTACCAGGCCGGCACCCTGTCGGGCAATCCCGTGGCCATGGCGGCGGGACTCGCCACCCTGCGGGAACTCGGCAAGCCCGATTTCTACGAGAATCTGAGCGCCACTACCAAGCGCATCGCCGAGGGGCTGGCCACCCGCGCCCGGGCCTTCAACATCCCCCTGCGCACCACCTGCGTGGGCGGCATGTTCGGCCTGTTCTTCACCGAGCAGGACCGGATCGACAATTATTACCAGGTCTCCCAGTGCAACCTGGACCGCTTCCGCCTCTTTTTCCACGGCATGCTGGAGGAGGGCATCTATCTCGCGCCCTCGGCCTACGAAGCCTGCTTCGTCTCCGCTGCCCACGGCCAGGATGAAATCAAACGGACCTTGATCGCTGCGGAACAGGTCTTCTCCCAGCTCTAGTCTGTCGGATTTGGGCGGTCGTCATGAGCATGGTGGGAGAGCAAACACGAATCTTCACGATTTCGAGGCGCATAGTGGGGCTACGCAACGGGAAATCGGGGAGATCCGGGCCGCTCTCCCACCCGCGCAGTAGATCAGTCCCAAGTACGACAGACTCCCGGCGCGCATCGATCAGGCATCGATGAGATCGACGCTCCGGCAGCCCATCCGGCGGACCATGCGCTTCCAAGGCTTCCTGTTTGCGGCCCTTCTCACGGGACTCGTCCTCCCCCCGGGCGCTGCGGCAACCGGCGTGGAACCGGCCACGGTGCCCGTGGGCCAGGCCCGCCAGGTGCTGCTGCCCCCCGATGCGGCGGACAAACAGGCCTATTTCCGACCCGGCGGCCTGTACCTGTCCTATCTCCCCCCTGTGACCGGCCCGGAAAAGGAAAGCGCTGGTCAGGCACCACCACCCGCCTCCCGGTCTGGTCCATCTCCAAAGCTGGCCCCAGAGCCGGCCCCTGATCCGCCTCTGGCCGTTGCCCTGACAGCGGGCGGCCTGGCCCTGGTGGCAGACGCTCAGGGCGGGCTGGACGTCATCGACCTGCAGGTGGAGGCGGCCCCCCGACGCCTGGGCCGGCTCAAAAAGGGCGAGCGCTATCATCAGATCGTCACCCGCGAGACTGCCGAGACACCGCTGGCCTATGCGGCCGCCGCCAGGCGCCTGGACATCATCGACCTGAGCAAGCCGGAACGGCCCCGCATCATCGGCCGGTATCATCCCCGCACCGCCATCAAGGCCCTGGCCGTGGGCGAGGACGTGGCCGCCCTCCTGACGGAGGGCCATCTCCAGCTGGTGAGCGTGAAGCGCCCCTCGCGGCCCCGCCAGCTGGCCAGGCTCGCCCTTTCCTTTCCCGGCGAAACCCTGGCGCTGGACGGCGATGTCCTGTATCTGGCTGCGGGTGACCAGGGCCTGCTCGTCGTGGATATCTCGGACCCCCGCAAGCCCCGCGTGCTGAAACAGTACCTGACGACGGGACCGGTGCTGGACCTGGCCCTGCGGGGACGCACCGCCCTCCTGGCCGGCGGCGGGCACGGTGTCACTCTGATCGATGTCAGCGACCCCGGCCGTCCCCGCTGGCTGGGCAGTCACCAGCAGCTGGGGACCGTGCAGCACGTCCGGGCGCTCCCCGGCGGGCGGGCACTGGTCGCCAACGCGCAACAGCAACTCTTCGTCCTGGACGTGGCCAGCCCGGCCATGCCCTCCCTCATCGCTGCACTCAATCTGCCGCAGCCCCTCCTGGACAGTGTCGCCCATGACCCGCCCCTGCTGCTGCTCAACGACGGGCTCGCCCGGCTGGCGGGTGACAGCCAGCCCCCCCAACTCAGCAACGAAGGCCTGGACTTCGGCCAGGGAGTGAATTACGGCGGCCAGCGGCGCCTGGTGCTCCGTGACGGCATCGCCTATGTCGCGGACTGGTTCTCCGGCATCCACCTCTACGATCTCCGGAATCCGCGCCGGCCGCGGCTGCTCTCCAGCCTCCACACGCCGGGCTCTCCCAAGGGCATCGTGGTACGGGGCGAACTCGCCTACGTGGCCGATGACGACCACGGCCTGCAGGTGGTCGATATCAGCGATCCCCTGGCGCCCCGCATCGTGGCCAATCTGGCCACGCCGGGCCTGGCCTACACGCCTTTCCTGGCAGGCGACCTGCTCTTTCTCGCCAGCCACCGCGGCGGCTTCCAGATCATCGACCTCTACGATCCCCGGTCTCCCGAACTCATCGTAAGCGTGGACACCCCGGGCAAGGCCTGGGCCATCCAGGTACAGAAAGACCTCGCCTATGTGGCGGACGACGAGGCGGGACTGCTCATCTATGACGTGCTCGATCCCGAGAAGCCCCACCTGCTGGGCCGCTTCGCGCCGGGCACCGCCGCCGAGGACGTGATCATCGACGGCAACATCGCCTACGTGGCCTTTTTCGATGACGGTCTCTACGTACTGGACGTCTCCGACCCCGAGGCGCCCAAGTCCGTGGCGCACCTGGCCACCCCCGGCAATGCCCGCGGGCTGGCGCGCCGTGGCAACCGCCTCTATATCGCCGACTGGCTGGCGGGCGTCCACGTGGTGGACATCACCAGCCCCTACCGGGCCCGCATCGTCGGCAGCTACGATACCGAGGGCGCCGCCTGGGGCCTGCGGGTGGACGGCCCCTACGCCTTCGTGGCCGACTGGTGGGGCGGGTTCACCGTCCTGGATGTCAGCCGCCCCGCCCGCCCCCGTCTTGCGGGCAGTTACCTCCATGCCGATGCCGTGGCGCAGGTCACGACGCGCGGCCAGTATGCCTACGTCGCCAAGGGCGATGACGGCCTCCAGGTCTTCGATATCAACAACCCCCTGAACCCCACCTGGATCACGGGCGTGGACGTGCCCGCGGCCCATGGCGTGGCGCTGTACCGCGACCGCGCCTATGTGGCCCTGGCCGACGGCATCGCCGTGGTGGACATCGGCAACCCCTTCCAGGCACGCCTGCTGGAAATCCTGCGGCTGGATCATCCCGTGCGCATTCTGCGGCCGGCAGGCAGTCGTCTCTATGCCGGAGGGAGGAGCCGTCTCAGTCTCATCGACCCCGAGTCCGGTCGCATCACGCCCCTGGACACAAGCGACATGGACGCCCCCCTGGCCGACATGGCGATCCAGGGGGACACGCTCTATCTCCTCGGCAGCGACGGGACGCTGCGCGCCTACGCGCCGGACGGACCGGGGCGGTCCCGCACCGTGCATCGCCTGCGCAAGGATGGCGAGCCCCGCCTGCTGCGCGCGGCGGGCGAGCGGCTTTTCGTCGGCCTGTCGGGCGAGGGCATCCTGATATTGCGGCGCGTCGGCGGCCGTCTGGTGGAAACGGGTTTCATTCCCCTCGCCGAACCCCTGCTGGACCTGCAGATCGATGCCCGCCGGCTCTTCGCCGTCACGGCGGAGAAACGGGTTCTCGCCTACGCCATCGGATCAGGTGGCGAACCCGCGGATGCCTGGCGCTATCTCACCGAATACCGCACGCTGGGAGACATCCGCCGGCTTCATCTCCACGACGATATCCTCTACCTGGCGGGCAGCCGGGACCTCATCGCCATCCAGCGCCTGCCGGACATCGAGGTGACGGGGACCCGCGCCGTCCTGCCGGCCACCCTCCCCACCGGAAGCTACGATCTGGTGGTTCGCGACGACGGCGGCCGCGTCCTGGCCACCCATCCCAATGCCCTCACCGTCGCCCTGCCCCGCTTCAGGCAACCCCGCTTCACCATGGAGGACCTGGAGAAGGCGCTCCGACAGCACCGCGCGGCAGAGCCCCCACCGCGTCCTTCCCGGTAACCGCACCGCAATTCTCCATCACCCCCCCGTACACCCCGCAGATCGCCGTGGCAGGCGTCGGGGCGTTTCGGCGTCATCGCGCAAGACATCATTCAAAGACGGGGCACCACCGCCGATATGCTCAGTACAGCGCCAGGTCTAGGAGAAAGGAGATCGGCCATGAAACTGTTCATCAAACTGCTGCTGTTCACCGTCGTGCTGGCCGTGGGCGCCCCCTTCCTCCTCAAGGACGAAGACGGCCGCCCCCTGCTGGACGCCAGCAAATTGCGCATGCCCGAGCTGGGCACACCGCCCATGCCCGACCTGTCCCGACTGGAAGAGGCGGTTGAAGATACGCGCCGGAAACTTTCCCGCCTGGGCGAAGAAAGCCGTGAGGAAATGGGTGCCGTGGTCTACAAGTGGCGCGACGCCCAGGGCAACTGGCATTTCTCCGACGATCCCCCAGACGGCGAGGCCAGCGAACGCGTGACCCTCGATCCCGCCGCCAACGTGGTCCGTCTCCAGACCGCCTCAGGCGGAACAGCCACGGACGCACCCCCTGCAGGATCTGCAACCTTATCCAATCCCGTCCGCCTCATGGAACAGGCGCGAGGCGTGGACCGTCTGGCCCGGGAACGTCTCCAACGGCAGGAACACGCCTTGCAATGAGGCGGTGACTCAGCCCACCCGCAACAAAACCACCGAATCACCCTCGAAGGACAGGCCCAGCCCGTCGCGGCGCGCCAGATAATGAAAAGTGGCGCGGCTGTAGAAGGCGACATGGGTCTCGTCGTTCTTGTAATACCAGGCGGAAAAATCACCCGCCGCATCCCGCAGCCGGGTCATGACGGCGATCCATCCCCCCGGCCTGACCAGGTGCAGGAAGCGCCGCCACTCCCGGCGTGGGTCGGCGAAGTGCTCCATGGTCTCGCTGCAGGTGAGAAAGTCGTAAGACCTCGCAAGCACGGCCGTGTCCGGCGCATAGAAGACATCATAGAGCGCGGTACGGTGCCCCCTTTCCGCCAGCATCAACGACAGCGTGGGACCCGGCCCTGAGCCGTAATCCAGCCCCTCCGCGCCCGGGGCCAGCCGTGCCAGGAGCGGCGTCGCGAGGCGTTGGAGAAAAGCCCGGTAGGCGACATCACGGGGGTCGTTACGATGCTGGTCATACCGCCGCTTCTCCGCCTCGCGCGACAAATGGCAGACCCGTGGCACGAACACCAGGTCGCAGCGCGGACAACGAAAATAAGCCCGCCGCCGGTCGGCACAGAAAAAACCAGCCTCCGGTCGCAGGCACAAGGGGCAATCCGGCTGCATAAGCAACCATGCATTACAGACGTCCCGGACTGTCTGCCCATTTTCCATGACCGTCTCAATATACTTCAGCAAAACCCTCGCAACCGAGGATTGCTCCTATGTATGAAAAGCAGATTGCGCCTTTCGACCCCACCTCCTTGTCATCTCGGCACCCCCTTTCCTTGTCATTTCAATCACACCTTCTTGTCATTTCGACCACACTTCTCTGTCATTTCGACCGAAGGGAGAAATCCTGCCCGCTGCCCCAGGATTTCTCGCTGCGCTCGAAATGACAAGGGTAATGTCATCCCCACCACGCCTCCTTGCCCGTGGCGCCACACTCCACCTTGTCATTTCTCGCCGCGCTCGGCATGACAAAGCAGTGTCATTTCGACCGAAGGGAGAAATCCTGCCCGCTGCCCCAGGATTTCTCGCTGCGCTCGAAATGACAAGGGTAATGCCATTCCCACCACATCTCCTTGCCCGTGGCGCCACACTCCACCTTGTCATTTCTCGCCGCGCTCGGAATGACAAAGTAGTGTCATTTCGACCGAAGGGAGAAATCCTGCCCGCTGCCCCAGGATTTCTCGCTGCGCTCGAAATGACAAGGGTAATGTCATCCCCGCCACGCCTCCTTGCCCGTGGCGCCACACTTCTACTTGTCATTTCTCGCTGCGCTCGGCATGACAAAGCAGTGTC
>JALSIC010000027.1 GCA_026981935.1 Gammaproteobacteria bacterium
CAATCCAGGAAACCGGACGGCAAAACCCACGCCCCTGGATTACGTTCCACTCCATCCAGGCGACACATTTTGGTAGGGACAATTATGAGACCATCAATATCAGGAAAGGCAGCCCGATGAAGGTCCGCAGGACCGGCATCCGTAAAACGGCTGTCATTTCGACCCCCCTGTCATTTCGACCGAAGGGAGAAATCCTGCCCCACTGTCCCAGGATTTCTCGCTGCGCTCGGAATGACAGGGGTA
The DNA here is from genome assembly GCA_026981935.1 of Gammaproteobacteria bacterium. Classification (GTDB taxonomy): domain Bacteria; phylum Pseudomonadota; class Gammaproteobacteria; order SZUA-140; family SZUA-140; genus S012-109. The sequence continues at coordinate 244 of JALSIC010000027.1, forward strand.
ATGTCATTCCCAATACGCCTCCTTGCCCGTGCCGCCACACTTCCCTGTCATTTCCCGCTGCGCTTGGAATGACAAGAAGTTGTCATTCCGACCGAAGGGAGAAATCCTGCCCCACTGTCCCAAGATTCCTCGCTGCGCTCGGAATGACAGGGGCAATGTCATTCCCGCCGCACCTCCTTGCCCGTGGCGCCACACTTCCCTGTCATTTCCCGCTGCGCCCGGAATGACAAGAAGTTGTCATTTCGACCGAAGGGAGAAATCCTGCCCCACTGTCCCAGGATTTCTCGCTGCGCTCGAAATGACAGGGGTAATGTCATTCCCAATACGCCTCCTTGCCCGTGGCGCCACACTTCTATGTCATTTCCCGCTGCGCTTGGAATGACATAGAAGTGTCATTTCTCGCTGCGCTCGGAATGACAGGGGTAATGTCATTCCCAACACGCCTCCTTGCCCGTGCCGCCACACGCCCTTGTCATTTCCCGCTGCGCTTGGAATGACAAGAAGTTGTCATTTCGACCGAAGGGAGAAATCCTGCCCCACTGTCCCAGGATTCCTCGCTGCGCTCGGAATGACAGGGGTAATGTCATTCCCAACACGCCTCCTTGCCCGTGGCGCCACACTTCCCTGTCATTTCCCGCTGCGCCCGGAATGACAAGGGAGCCTCTGATTACTAAGACAATCGATAGCAGCGCCCTGGTCAAGCTTTGCAACACCGAGACGGGGCATCTCAGACACCGGTTCACGAATTAATCTGTTCCCAAGACACTACGCCCAACCTGATCATTGCATAAATTCCCTCTCCCTCAGGGAGAGGGTTAGGGTGAGAGGATCGCACAGACGAGAAAATCGCCTGGATCATATCCCCTCACCCCGGCCCCGCCGGGAGAGGTGGATTTCTTGAATTCACCCCATGGGGCATCCCGCAACGATGCAGTTTTGGACAATAACACCTTCAAACACAGCACGAAAACGCGATGGGGCACGAATTTTTTTGCAACTGTCAGGTCAATGCAGGCCCGACATCACGCATCACGCCCCAGCCGGATCTCCACCGGGCGGGTCCGCCAGATCTCCTCGGCATATTCCCGGATGGTGCGGTCGCTGGAAAAGGGCCCCATGGCCGCGGTGTTGAGCACCGCCTTGCGGGTCCAGGCGGCCTGGTCGCGGTACAGCGCCGCGACCCGTTCCTGGCACTCGACGAAGGCGGCGTAGTCGGCCAGCACCATGAAGGTATCGCCACCGTCGGTGAGGGCGTGAAACAGGCCGCGATAGAGGTCGGGCTGCTCGGGTGAGAAGAAACCCTCGGCGATCATGTCCAGGGCCTGCTTCAGCTCGGCATGGGCATGATAGTGATCCCAGGGGTTGTAGCCGCCCCAACGCCGCGCCTGCACTTCCTCGGCGGTAAGCCCGAAGATGAAGATGTTGTCTTCCCCCACGGCATCGCGGATCTCGATGTTGGCGCCATCCAGGGTACCGATGGTCAGCGCCCCGTTCAAGGCCAGCTTCATGTTGCCGGTACCCGATGCCTCGGTGCCGGCGGTGGAGATCTGCTCCGAGAGTTCCGCCGCAGGGATGATGTCGCTGGCGGTGGAGACGTCATAATTGGGCACGAAGACCACCTTCAGGCGGTCATCCAGCGCGGGATCGTGGTTGACGATGTCCGCCACGTCGTTGATGAGCTTGATGATGAGCTTGGCCATGGCGTAACCGGGCGCCGCCTTGCCGGCAAAGATCACGGTGCGCGGCACCACGTCGGCCTGACCTGCGCGGATGCGGTTGTAGAGCGTGACCACGTGGAGGACATTGAGCAGCTGGCGCTTGTATTCGTGGATGCGCTTGATGTGGACATCGAACAGGGAGGCGGTGTCCACCTCGATGCCCAGATGCTTGTGGATGAGACCTGCCAGGCGGATCTTGTTGGCCTGCTTGATGGTGCGAAAGGCGGCGCAGAAATCCGCGTCGTCGGCACAGGGCGCCAGCTCCCGGAGCCGGTCCAGGTCGGTGATCCAGCCGTCGCCGATACGCCCGGTGATGAGGGAGGCAAGGCGCGGATTGACGTGATGCAGCCAGCGCCGTGGCGTGATGCCGTTGGTCTTGTTGACGATCTTGCCGGGATAGAAGCGGTCGAAATCGGCGAAGATGGTCTCCTTCATGAGGCGGGTATGGAGCTTGGCCACCCCGTTGACCTTGTGGCTGCCCACGATGGCCAGATGGGCCATGCGGATGCGCGGCTCGCCCGCCTCGTCGATGATGGACATGCGCCGCAGCAGCTCGGGGTTGCCCGGATGGTGATGCATCACATCCTTGAGAAAACGCCGGTTGATCTCGTAGATGATCTGCAGATGGCGCGGCAGGATCTTCTGGAACAGGCTCACCGGCCAGGTCTCCAGGGCTTCCGGCATGAGTGTGTGGTTGGTATAGGCAAAGGTGCGGGTGGTGATGGACCAGGCCCGGTCCCAGTCCAGGCGCTCCTCGTCCACGAGGATGCGCATGAGTTCGGCGACAGCCACCGCCGGATGGGTGTCGTTGAGCTGGATGGCCACCTTGTCCGGCAAGGCATCGAAATCGGGATGGAACTTCTTGTAGCGGTAGAGGATGTCGCGCAGCGAGGCGGAGACGAAGAAATACTGCTGCTTGAGGCGCAGCTCCTTGCCCATGTAGGTGGTGTCGTCCGGATAGAGCACCTTGGAGATGTTCTCCGACTGGGTCTCGGCCTCCACCGCCTTGATGTAGTTGCCCTCGTTGAAATACTTGAGATCGAAATCGCGCGATGACTTGGCCGCCCACAGGCGCATGTTGTTGACCGTGTTGGTGCGGAAACCCGGGATGGGGGTGTCGTAGGCCATGGCGATGACCTCGTCGGTGTCGATCCAGTGATACTGGAGCCGCCCGCTGTCATCGGGATATTCCACCACCCGGCCGTTGAACTTGATGGGATAGATCACCTCGGCGCGGGGGAACTCCCAGGGGTTGCCGTAGCGCAGCCAGTTGTCCGGGTGCTCCACCTGGTGGCCGTTCTCGATGCGCTGGGTGAACATGCCGTATTCGTAGCGGATCCCGTAGCCATAGCCGGGGATGCCCAGGGTGGCCATGGAATCCAGGAAGCAGGCCGCCAGGCGCCCCAGGCCGCCGTTGCCCAGGGCGGCATCGGGCTCCACCTCGCAGATCTTCTCCAGATCGAGACCGGCATCATGGAAGGCCCGCGCCACCTCGTCGAAGATGCCCATGTTGAGCAGGCTGTTCATGAGGGTGCGGCCGATGAGGAATTCCATGGAGAGGTAGTAGACCCGCTTGGCGTCCTCGCGATAGTAGGTGCGCATGGTCTCCATCCAGCGCTCCATGAGACGGTCGCGCGCCACGTAGGCCGCCACGTGAAACCAGTCCCGCGTGGTGGCCGTGTAGAGATCCTTGCCCACCGTGTATTCCAGGCGGTTGGCCATGGAACGCTTGATGGACTCCACGTCCATGCCCAGATATTCGTGCTTGAAAGTACGCAACCTGTCCGGATCCTGTGCCATGGGCCCTTGCTCCCGCCTTCGTCCTTATCCTTGTATCGGCAACGGTTTTGTTGAAAGATTAGCGAGGTCTAAATGGGTTATCGACATCATTTAACAATCGATTAAGGTATAAATCCCCTCAAGGCTTATTATATGATGGCACCTGACTTGCATGATTCGAGAGGCCGCAAAGCGGCAGGGACCTTCGCCTGAGACGATGCGACCAGTACTTAATCCAATGACGGCAGGCACACTGCCGTGGCGGCGGACTGTCTCAGGCCCGCTGCTTTCCCTGCTGTCTGCGTTACTGCTCCTGGCGCTCGCCGTCCCGCCTTCCCGCGAGGCCCTCGCCCAGCCTGTCACGCTCAATCTCAAGGATGCCAATATCACCGCCGTCATCGGCACCATCTCCGAACTGACCGGCAAGAACTTCATCGTCGATCCCCGGGTCAAGGGCAAGGTCACCATCATCTCCTCGCGCCCCATGGACAAGGAAGCGATCTACCAGGTGTTTCTGTCGGTGCTTGACGTGCACGGCTTCGCCGCCATTCCCAGCGGCGAAGTGATCAAGATCGTACCCGACGCCAGCGCCAAGCAGGATGCCCTGCCCGTTGCCGATGCCGAAGCGCCCGGCCACGGCGACGAGGTCGTCACGCGGGTGGTGGAACTGGCCCATGTCTCGGCCTCCCAGCTGGTGCCCATCCTGCGTCCCCTGGTCCCCCAGCAGGGTCACCTCGCCGCCTACGTGCCCAGCAACATCCTCATCATCTCCGACCGTGCCGCCAATATCCAGCGCCTCCTGGGCATCATCCGCCGCATCGACGTGCCCAGCAGCAACGAGATCGAGATCATCCGCCTGGAGCACGCCTCCGCCACCGAAGTGGTGCGCCTGCTCAATACCCTGGAGCAGCAGAACAAGGGCAAGAAGGGCGCGGGGCGCGGGGGGCCGGACTCGCCCGTGCTCATCGCCGACGAGCGCACCAACAGCATTCTCCTGGGCGGCGGCAAGACCGGCCGGCTGCGGCTGCGCACCATCATCTCCCATCTCGACACCCCCCTGGCCACCGAAGGCAACACGCGGGTGGTCTATCTGCGCTATGCCAAGGCCAAGGATCTGGTGCCGGTACTCACCGGGATCAGCGCCAGTGTGGAGAAACAGCAGAAGGGCAAGGCGGCGGGGCGCGCCGCGCAGAAACTGCCGGTCACCATCCAGGCGGACGAGGCCACCAATGCCCTGGTGATCACCGCCCCGCCGGACATCTTCCGCTCCCTGGAGGCCGTCATCAAGCAACTGGACGTGCGCCGCGCCCAGGTCCTCATCGAGGCCGTCATCGCCGAGGTCTCCACCAACCTCAACAACGAGCTGGGCGTGGAGTGGATCGTGGACGGCACCCAGAGCGCAGGCACCGCGCCGGTGGGCATCGTCAACCTGGGGGGCGGGCTGGTGGACATCGTGGGTTCCATTATCGCAGGTCAGCCGCCACCCATCGGGCAGGGATTTACCATGGGCGCAGGGCGCTTCGAGGACGGAGGCACCCGCTTCGCCGTCCTGCTGCGCGCCCTGCAGGGCGACGGCAACACCAACGTGCTGTCCACGCCCACCCTGGTCACCCTGGACAACGAAGAGGCCGAGATCGTGGTGGGCCAGGAGGTCCCCTTCATCACCGGCGCCTTCGTCACCGTGGGCCCCGCCAGCACTCCCAACAATCCGTTTCAGACCATCGAGCGCAAGAACGTGGGGCTCACGCTCAAGGTCAAGCCCCAGATCAACGAGGGCAATGCCATCAAGCTGGACATCGAGCACTCGGTGGACAGCCTCAATGTCTCCCCCATCGCCGTGGATCTCATCACCAACACCCGCTCCATCAAGACCAGCGTGCTGGTGGAGGACGGGCAGATCATCGTCCTGGGCGGCCTCATCAGCGACAATCTCAAGGAGACGGTCAACAAGACACCCCTGCTCAGCGACATCCCCCTGCTGGGCGGCCTGTTCACGCGCCGCTCCACCAGCAAGGAAAAGACCAACATGATGGTCTTCATCCACCCCACCATCATCCGCGACACCGCCCTGGCCCGGGACGTGACCAGCCGCAAATACGATTACATCCGCGCCCGCCAGCTCGAGGTGCGCGCCAGGGATCATCTTTTCCTCGAAGATCACCAGGTCCCGGTGATCCGCCCCCTGGACGAACTGCTGGCCGTGCCACCCTCCCTGCGCCCCCAATCGGCACAGGATGAACATTCCGAAGCGCCCTGAGAAGATTGAGAAGATCATGAGACGGCCATGAGCCTGGAACAAGCCTACAATGACCTCGACGGACGCCTGCTGCAGGAAGACGAGGAGGCCCTGACGACCTCGCCGGACGAGGACTGGCGCCTGCCCTTCGCCTACGCCCGGCGCCACGGCGTACTGGTCACCGCCATCGAGGACGGGCGCGCCCGCACCCTGTGCCGGCAGGACGTCTCAGCCCTCACCCTGGCGGAGGTGCGCCGCCACCTCGCCATGCCCCTGCAGGTGGAACTCGTGACCGATGAGGAATTCGACCGCCTGCTGCAGAAATCCTACGAACACGGCTCTTCCCAGGCCATGCAGCTGGTGGGTGACGAACTGGACCTGTCGCGCATTGCCCAGGAGATGCCGGAACCGGAAGACCTGCTGGAGAGCGAGGACGACGCGCCCATCATCCGCCTCATCAATGCCCTGCTCACTGAGGCAGTAAAAGAGAACGCCTCCGATATCCACATCGAACCCTACGAACACCGTCTGGTGGTGCGCTTCCGCGTCGATGGCGTGTTGCGCGAGGTGCTGGAACCGGCGCGGGTACTGGCACCCATCCTGGTTTCGCGCATCAAGGTCATGGCCAAGCTGGACATCGCCGAGAAACGCCTGCCCCAGGACGGGCGCATCTCGCTGAAGATCGCCGGGCGCGCCGTGGACGTGCGCGTCTCCACCCTGCCCTCGGCCCATGGCGAGCGCGTGGTGCTGCGCCTGCTGGACAAGCAGGCAGGGCGGCTGGACCTGAAACACCTGGGCATGTCGCCCCGCGACCTGGAAACCATCGACCGCATCATCCACCGCCCCCACGGCATCATCCTGGTCACCGGCCCCACCGGCTCGGGGAAGACCACCTCGCTCTATGCCATGCTCACCGCCCTCAATGACAAGCAGGCCAACATCATGACCGTGGAGGACCCCATCGAATACCACATCGACGGCATCAGCCAGACCCAGGTGCAGGGCAAGATCGACATGTCCTTCGCCCGCGGCCTGCGCGCCATCCTGCGCCAGGACCCGGACATCGTCATGGTGGGGGAGATCCGCGACCTGGAAACGGCGGAGATCGCGGTGCAGGCCAGTCTCACCGGCCACCTGGTACTCTCCACCCTGCACACCAACACCGCCATCGGCGCCGTGATGCGCCTGCGCGACATGGGCGTGGAACCTTTCCTGCTGGCCTCCAGTCTCATAGGGGTGCTGGCCCAACGCCTGGTGCGCCTGCTCTGCGCCAGATGCAAGACGCCCTACGATCCCGCCCCCCGTGAGCGCGCGACCCTGGGCGTCGCCGACGACCAGCCGCTCACGCTCTATCACGGCACGGGCTGCAAGGCCTGCAATTTCAGCGGCTACCGGGGGCGCACCGCCATCTTCGAACTCATCGAGATCGATGACACCCTGCGGACCATGATTCACGACGGACGCTCGGAACAGGAAATGGAAACCTATGCCCGTACCAAGGGCCCCAGCATCCACCAGGACGGGGTGCGCCGGGTGCTGGCCGGAGACACGACCCTGGAGGAAGTGCTGCGCGTCACCCATGAGGAATAGCCATGGGCGCCTTCGAATTCAGGGCACTGGATACCAGGGGCAAGGAACGCAAGGGCGTGCTGGAGGGCGATGCGCCGCGCCAGATCCGCCAGCAGCTGCGGGAACGCGGCTGGGTGCCCGTCTCGGTGGTGGAGATCAGCCAGGAACAGCAGGAGCGGAGCGGACGCCTGCTGGGCCTGCGCCAGGGCATCAATGCCACCGACCTGGCGCTCATCACCCGCCAGTTCGCCACCCTGGTGCGCTCGGGCCTGCCCATCGAGGAGGCCCTGAAGGCCGTCTCCCAGCAATGCGAAAAGACCCGGCTCAAGAACCTCCTGCTGGCAGTGCGTTCGCGGGTCATGGAGGGACATCCGCTGGCGGTGGCCCTGGGGGACTTCCCGCGCGTCTTCTCCGACCTCTACCGCGCCACCATCTCCGCCGGCGAGCAGTCGGGACACCTGGACGAGGTGCTGGACAAGCTGGCGGACTACACGGAAAACCGCCAGGCCCTGCGGGACAAGATCGTGCAGGCGCTGATCTACCCCATACTCGTGGTGATCGTGGCCATCCTGGTGGTGGCGGGACTCATGACCTATGTGGTTCCCCAGATCATCCAGGTCTTCGAGAACATGGGGCAGGCCCTCCCGCCGCTGACCCGCGGCCTCATCGCGGTGAGCGACTTCACCCGCGACAGCGGTCCGCTGCTGGCGGTCCTGCTGGCGGCCCTGTTCATCGGGCTGCGATTGCTGCTGCGCCGGCCCGGGCCCCGGCGGCACTTTCATCGTCTGCTGCTGGCCCTGCCCCTGGTCCGCCACCTGGTACGGGGCCTGAACGCGGCCCGTTTCGCCCGCACCCTGAGCATTCTCAATGCCAGCGGCGTGCCCGTGCTGGAGGCCCTGCGCATCTCGGCACAGGTGGTGACCAACCTGCCCATGCGCGATGCGGTGGAGGCGGCGGCGCGCCAGGTGCGCGAGGGCAGCAGCCTGCACCGCGCCCTGGACCGGAGCGGCTACTTCCCGCCCATGACCATCCACCTCATTGCCAGCGGGGAGGCCAGCGGCAAGCTGGAGCTGATGCTGGAGCGGGCCGCCAACAGCCAGGAGCGGGAACTGGAGTCCCTCATGCAGACCCTGCTGGGTCTGTTCGGCCCCCTGGTGATCCTGGTCATGGGCGGTATCGTGCTGGTGATCATCCTCGCCATGCTGCTGCCTATCATCAACCTCAATCAACTGGTACTCTAACCGATACAAGGAACCATGCAGACCATGAAAAACGCTTCGTCACCGACGCAGACCCGTCTCTCCCGGCACCTGTCCGGAAGCCCGGCAGGCGGCTTCACGCTCATCGAGGTGCTGGTGGTGGTGGTCATCCTGGGTATTCTGGCAGCCATCATCGTGCCCAACATCATGGACAAGCCGGCGGCCGCCAAGATCACCAAGGCCAAGGCGGACATTCGCGCCATCGAGAGCGCCCTCAACATGTACCGGCTGGAAAAACACGATTATCCCAGCACCGACGAGGGCATCGATGTGCTGATTCCCGACTACCTGCCGCGCCTGCCCAAGGACCCCTGGGACCGTCCCTATCAGTATCTGAACCCCGGCACCCATGGCCCCATCGACATCTATACCCTGGGCCGCGACGGCCAGCCGGGTGGCGAAGGCGAGGATGCGGACCTGGGCAACTGGAACATCGATCAGTAACTCCCTCGAAACGGGGCAAAAGCATGGCGGGCCTCCTTCTGCCAGGCGCCGGCCCGGGGGCTTCACCCTCCTGGAACTCCTGGTGGTGGTGCTCATCATCGGCATCACGCTGGGACTGCTGATCCCCACCCTCGATCCCGGCGGAGGACGGCGCCTGGAAGAGGAAAGCCGGCGCCTGGCCGCCCTGTTGCGCCTGGCCGCCGAGGAAGCCGTGCTCGAAGGGCGTGAATACGCGGTGGAGCTGGCCCCGGACGGATACCGTTTCCTGTGGCTTGACGCCCGGGCCTGGCAGCCGGCGCAGGATCAGCTGCTGCGGCCACGGGAACTGCCGGCGGGAATGCGCCTGGAAGTCTTCTTCGAAGGACAGCGCTTCGATTTTCTCAGCAATGAAGAACAAGAGACTCACCCGCGCCTGTATATCCTTTCCAGTGGCGAAGCCACGCCGGCCGAAATCCTGCTCAGTGACGAGGAAAGCGACCTCGACGTTCGCCTCACGGTGGCGCTCAATGGCCAGGTGCGTATCACAGACCGGCCCCGCGAGGAATAAACCGTGAAACGCGGGCCCGGCATCGCGCACCGGCGGGTCGCAACCCGCCCGACAGATCACCCGGCAGATCGCGGGCCAGGCCGCCGACCGGACTGGCAACCCCCCGGGCAATCCAACAGGCAATCCAACGGGCAATCCAACAGGGGCTTCACGCTCCTGGAAATCCTCGTGGCCCTGGCGGTGGTGGCCGTCGCCCTGGCCGCGCTGGTGGGCCAGGCCAGCCGCAACCTGGAGAATACCGCCCGCCTGCGGGATCACACCCTGGCTCACTGGGTGGCCATGAACGTGGTGACGGAACTGCAGGTCAACGATGAATGGCCCCGGGTGGGCGAACGCAAGGGCAGCGGCGAAATGGCGGGGCGGGAATGGTTCTGGACCCTCAAGGTCAGCAGCACGGCCGACCGCAATATCCGCCGCCTGGACGTGGAGGTCCACCGGGAACGGCAACGACGCCGCGCCCTCGCCACGGCCATCGCCTATGTGGGAAGACCCGGGCCATGACTGCCGGGCGTCGCGAGGGTGGTTTCACCCTGCTGGAACTGCTGGTTTCCCTCGCCATCTTCGCCGTCCTGTCGGTGATCGCCTACCAGGGCCTGCAGACCGTGCTGGACGCCCGCGAGCGCATCGAGTCAGAGGCCGCACGCATCAGCACCCTGCAGGCCCTGTTCGCCATCATGGGCCGGGACCTGGAACAGGCGGTGGGACGCCCCATCCGGGACGATTTCGGAGACCGTCAACCCGCCCTGCGGGGCAATGGCGCGCAACTGGAGCTGAGCCGGGCAGGGCGGCGCAATCCCGCCGCGCTGCCCCGCAGCCACCTGCAGCGCATCGCCTATCTCCTCACCGATGGACAACTGGTGCGTCGCAGCTGGCCCGTGCTGGACCGCCCTCAGGACAGTCCCGCGCAGGACACGGTCCTGGCAGACGGCATTCTCAACCTGGAATTCCGTTATCTCGACCAACGACGGCAATGGCAGAACCAGTGGCCGGTGCCCGTCGCACAGGACGATGCGGCACCGGCACGCCTGCCCCGTGCCATCGAGGTGGTCCTCGAAGTGGAACAGTGGGGCGTGCTCCGCCGGCTGTTCCGCCTGCCTCAGGCAATTGATGTAGAATCCGGACAGAATGAAGACCAGAATCCCCCATAAACGGTGTCGCAGTCAGGGCGCCGCCCTCATCACCGCCCTGCTGGTAACCGCCATCGCCACCGTGACCGCCGTGGCCCTGGCCTCACGGCAGCAGCTGGACATCCGGCGCACGGAAAACATGCTGGAACGCGACCAGGCCTACCTGTTCGGGCTGGGGGTCGAGGAATGGGCGCGCCAGGTCCTCGCCCAGGACCGCCGCAACGGCGGCATCGATCATCCCGGCGAAGACTGGGCCACCGTGCTGCCCCCCATTGCCGTGGAAGGCGCCGTGGTCAGCGGCGCCATCGAGGACCTGCAGGGGCGCTTCAATCTCAACAACCTGGTCAGGAACGGCCGCACCAGCAACAGGGACCTGCAACGCTTCCAGCGTCTGCTGCGCGCCCTCGGTCTCGATGAGGGCCTGGCACGCGCCGTGGCGGACTGGATCGACGAGGACGAGGAACCCGCTTTTCCGGACGGCGCCGAGGACAACGAGTATCTGCTCCGGGAGCCACCCTATCGGACGCCCAACGGTCCCATCGCCAGCGTCAGCGAGCTGTTGAGGGTCCAGGGCATGGATCAGGCCAGTTTCGCCACCCTGCGCCCTCATGTCACGGCCCTGCCGGTGCCCACCCCGGTCAACGTCAACACGGCCACGGTCCCGGTGCTCATGTCCCTCGCCGACGGCCTGACCCAGGCGGATGCCGAACAGCTCATCGAGGGCCGTGGTGATGGGGGCTATCAGAACATCGACGAGTTCATGAATCAGCCGCCCTTCCGCGACATGAGTGGACAGATCGACGACATCAGCGTGGGCAGCGATCACTTCCTGCTCAGCGCCGAGGTCAGCTTCGGGCGCAGCCGGCTGCGCCTGTTCAGTCTCTTCGCCCGTGATGCCGACGCCCGTGTCCGGGTGGCGGCGCGGGCCCGGGGAATCTGGTAGATGCGCGCCCGGCTCTTCATCCGTCTTCCGGAAGACCCGGCGCAACCCGTCAGCTGGCTGCTGCTTGAACCCGAGAAAGAATCCACCATCCCTGCCGAGTTCCAGTCCGAAATCCAGTCCGAAATCCGGCCCGATACCCGGGCCGGCAGCCAGGCGGCCCTGGAAGACATCTCGCTCCATGCGCCCGGGCGGCAGGTCATCGTGCTGGTGCCCACCGCCCAGGTCCTGCTCACCCATGCCCGCATCCCCAGCCGCCAGCGCCAGCGTATCCTCAGCGCGCTGCCCTATGCCCTGGAGGACCAGCTCGCAGAAGACGTGGAGCAATTGCACTTCGCCCTCGGCCAGCGCAACCGGGAAGGGGATGTCCAGGTGGCCGTGGTGTCCCGCCGCCGACTGGGCGAATGGCTGGCCCGGCTGCGGGCATGTGACATCGAGCCCGACGCCGTCGTGCCCGACGCCCTGTGCCTGCCCTGGGAGGAAGGGCAGTGGAGCGCCCTGCAGGAAGCCCATCAGCTCCTGCTGCGCACCGCCGCCCAGGAGGGCCTGTCGCTGGACAGCGACAGCCTGGACGTGACCCTCCCCCTGCTGCTGGCGGAAAGTGAAGAAAACCGGGAAAAAAACCGGCGCCCCTCCGCCCTGCACTGGTATGTCTCCCCCGACGGCGGCAGCCGCCCCCCGCCCGCCCTGGAAGCACCGGGCCTGGAGTCCGTGGACATCCTGCCCCATCCCCTGGAGGAAGCCCCCCTTGCCCTGCTGTCACGCCACTACCGGCGCGACCAGGCCATCAACCTCCTGCAGGGGGAATACAGCCGCCATGAACAGCTGGGCCGCTACTGGCGTCCGTGGCGGCCGGCCGCGGCCCTGCTCCTGGCCCTCCTGCTGCTTCTGGCCGGCACCACGGTTCTGGACTATCTCCAGCTGAGCGAGGAACACGAAGCCCTCAGGCAGCGCATCGAGCGTATCTACCTGGACACCTTCCCCGAGGCACGGCGGGTGGTCAATCCCCGGGTGCAGATGGAACGGCGCCTGGCGGCCCTGCGCACGGGCGAGACGGGCGCGGGGGGGTTCCTGGACCTGCTGCGTGAGGCAGGTCCCGCCCTGCGGGAGACACCGAAAATCGAGCTGCGCCGCATCAGCTTCCGCGACGGACGCCTGGACATCGCCCTGCGCATACCCGATCTCCAGAGCCTGGACCGCCTCAAGCAGCGCCTGGGAGAAAAGGCCGGCCTGCGTGTGGACATCCAGTCGGCCACGGCCCGTGACGACAAGGTGGAGGCACGGCTGCAGATCCGTCCGTCCCGGGACAGCGGCAGAGGTGGCGCACCGTGAAACAATGGCTGGCCAATCTCGATCCCCGGGAAAGGCGCTGGCTCCTGGGTGGCGCTGTCCTGCTGCTGATCCTGCTGGTCTACAGCCTGGCCTGGCATCCCTTCAGCAAGGAAGTCCGGCGCCTGGAGGAACTCGTCGCCGAACAACGGGCACTGGCTGCCTGGATGGAACAGGCCGCCCGTGAGGCGCAGCGCCTGCGCGGCCTGCGTGCCCGAGCCGGCAATCCCCGTGCGGGGCGTTCCCTGCTGGCCCTGGCGGACCAGACCGCGCGTCAGGACGGTCTGGGCAGCGCCATCAAGCGTGTGGAGCCGGAAGGCCAGAGCAAAGTGCGCATCCGCCTCGAAGGGGCCGGCTTCGACGACCTGGTGACCTGGCTGGAGAAACTGCAAGTCCAACATGGCGTACGCATCCTCAGCATCACCATCGACCGACGCGACACGCCGGGGCTGGTGGATGCGCGCCTCACCCTGGCCGAGGGCGGGACATGAAGTCAATCCTGGGCTATCTTCTCGCCGGCATCGCCGCTTATCTGGTTTTTCTTGCCGTCCAGTTCCCGGCGGACCGAGCCTATGCCCTCCTTGCCCAGCGCCTGGATCTCCCGGTGGCCCTCTACCAGCTGGAAGGCTCCGCATGGCGCGGAGAGGCCCGCGAGCTCTTCTGGGAAGGCCGGCGCCTCGGCCGCGTGACATGGCAGTTCAGGCCCCAGTCCCTGGTGCTGGGCAGGCTGGAGGCGCGGGTGCACCTCACCCCCACGGCGAGCAGCCGCTTGGAGGCTGTCGCCGGCCGCAGGTGGGACGGCGCGCTCTATCTCCGCGCAGGGGATGCCCGCCTGTCACTGGCCGAGCTGGAACCCCTGTTCAACCGCGATCCCATGGGGCTGACGGGCATCCTGACGGTGACCCTGGAAGAACTGGACATCGAAGCAGGGCGCATCACCGCCCTGCGGGGCAGGGCGGTCATCGAAAAGGCCGGCCTTGCACCCCCCGTGGATGTCACGGTGGGCGGTTTCGAGGTGGATTTTGACCTCAACCCCGAAGGATTCATCGAGGCCCGCCTGAAAGACCGCGGTGGCCCCCTTCAGGCGCAAGGCCAGTTGCGCATCCAGCCCGACGGCAGCTACCGCCTCAGCGCGACCCTCGCCGCCCGCGATCCCCGGCGATCCGACATCCGCCAGGCCCTCGGCTACCTGGGTACGCCGGGACCCGACGGCAGGATATCGCTGGTGAGGACAGGAAAATGGGCCTTCCTGCGGACCGGGCACTGAGCCTCTGCCCTCTGTCCTCTGCCCTCTGTCCTCTGTCTTCTGTCCTCTGTCTTCTGAATCAGCGCTTCATGGAATCGAAAAATTCGGCATTGGACTTGGTGGCCTTGAGCTTGTCCAGGAGAAACTCGATGGCGGCCAGCTCGTCCATGGGATGGAGCAGCTTGCGCAGGATCCACATCTTCTGGAGTTCGTCGGGTTTGGTGAGGAGTTCCTCGCGGCGGGTGCCGGAGCGGTTGAGGTTGATGGCGGGATAGATACGTTTCTCGGCGATGCGCCGGTCGAGATGGATCTCCATGTTGCCGGTACCCTTGAATTCCTCGTAGATCACGTCGTCCATGCGCGACCCCGTCTCTATCAGGGCGGTGGCGATGATGGTCAGGCTGCCCCCTTCTTCGACATTGCGCGCCGCGCCGAAGAAGCGCTTGGGGCGCTGCAGGGCATTGGCATCCACCCCGCCGGTGAGTACCTTGCCCGAGGAGGGCACCACGGTGTTGTACGCGCGGGCCAGGCGGGTGATGGAATCCAGGAGGATGACCACGTCGCGCTTGTGTTCCACCAGGCGCTTGGCCTTCTCGATCACCATCTCGGCCACCTGCACGTGGCGGCTGGCCGGCTCGTCGAAGGTGCTGGAGATCACCTCACCGCGCACCGAACGTTTCATTTCCGTCACTTCCTCGGGACGCTCGTCGATGAGCAGCACGATGACGTGACACTCGGGGCTCTTGGTGGTGATGGAGTGGGCGATGTTCTGCAACATCATGGTCTTGCCCGCCTTGGGCGGTGAGACGATCATGCCGCGCTGCCCCTTGCCGATGGGGGCCACCAGTTCGATGACCCGCGCCGTGATGTCCTCGGTACTGCCGTTGCCCAGCTCCATGGGCAGGCGTTCGTTGGCGAACAATGGCGTCAGGTTCTCGAACAGTACCTTGCTCTTGGCAACCTCGGGCGGTTCGAAATTGATCTCGTTGACCTTGAGGAGGGCAAAATAACGTTCGCCTTCCTTGGGGGGGCGGATCTTTCCCGAAACGGTATCCCCGGTGCGCAGGCTGAAACGCCGGATCTGGCTGGGGGAAACATAGATATCGTCGGGTCCGGCGAGATAGGAACTGTCGGCGGAACGCAGAAAACCGAAACCGTCCTGCAGGATCTCCAGTACGCCCTCGCTGTAGATGTCCTCGCCATTCTTGGCGTGGGCCTTGAGGATGGCGAAGATCACATCCTGTTTGCGGGAACGTGCCAGTCCCTCGATCCCCATCTGCTGGGCGATTTCCAGCAGCTCGCTGACGGATTTTTGCTTCAGTTCAGTAAGATTCATGATTGTCGTGCTTTAAGGCTTGCTAACGAACGAATGTACGGCTCTGGCGACTACGGCCCTGGGGTGCCAAGAGGTCATGCCAGACGGCCGTGGTGGACAGACAATGAGGTATTGCTGCCGGGGGTCAATGCTTAAAAATGCCAGAAGGAGATGCGCCGGGCAGCGGCGGCTTGTTCTTCCGAATCTTGTTTGCGCCTACGCTACCATCATTTGCAGACCGCGTCCAGTGTTTTTTCCGGCATCGTTTTTCCGGCCTTGCCGGGTACGCCATCGCCTCAGAGATATTCGTGGCCGGTATTTCGTGCGGTATTTCGTGGCCAGTATTCGTGTCTCTGGGCATTCGCAGACGCCAGGCAGCCGGTCCGGGGCCGCGGCGGCAGGTCGTTCAGATGTTGCTCTCGATGAAGGCCGAGAGCTGGGACTTGGAAACCGCCCCCACCTTGGTGGCTTCCACGTTGCCGTCCTTGAACAGCATCAGGGTGGGAATGCCGCGGATACCGTAGCGTGGCGGTGTGGCAGGGTTTTCATCGATGTTCAGTTTTGCGACCTGGATCTTGCCGGCATATTCCTCGGCAATCTCTTCCAGAACGGGTGCGATCATCTTGCACGGACCGCACCACTCGGCCCAGAAATCCACCAGCACCGGCAATTCGGCCTTCAGCACTTTTTCCTCGAAGTCCGTATCGCCCACGTAAATGATTTTGTCGCTCACCTTGAAGATTACCTCCCAATGATTTCGTGCGTCACCGCCGGCTACATTATTCCCGATTTGCCGGCACCATAGCAAACGTTCCCACCGGATCCAACCGGATCGAGCCCGTCATGCATCGCACCTTTCCGGGCCTTGTTGCGCCCGCAATTTACCGGGGCAAATTGCTCGGGCAATCGCCTGGGCGCGGGATACCCCACAATTCTTCCATGGGATATACCGGGGGATATACCGGGGGATATCTCGGGGGATATCCCGGCGCAAGCGGCTTTTTTCAACGGCCTGTTAGGCAAGACCGGTCGTATTTGCTATGATGGTGACCGGAATGATCATCAGACCTTGCAACGCCAGTCGCTCGCCTTCCCCAATACCATCCAGAGCGCCGTTCAGGAAAACCGTTCAGAAAAGCCGCCCGGACACACGCACCTGGAGCGCTGCTTGAGGAGGCATCATACCTTGCCGGCCTCACCGCGCCAACCAGACAATCCGAAAGATATTCCGAAAGATATTCAGGCAGAACCGCAACCGACAATGCATACATGAGCGCCGACGATCACCTCAGCACACTGGCCTTCAGCGCGCTGGACCTGACGGATGCCCTGCAGCGCGGCATCGCGGACCTGGGGTTTCACCACTGCACCCCCATCCAGGCCCAGACACTGCCCCTGCTTCTGCGGGGGGAAGACGTGGCGGGCCAGGCCCAAACCGGCACGGGCAAGACGGCGGCCTTCCTCATCGCCATGTTCCAGCGCCTGTTGACGCACCCCGCCCCCGCGGGCCGGGAATGCCGGCCCCGCGGCATCGTCATTGCGCCCACCCGTGAGCTGGCCGTGCAGATCCACAAGGATGCCACGGCCCTTGCCCGGCACACGGCGCTGCGCCTGGCCGTCCTGTACGGGGGCGCCGGCTATGAATCTCAACGGGAGGCCCTGCGCGAGGGCGTGGATGTGCTCATCGGCACGCCGGGGCGCATGATCGACTTCTTCAAGCAGCGCCTGTTCAGTCTCAAGGCGGTGGAGGCCGCCGTGCTCGACGAGGCCGACCGCATGTTCGACCTGGGCTTCATTCGCGATATCCGCTACCTGCTGCGGCGCATGCCGCCGCCTGACCGGCGCCTCACCATGCTGTTTTCGGCAACCCTGTCCTTCCGGGTCCTGGAACTGGCCTACGAGCACATGAACAATCCCCGTCTGGTGCGCATCGAAACCGACAAGGTCACCGCGGACAAGGTACGGCAGTCCATCTATTACACGTCCAACGAGGAAAAGATTCCACTGCTGCTGGGGCTGCTGCGCCATCTCCAGCCGCCGCGCACGCTCGTCTTCGTCAATACACGCGACGCCGCCAGCCGGGTCTGCGATTACCTGCGCCATAACGGTTTCGAGGCCGAGGTGCTGTCCGGTGACGTCCCCCAGAAGAAGCGACTCAGCCTGTTGCGGCGCTTCCAGCAGGGCGAGCTGGCCATTCTCGTGGCCACCGATGTCGCCGCGCGGGGCCTGCACATCCCCGACATCACCCACGTCTTCAATTTCGATCTGCCCCAGGATGCGGAAGACTACGTGCATCGCATCGGCCGTACCGCCCGGGCCGGGGCCAGCGGAGTCGCCATCAGTTTTGCCTGCGAGGACTATGCCTTCTACCTGCCCGACATCGAAGCCTACGTCCAGCACAAGATTCCGGTGGAACCGGTGCGCGAGGAACTGCTCGTGACCCCGCAACAGCCGCCGCGGCGTCCGCGCCGGCGCGGCGGCAACCGGCAGGGCAGAAGACCCTCCGGCGCCAGGGCCCGCAGCACCCCGCGCAGAAAAAGCGACCGGCTAAAACAAAGTAACCAGCCAAAACGCCGCACCGGCTGAAGAAAACCGCCCGCCGTCCCGTCTCCACAGATCCGGCCCAGGACACACGCTGCATGAATTCCCGCCATTCCATCACCGCCCACATTGCGACTCTGGAACGCCTCACGCCCCAGGTGATGCGCCTTTTCCTGCAACCGCACCGCGCCTTTGCCTACCAGCCGGGCCAGTACCTCGATATCCTCCACGAGGGCGAGGCGCGCAGTTTCTCGCTGGCCTGCGCCCCCCGCAATGACGGTCTTCTGGAGCTGCACATCCGCCGCATTCCCGGCAATCCCTTCACGGATCATGTCTTCGAGGAACTGGCCGCAGGCGACACCCTCAGCATCAGCGGCCCCTTCGGCGCCTTTGCTCTGCAGCCGCCTTCCGGCCGCCGCCGTCTCTTCGTGGCCGGCGGCACGGGCTTTGCGCCCATCAAGAGCTTTCTCGAAACGCTGCTGGTACCCGCCGCTCAGGCCTCCGCGCCGAGCCTCTATTGGGGCGCGCGCACCCTGGAAGATCTCTATCTCCACGAAACGGTCCTGGACTGGCAACGGAAACACGGCCTGCATTACGTGCCCGTCCTCTCCCATGCCGGCGAGGAACCGGACCGGCCGTGCCGCTCAGGCCTCGTGCACGAGGCCGTGCTGGCCGATGTGGCGGATTTTGGCGATTGCGAGGTCTATGTCAGCGGCCCGCCGCCCATGGTGACAGCAGCGCGGGAGGCCTTTCTGCGCCGCGGCCTGGACGCGGCGCATTTTCATACCGAGACCTACTGACAGGTTCTTTCCAACCCGTCTTCAAGTCTGGCTTTCAACTCTGGGTGGGCACGTTGGCCGCCGGGATCAGGGTGCCCTGGGCGATCTCGCCACCACCCGCGGTCAACTGGCGCACCGTGTCCGGCACCTTCATCATCATCACCTTGCGGTAATACTCCAGGGCGGTCTCGCGCTCGCCCATCTGCTCCAGGACGCCGGCCAGTTCGGACAAGGCCTCGGGATTCTCGTCCATGGCCAGACAGGCCTCAAAAAACTGGCGCGCCTTGCCCCACAGGGCGTTGCGCTTGCACAGGCGTCCCATGGTCAGGAGCATGGCCGGACTGTCCTTGTGATTCTTGAAGAGGTTCTCGGCCCGCGACAGGTGGATCAAGGCATCGGCGGGCTGGATCACCCCGTAGAGATAGGCCAGATCCTCGTTCCACTGACGCGACAGGAAATAATGCAGGACACGCTCCGCCTCCTCGTGTGCGTCACAGCGGACCAGCTGCTGGACATAAGTGGCCACCACGCCGGACTGCTTGCGCAGGGTCTTGTGCATCGCCTGCCACAATTCGTGGAGACGCTTGAGGTCGCCTTCCTTGCCTGCCTGGGTGAGCAACCCGGAATAGGCCAGTGTCTCCAGCTCGCGCGCCTTGGTCTCGTCGATGACCTTGTGATGGCGCGCCGAAGGAATGAGCTGCAGCAGGCGCTGCCAGTCCTGCACTTCCCGGTACAAGGTCAACAGGCGCTTGGTCACGGCCTCCTGCTTGAGATTGCTGCGACGCAGGGATTCGAGAATCTCCAGGGCATTTTCCATCTTCCCTTCCTGGATAAGCAGTTCCGCGCGCGTCAGGCCGACGGCCGTCTCCGCGCCCGGCATGCTCTGGCGCGCCAGCTCCAGGTATTTGTCACGCCGCCCCCGTGCGCCCAGCTTTTCCGCGGCCCGCGCCGCAAACAGGTAGTTGATCATGGGAATCCTGCCGTCGGCCGTGGCGCGGATGAGATCCCGCTCGGCCTCCATCCACTGGCCGCTGATGAGCGCCACCACACCCCGGTTCAGGGCGCGCTGGGATTCCAGCTCGCGGCGGCGCTGGCGCCACTGTCCCAGGTTGCGGGGCAGGTGCTTGACGTTGACCAGGAAACGCACCAGCAGATAAAGCGCCACGAAACCCAGCAGGGCTGCCACGATCGCCAGGATCAGGCTGGTTTCCACCGTCCAGTCACGGTAGTTGATGACGACATAACCGGGGTCCTCGCGGGCTATGAGGGCGATGACCACCGCCAACAGGAAAACGATCAATGCCGAAAACAGGAATTTCATGACTCTTCACCACCTTTGACCGGCGCCACATTGGCCGACAGCCAGGCCTGCGCGCCATTGCGATAGGCTGTCAATTCCCCAGCCGATTTCCCGCTCCTCCCCACCTGCGAGACGAGAAAGGCGCGGCTTTCCAGCACCTCCCGGATCGCCTTCAGGGAGGCCTGCACGGAGGGCAGTTGAGGCTGCAATACGAGCTGATCCAGCTCCGCCAGGGTCTTCAGCATGGCCTGGACACCCGGCGCATCCTCCTGGTAGTAACGTTTCAGCCACTGGGAGGCCGTTTTCAGGCTGGCGTGGTAGACCCCCTCGTCGCTGCGCAACAGCGCCAGGCGGGCCGCCTCCAGTTTGAGGCGGAGGTTTTCGCCGATAAAGCGGGCCCGGTCCGGCGGCAGCAGGGGTTCGTCATTGACATCGCGGCGGCGCACGATCACCAGGCCTTTCAGGGACTCGCCCATGTCGTCGAGAAAACGCGCCCACTCGGGCTCTTCCCCGCCGCCCTCACCCTGGGCGGCGTCGCTACCGCCTCCACCGCCCGCGGGCGGTGGTCCCGCGGTCAGTTTCTCGTCCCGGAGCGGCAGGCCGGCAATCTGCTCCTGCAGGCGGGTCAGCGTGAAGGCGGTGGCCGAGACATCGACCTGGGGCACGGCCAGCAGTGCCTTCAGCTCATCGGCGACCAGCTGGCGGGTGGCGGCAAAGGCGGGATGCTCCAGGCCCTGCAGGCGCTGGGCGGCCGTGCGCATGGCCACCACCGCCGTCTGGACATCACGCCGCAGCACCAGGCTGTCGTGGGCGATGTTGATGAGATACTCCACTTCGGCCGCCTCCCACAAGGGCGCCCGGTCCCGCTCCAGCTCGTCCACCTTGGTCTGCAGCGCGGCAATCGCCTTTTCCAGGCTGGCGGTCTCCCGGGCGAGCGCAGCACGGGTTTCTTCCGCCACTGCCGCAAGCTGGGGCCCCAGCTCGTCGCGCAGGGCGCCCACGCGCTGCTCAAGCTCCTGCTGCAAGGCAGCGAGCCGCTCTCCCAATCGGGACTCCAGCGCGGCGAGCTGCTCGCTCACGCGCCCTTCCAGCGCACCCACTTTCTCTTCCAGCTGCTGTTCCAGCCCCCCTTGCAGCGCCGCCAGGCGGGGCTCGATATCCGCCACTGCCGCCCCCTCGGCGGCCGGCGGCGGTGCTGCCGCTGCGCCCGCCTGGGCCAGACCCTGTGCCAGGCCCTGTTCGAGCGCGGTGGCGCGCTCGTCCAGCGTATTCAGGCGGGCTTCGAGACGGTCACTGCGTGCCGCCAGCTCCCCCACGGTGGCCTGATTCTGTTGCAGTGCCTGGTAGCCCGCCACCAGGCCGCCACCGGCCAGCAGCAGGGCCAGCAGGGCCATGAATCCGCCCCCGCCTTTCCTCTCCGGTGGCGTCGTCCCGGCGCCCGAACCACCGCCTGACGTGGCGCCGGCCGTGCTCTTGCTTCCCTCCCCCGCTGCGGATGACATCGCCTTTTCTGCAGCATCCTTTCCATCTGTTTTTTTTTCACTCATGGATGACTCTCCGAGAGCTTTCGTTATGGTTCACAGCATACCATGCTTCTATGGCCCCCACTAATCCCTGGTCGCTGGATTCATGGGCGATCATAGGGGCATGGACAAACCCCAGTTTCGATGCCAGCAATGCCGTGCGCTGGCTGATGACCACCAGCGGCAGGCGCAACAGCCGCCGCCGGTAATTCTCCCCCGCCATCTGACAGAGGTTGTGCAATCCCTCGTTGCTGGTGACGGTCAGTATGTCGATGCAGTTCTTGTGCAACACGTGGCGCAGGTGACGGCCGCCGGCCTCGGGCACGGCGCGGCGGTAGACTTCGGCATAGGTCACTTCCGCACCCCGTTCCCGCAGGGTCCGGGCCAGCAGCTCGCGCCCCCCCTCGCCGCGAAAGATCACGATGCGCCTGCCCGCAACCGCCCACATTTCCTCCTGGGCCAGGAGGGCCTCGCTGTTGAAGACCTCGGCCGGACGCACATGGGCTTCGAGCCCGCAGCGCGCCAGCGCCTCGGCGCTGCTGGGCCCGATCACCGCCAGGCGCAGCCCAGGCGGCCACGCACGATGCCGGGTCACCAGCTCATGGGCACACCTGACGGCATTGGCGCTGATGAATATGGCCAGGTCGAAGGTCTCCAGACGGTCGATGACCGCCAGCGCCGGCGCACTGTCCCGGGGCGGCAGGATCTCCAGCACGGGGATATGCAGGGGGTGCCCGCCCCGGGCGGCGATGAGATTGCAGAGCGCACGCGCCTGCTCGGGCGGGCGTGTGACCAGGACCCGGATGCCCCGCAAGGGGCTGTGCCGTGCCCGGGCGTCTTCGCCGGACCTGTCTCCGGACATGCTGCTGGAGACATTCTTGGGTACATCACTGGGCATAGATCTCTCGCAATATTCTGTCGGCGCCGCGGGAAAGCAGTTCGTCGGCCAGCGCCCGGCCGGCGTCGGCGGCATCGCCCGGCGGGGCATCGCGGCTGCCCCGGATGAGTTCGCTGCCATCGGGCCTTCCCACCAGCCCCTCCAGCCGGATCCCCCCGCCGGTGAGCACCGCGTGGCCCGCAATGGGGACCTGGCAGCCCCCTTCCAGGCGTTCATTGAAGGCGCGCTCGGCGCTCACACACACATGGGTCGGCCCGTCGTCCAGGACGGCGATGAGTTCGTTGATCCGCGCATCGTCACTGCGGCATTCGATGCCGATGGCACCCTGACCGATGGCCGGCAGGCAGACGTCAACGGCCAGCTGCTGGGTGATGCGCCGCCCCTCGCCGAGGCGGATCAGGCCGGCAGAGGCCAGAATGATGGCATCGTAGTCGTCCTCGTCCAGCCGCCGCAGGCGGGTGCCCACATTGCCACGCAGGTTGAGAATCTCCAGATCCGGGCGCAGGCGCCGGAGCTGGCACTGGCGCCGCAGGCTGGAGGTGCCCACGCGGGCACCCGGCGGCAGCGCGTCGAAAGCGGCATAGCGGGTGGAAACAAAGGCATCACGCACCTCCTCCCGCGCCAGGATCACCGGCAGATGCAGGCCCGGGGGCAGAGCCACGGGCACGTCCTTCATGGAATGCACCGCGATGTCCGCGCGCCCGTCCAGCAGGCTCTGTTCCAGTTCCTTGACGAACAGCCCCTTGCCCCCGATCTTGGCCAGGGGCGAGTCGAGTATCTTGTCCCCCTGGGTGCTCATGCGCAGCAGTTCCACGTTCAAACCCGGCCAGGCGGCTTCGAGGCGCGCACGGACATGTTCCGCCTGCCACAGGGCGAGGGGGCTCTTGCGCGTCGCGATGCGTAGCGTCTGATACGACATGGGCAGCTGTCTTCACAATATTTACGGATGCCGCAGTGGTGCTGCGCGCAGGGGCATCCTTATTATTTTCAGCGGCGAAGACCCTTAATCCTACGGCGAGTTGGGAATTGAGGCAAATAAAACTTGCCGAAAACCGGCCCAAAATTGTACGGCGGACACGAAACCGCCCTCCCAGGCAGGATTGGACGCAGCGGTCCCGGCAATACCGCCGGGACCGCGTGCCTGTCATCAGCGGCCCTGGCGTGAGCCGGAAAAGGACGGGCAGGCCCTGTTATTAACCCGGCAACAATATATGTCATGTTCAGCCGCCGCGTGCGGACACGCAGCAAGGCGGCGGAGCGCCGCTGTAGTCATTCTACAGCAAGCTTCGCCAACACCGTCTGCGTGCGCGCACG
>JALSIC010000028.1 GCA_026981935.1 Gammaproteobacteria bacterium
GCGCTGATTCGGAGGACGGAGGACAGAGGACGGATGGCGGGATCGCCGACTTGCAGTCGGAAAGGGGTTTGCCGGGTACAACCCGGCGCTCCCAATTCGGAGGACGGAGGACGGAGGACAGAGGACAGAGGACGGAGGACGGATGGCGGGATCGCCGACTTGCAGTCGGAAAGGGGTTTGCCGGGTACAACCCGGCGCTCCCAATTCGGAGGACGGAGGACGGAGGACAGAGGACGGATGGCGGGATCGCCGACTTGTAGTCGGCATCAAGCACCTGTGCAACAAGCTGCTGGTGGGAGCTCAATCCAGGGAGGGAGAAATCATGGGCAGGAAAGCAATTTTCGGAAAGCACAGCGAAGCGACCCAAGGAAGGGGCTGGTATTCGCGTGGTTATCTGCCGCATTGTGATACTGCGGGGCTGATCCAGCATGTCACTTTTCATCTGGCTGATTCTTTGCCTGCAAAGGCGCTGGCGCGGATCGGCGAGGAGGTCCGCAACATTCCTCCTGTACAGAGGGCACTGATACGCCGCAGAAGACTGGAGGCCTTGCTGGACAAGGGGCTGGGTAGCTGCCTGTTGAGGCGTCCCGATTGTGCTCGGATCGTGGAGGCGAGTCTCTTGTTTGGAGATGGCGAGCGCTATCGCTTGATGGCCTGGACGATCATGCCCAACCATGTTCATGTGTTGATGGAACAGAAATCGGGCTGGCCTTTAGGCAAAGTGGTGCAATCCTGGAAGCGCCATACTGCCCGCCGTATTCGTTGTCTTGAGATGGAACAAGGCATGACTTGTTCTGAATCGCTGTGGCAGCGTGATTACTGGGATCGCTACATGCGCGATGATCGCCATCTGGCGGCAACCCTGCGGTATATCGAGCAAAATCCTGTTGCGGCGGGCCTTGTGAAAGAGGCATCACAATGGCCCTGGGGGAGTGCGCGACGAAGGGCCTGATATCGCCGGGTTACGGCCGGCAAAGGGGTTTGCCGGGTATAACCCGGCGCTCCCAATTCAGAGGACGGAGGACAGAGGACGGATGGCGGGATCGCCGACTTGCAGTCGGCAAGGGATCTGCCGGGTACGATCCGGCCTCGCGGTTCGGGGGGCGGCGGGATTCAGTGGGCGCCGGGGCGGGCGTGGTAGAGGACGATGAGCGCCAGGCCGCCAAGGATCCAGCTCGGCAGGGGGATGCCGGCCAGCAGGCCCCCGGCCTGTTCTCCCAGAGTGGCGACAATGGCGGCGCTCACGAGCAAGGCGCCGCCGACGATGGCGCCGTAGTTGCGGCGCTGGCCGCGGCGGATCTCGCGGCGGATGTCGGCCAGTTCAGCGGGCCTCAGGTCCACAGTGAGGCGCCCCCGCTGCATCTGCTCCAGGACTTCGTTGACCAGCAGGGGGAGCTGGGGCAGCTTCTCCAGGACTTCCGGGCTGGTGCGGCGCAGTGTCTTGAGAAAGGCCCGCGGGCCGATGTGGTCCTGCATCCAGCGTTCCAGGAAGGGCTTGGCGGTCTGCCACAGGTCCAGGTCGGGATAGAGCTGGCGGCCCAGGCCCTCGATGTTGAGGAGGGTTTTCTGCAGCAGCATGAGCTGGGGCTGGACTTCCATGTTGAAGCGGCGCGCGGTCTGGAACAGGCGCAGCAGCAGCCGGCCGAAGGAGATCTCCTTCAGGGGACGCTCGAAGATGGGTTCACAGACGCTGCGGATCGCGGATTCGAATTCGTCGATGCGGGTCTGGGGCGGTACCCAGCCCGACTGGATGTGGAGTTCCGCCACCCGGTGGTAGTCGCGGTTGAAAAAGGCCAGGAAATTCTCTGCCAGGTAGCGCTGGTCTTCCGGGCTCAGGGTGCCCATGATGCCGAAGTCCACGGCGATGTACTGGCCGGTCGTGGAGACGAAGATGTTGCCCGGATGCATGTCGGCGTGGAAGAAATTGTGGCGGAAGACCTGGGTGAAGAAGATCTCCACGCCCCGTTCCGAGAGCTTCTCGAGGTCGATGCCCGCCGCGCGCAGGGCCGCCACGTCGCTCACCGGGATCCCCGAGATGCGCTCCATCACCATGACCTTGCGCCGGGTGTAGGGCCAGTAGACCTCGGGCACGTAGAGCAGCTCGGAGCCGCTGAAATTGCGCCGCAACTGGGAGGCATTGGAGGCCTCGCGCACCAGGTCCAGCTCGTCGAGGATGGTCTTTTCGTATTCGGCGATCACCTCGCGGGGGCGCAGGCGCCGGCCTTCCTTCCAGTAACGCTCCGCCAGGTCGGCCAGGATGTAGAGCAGGCCCACGTCGCGCCGGATGATGTCCTCGATGCCGGGACGCACCACTTTCACGATGACCTCGCGTCCGTCCAGCAGGCGCGCGGCGTGTACCTGGGCGATGGAGGCCGAGGCGATGGGGGTCTCGTCGAAGGCGGCGAAGGTCTCGGTGACCGGCTTTTCCAGGGTCTTTTCCACGATGCCGCGGGCGATGTGTCCGGGAAACGGTGCGACGCTGTCCTGCAGCTTCGCCAGTTCATCAGCGATGTCGTCCGGCAGCAGGTCGCGCCGGGTGGACAGGATCTGGCCGAACTTGACGAAGATGGGGCCCAGCTCTTCCAGGGTCCGCCGGATGCGCACGGCGCGGGGCGGACGCGGGCCGCGCAGCCAGTTCCAGGGCAGCAGGTAGAGCAGGAAGCGGAAGGGGCGGAAGAGGTGGGTGGCGAAGACGATCTCGTCGAGACCGTTCTTCACCAGGATGCGGTTGATGTTGAGCAGGCGCAGGACCTGCCGGGGATGGATCACGCCCCCTCCCGCTTGCCGCGGTCCGGCAGCAGGCGTTGCAGGCGCCGTATCCGCTGTTCCAGGCGCTCCACATCATCCCGCAGGGTGTCCACCGCCGCGAGAAAATCCTCCACCTCGTCCCGGTAGGGCAGCACGGCCTGTTCCTCGCGCAGGTATTCCACCGCATCCTGTTCCAGCTCGGCGGCGGTCTGGCGGCACCAGGCATGGAGGGTGCGCAGGGCGCGGCCCGTCTCGTGGGCGGCCACGTCGCCAATGAGACGGGCGAGCTGCTCTTCCCAGTCGATGTCCAGCCCCGCGAGCAGGTCCTGGAAACGGCGCGCCGTCTCCACGTCGCCGGCGATTTCGAGCTCCTCGGGCAGGCCCTGTTGCGCGTCGCCCGCCAGGGCCATCTTGAGGAGCGCAAGAGGCGTCCCCTTGAGCACGGTCTGCGGCCCTTCGTCGCTGCGCCAGGCCAGACGCAGGCCGTTCGCCGTGACCCGGACGTAGACCGTGAGGTCCAGCCCCCGCAGCTCGATGGCGGCGAGGCGGCCGCCCAGCCCGTCCAGCTTGCGCCAGGTCTCCGGGTCCAGACGCAGGGACTGGTTGATGGCGGTTTCCAGGGCGTGCAAGGCGCTGTCCTGCAGGGTCTGCGTGACGGACATGCCGGGCTCCTACAACTTGTAGCCCCGGTGCAGGGCGACGATGCCCGCCGAGAAGTTGAGGTATCCGCACCGGGCGAAACCCGCTGCCTGGAACATGGCCAGCAGGGCCTCCTGGTCGGGGTGCATGCGGATGGACTCGGCGAGATAACGGTAGCTGTCGGCGTCGTCGACGATGAGCTTGCCCATGCGCGGCAGGACGTGGAAGGAATAGAGGTCATAGGCGCGGCTCAGCAGGGACAGGCGGGGCCTGGAGAATTCCAGGACCAGGGCCTGGCCGCCGGCCCTCAGCACGCGGTACAGTTCCCGCAGGGCCGCCTCCTTGCGGGTCACGTTGCGCAGGCCGAAGGCCATGGTGGCGCAGTGGAAGTGATCGTCGGGGAAAGGCAGGCGCTCGGCGTCCGCCTGGACGTAGCGCAGGTTGCCCACCAGTCCTTCGTCCACCAGGCGTTCCCGCCCGCGGCACAGCATGGCGGCGTTGATGTCCGCAGCCACCACTTCGCCCTGTTCGCCCACCAGGCGGGCCAGGCGGCGGCTCAGGTCGCCCGTGCCCGCCGCCAGGTCCAGCACCCGCTGGCCGGGGCGCACGTGGCTGAGATGGATGGCGAGCCACTTCCATACGCGGTGGATGCCGAAGGACATGACGTCGTTCATGAGGTCGTAGCGTTGTGCCACGGAATCGAACACCGCGCCCACGCGGCGCTTCTTCTCCGCCACGGGCACCTGCTGGAAACCGAAGTGGGTGGTGTCACCGCCGTCCCGGCGGCCGGACGCCTCGTTCATGTCTCTCCTGCCCCTTGTTCTTCCTCCGCCTGACGTTGCGCCCCGGCCTCGGCGAGGCGATCCAGGTAGCGTTGCCACAACTCGTCGCGGCGCCGGCCCAGCTCGTAGAGCAGGCTCCAGGAATAGAGACCCGTGTCGTGGCCGTCGTCGAAACAGAGCTTGACCGCGTATTGTCCCACCGGCTCGATGCGCTCGATGTTGACGTCCCGTTTGCCGGTGACCAGGATCTCCTGCCCCGGCCCGTGGCCCTTCACTTCCGCGGAGGGCGAGTGCACCCGCAGGAACTCGCAGGACAGTTCGAAACGGCTGCCGTCGTCGAAGGCCAGCTCCAGGATGCGCGAACGCCGGTGCAGGCGGATTTCCGTGGGACGGGGGGTGGCGTTCATGATGTCCTGTGGCTCCCGGTCATGACGGTCGTTTGTTTTTCGCGCTCAGTGATGCGTAATGAGTAACGGGGCGGTTTCTCCATTCCATCAGCGCGCATCACATTAGCTTTGAGCCACCACCCTCACAGGATATACCGGCTCAGGTCTTCGTTCTGCACCAGTTCCTCCAGATGCCGGTTGACGTAGGCGGCATCGATGGTGACGGTCTTGCCGCCGAGGTCCGAGGCCTCGAAGGCGAGCGTCTCCATGACCCGCTCCATGACCGTGTGCAGGCGCCGCGCACCGATGTTCTCGGTGCGCTCGTTCACCTGCCAGGCGATCTCGGCGATGCGCGCGATGCCGTCTTCCGTGAATTCCACGGTGACCCCCTCGGTGGCCATGAGGGCCTGGTACTGCTGTGTCAGCGAGGCATCGGGCTCGGTGAGGATGCGCACGAAGTCATCCACGGTGAGCGCTTCCAGTTCCACGCGGATGGGCAGCCGCCCCTGCAGCTCGGGAATGAGGTCCGAGGGCTTGCTGAGGTGAAAGGCGCCTGAGGCGATGAACAGGATGTGGTCGCTCTTGACCATGCCGTGCTTGGTGGAGACGGTGCAGCCCTCCACCAGCGGCAGCAGGTCGCGCTGCACACCCTCGCGGGAGACGTCGGGACCGCCGTGCTCGGAGCGGCGGGCGATCTTGTCGATCTCGTCCAGGAACACGATGCCGTTCTGTTCCACGTTCTCCAGGGCGCGGGTCTTGATGTCTTCTTCGTTGACCAGCTTGGCGGCCTCTTCGTCGCACAGGAGCTTGAAGGCCTTTTTCAGGGGCAGGCGCCGCTTGCGCTTGCGCTCGCCCGCGAGATTCTGGAACATGCTCTGGAGCTGGCTGCTCATCTCCTCCATCCCCGGCGGCGTCATGATCTCCACGCCCACCGGCGCCATGCGCAGTTCCACCTCGATTTCCTTGTCGTCCAGCTTGCCCTCGCGCAGCATCTTGCGGAATTTCTGGCGCGTATCCGCCATTTCCTCGCCACCGCCGTCCCGCGGCGGGGGCAGCAGGATGTCGAGGATGCGCTCCTCGGCGATCTCCTCGGCGCGGTGGCGGACCTTTTCCATCTCCAGCTCGCGGGTCATCTTGATGGAGATGTCCACCAGGTCGCGGATGATGGACTCCACGTCCCGCCCGACGTAGCCCACCTCGGTGAACTTGCTGGCCTCCACCTTGATGAAGGGCGCCTGGGCGAGCTTGGCCACGCGGCGCGCGATTTCCGTCTTGCCCACGCCGGTGGGACCGATCATGAGGATGTTCTTCGGCGTGATCTCGTTGCGCAGCGCTTCCGGCACCTGCATGCGTCGCCAGCGGTTGCGCAGGGCGATGGCCACGGCCCGCTTGGCGGCGTCCTGGCCGATGATGTGCTTGTCCAGTTCCTGGACGATTTCGCGGGGGGTCATGGCGGACATGCTCACGGGCGTTCCTCCTCCAGTTCCTCGATGGTGAGACGGTGATTGCTGTAGACGCAGATGTCCGCGGCGATACCCAGGGCCTTTTCCACGATGGCGCGGGCGTCGAGATCCGAATGTTCCAGCAGGGCCCGCGCGGCGGCCTGTGCGTAGGGACCGCCGGAGCCGATGGCCATGAGGTCGTGCTCGGGCTCGATGACGTCCCCATTGCCCGAGATGATGAGGGAGGCGCTGCGGTCGGCCACTGCCAGCAGGGCCTCCAGGCGGCGCAGCATGCGGTCGGTGCGCCAGTCCTTGGCCAGTTCCACCGCGGCGCGGGTGAGATTGCCCGAATACATCTCCAGCTTGCCCTCGAAGCGTTCGAAGAGCGTGAAGGCATCCGCCGTGCCGCCGGCGAAGCCCGCCAGGACCCGGTCGTTGTAGAGACGGCGCACCTTGCGGGCGTTGCCTTTCATGATGGTGTTGCCCAGGGAGACCTGGCCGTCGCCGCCCAGCACGACCCGTCCGCCGCGGCGCACGGAGAGTATGGTGGTGCCCCGGAATTGTTCCACGCTCGCGCTCCTCAGAAAGTGACAGTGGCAGGGACGGAGATTGTACAACAAAACACCGGAGGAAGCGTGAGGCCGGCGCCGCCGGCTGGATCCTGGCGGGCGACTCAGTCTTCCGCCTTCTTTCCCCTGTCGTCCGTCCTCCGGCTGCGGGGATGGCTGCGGTCGTAGACCCGTGCCAGGTGCTGGAAATCCAGGTGGGTGTAGATCTGGGTGGTGGCGATGTCGGCATGGCCCAGCAGTTCCTGCACCGCGCGCAGGTCGCCGCTGGATTCCAGGAGATGGGTGGCGCAGCTGTGGCGCAGCAGGTGGGGATGGACGTGCTCCGCCAGTCCCTGCCGCCTGGCCCAATGGTCCAGGCGCTGCTGCAGGCTGCGCGGCGCGAGCCGGCGGCCGCGGCGGCTGAGAAAGAGCGCCGGCTCGTCGGCGGGCGCCCCGAAGGTGTCCCGCACGCCCAGCCAGCGCCGCAGGGCTGTCCGTGCCTGGCGGCCGATGGGGATCACGCGGGTCTTGCGGCCCTTGCCGGTGACGCTCACCGTGGCGTCGTCGAGATCCACGTCGTTCACGTCCAGGCCGCACAGCTCCGCCAGGCGCAGGCCGGAGGAATAGAACAGCTCCAGGATGGCGCGGTCACGCCGGGCCAGCGGGTCGCCGGCGTCGATGTCCAGCAGACGCTGCATCTGGTCCACGTCCAGGGCGGCGGGGAGTCTGCGCGGGGTCCTGGGTGCCGCCACGCCGCGTCCCGGGTTGTGGCGCAGCACGCCTTCGCCCAGCAGGAATTCGCAGCATCCGCGCAGGGCGCTGAGGTGGCGCTGGATACTGCGGCCGCCCAGACCCTGGCGGTGCAGGGCCGCTGCGAAATGCCGTACCTGGTGGGCATCGAGCTGTTCCCATGTCGCGATGCCCTGCGCTTGACAGAAGTGCAGCAGGCGTTGCAGGTCACGGCGGTAAGCGGCCAGCGTGTGGGGCGAGAGGCGGCGTTCGACATGCAGATGGGTGAGGAAACGCGCCACCCCTGTGGCCATGGCCTCCATGGCGCCTTGCCGCTCAGGCGGGGCCGTGCTCCACGCTGCCAGGGGCGGGCGTGAGGTGCGGATGCAGGCGGCGGCCGATGAGTTCGCCCATGTGGCGCAGGTAGGCCGTGCCCATCTCGGCATGGAAGCGCCGCAGGTCCCGGCTGCCGATGGCGAGCAGTCCGCTGATGCCGTCTTCGCCGCTGCCCAGGTGCAGGGGCAGCAGGGCGGCGCTGGCCACGGTCCCGGCCTGTTCGCCGAAGAGGTAATGCAGCAGGGTCTCGTTGAAGCGGCCGCACACCGGCTGGCGCCGGTTGATGATCTTGCACAGCTCGGGAGGCGGGCCGTCTGCCGCGCCATGGGTGGTGATGCGCAGGAAGCCGTCGTCTTCGAAGGCGGGCAGGGGGGCGGGGTCCACGCCCGTGAGGTGCAGCACGGCGGCGTCGGCCTGAAAATCCGCGTGCAGGGCCTGGCGCAGCAGGTGTACCAGCCGGTCGAAATGGTTCGTGTCCAGCAGGGACAGGGTGAGCTGCTGAAGGCGCTCGATGAGGCGGTCGTTGTCGCGGGCGATGCGGACCAGTTCCTGGAGCTGTTCCCGGTACTGGCGGTTGAGGTGGCGCAGTACGGCCACCTGGCGCTCGATGAGCGAGGTGGCGGGGCCGGTGTCGTGGGGCAGCTCCAGCTCGCTGAGCAGCACGCTGTGCCTGACGAAAAAGTCCGGGTGCCGCTTCAGGTATTCCGCCACTTCCGCCTCGGTGACGGTCTCGGTCTCGTCACATGGAATGTTCATAAGGAAATGCTCATAGTTCTATGTTGCCCTCGAAGACAAAGGTTGCCGGCCCCGTCATCATAACGGAATGCCCCTCGCCAGGCCACGTGATGCGCAGTTCCCCGCCGCGCAGGGCGATGGTGACGGGCGCGCCACGCCGGAACAGCCCGCGGCGCACGCCCGCCACCACCGCGGCACAGGCGCCGCTGCCACAGGCGAGTGTCTCGCCGCTGCCGCGCTCGTGCACGCGCAGGCGGCCCCGGCCGGGATCGACGACCTGGAGAAAGCCCACGTTGACCCCTTGGGGGAAGCGTTCGTGACCTTCGATGAGCGGCCCCAGGCGTGCCACCGGCGCCGTCTCCACATCATCCACTATCAGCACGGCATGGGGATTGCCCAGGGCCAGGGCACTGATCTCGACCCTTTCGATGTCCGCCTGACCAGCCGCAGGTACCACGATTTCCAGGATATGGGTCGTCGCGGCGGCCGGGGCATGGAAGGGGATTTCCGCCGGTTCGAAGCGGGGCACGCCCATGTCCACCTCCACCTGGCCGTCCGGGAGCAGCGTGGTGCGCACCAGCCCCCCCAGGGTGTCCAGTACCAGGGTGCGTTTATCGGATAGCCCCCGTGCGTGGACGAAACGGGCGAAACAGCGCGCACCGTTGCCACAGGCGCCCGCTTCACCCCCGTCGGCATTGAAGATGCGATAGCGGAAGTCCGTGCCCTCGCGCACGGCCGGCTCCACCACCAGCACCTGGTCGCAACCCACGCCGAAGTGGCGATGGGCGAGGCGCCGGATCTGGCCGGGACTCAGGGTGACGGGTTTCCGCACCGCGTCGATGAGCACGAAGTCGTTGCCCAGGCCGTGCATCTTGGTGAACTCGAGGCGCATGGCGCCATCTTGGCCCGTTTCGTACCCCGGTCGCAAGAGGGGATGGTGTATGCTGAGGGCCGAGGAAACTCGGTCACCCGGGAGGACACGGCGTGGAACTCGTCCAGATCATCCTGTTGCTGTTTCTGGTCATAGACCCCTTTGGCAACCTGCCCTTCGTCGTGGCCGTCCTTGCGCGCCTGGATGCGGCGGCCTATCGCCGCGCGGTGTTGCGGGAGCTGGGATTGGCCCTGCTGGTGCTGCTGCTGTTCGCCATCGCGGGCGGCACCATTCTCGATTATCTTCACATCGAGACCTGGTCCCTGAGCATTTCGGGCGGCATCATCCTGTTTCTCATTTCCCTGAAAATGATCTTCCGCTCGGCGCGGGAGATCTTCGCCGACGACTATAGCGACAATCCCATCCTCGTGCCCATCGCCATGCCCTCCATCGCCGGGCCCTCCGCCATCACCGCCCTCATCGTGCTGCGCACCAAGGAGCAGCTGCCCCTGACGGAGGTGCTGCTGGCCCTGCTGGTGGTCTTTTTCCTCGCCTGCCTGGTGTTTCTCCCCGGGCGGCGCCTGAGCGCGGTGCTGGGGGCGCGGGGCCTCGGGGCGCTGGAGAAGTTCATGGGGCTGCTGCTCAATCTCGTTGCCGTGGGCATGATCATGCGCGGCGTGCGGGATTTCATCGTCAGCCTGCCCGCCGCCTGAGAGGTTACAATCTCTTCTCCCGTTACCCTACGCTTGAGGCTGCCGTACCGATGAAGCGCACCGCATTCTACCTTGGCCCCCTCGCGGGGCTGCTCATGCCGCTCCTGCTGGAGACGCCCGATCATCCCCATGCGCCGGCCATGGCGGGCATCGCCCTGTGGATGGCCATCTGGTGGATCAGTGAATGCGTGCCCCTGGCGGTCACCGCCCTGCTGCCCCTGCTGGCCCTGCCGCTGACGGGCATCGCCACCGCCAAGGAGGTCGCGCCGCGCTACATGACCAGCATCATGTTCCTGTTCATCGGCGGTTTTCTCATCGCCCAGGCCCTGGAGCGCACGGGCCTGCACCGGCGCATCGCCCTGGCCATCCTGTCGCGCTGGCATGCCAGTCCCTTCCAGATCCTGGCGGGGTTTGCCGGGGCCACGGCCTTCCTCTCCTTGTGGATCTCCAATACCGCCACCACCATGCTCATGGTGACGGTGGGTCTGGCGGTGCTCTCCCGCCTCAACCACGAGGACCCGGGGGCGGGGGCAGCCTCGCGGGCGGGGGGCTTTGCCGCCGCCCTGCTGCTGGTCATCGCCTATGCCGCCAACATCGGCGGCATGGGCACGCCCGTGGGAACGGTGCCCAACCTGGTGCTGCTGGAGATGCTGGACGCCCATGCCCCCGCGCTCAAGCCCACTTTCATGCAATGGATGATGCTGGGCATACCGGTGGTGCTCGCGGGACTGGCACTGGTACTGGCCCTGTTCGCCCGGCGGGTGCGCCGGATTCCCTGGGCCAGTGCCGTGGCGGCGGACACCCTGGAGGCGGAGCGCCGGCGCCTGGGGCCCATGCGCCGCGAGGAGCGCTTCGTGGCCTGGGTGCTGGGCCTGACGGCCCTGGCCTGGATGACGCGCAAGGGCATCCAGGGGGAGAGCTTCTCGATTCCGGGCTGGAGCAGTCTCCTGCCCTATCCGGGGGTGGACGACGGCACCGTGGCCATCGCCGGGGCACTGGCCCTGTTTCTGCTGCCGGGACGCGACGGTCGGCCCATCCTGGACAAGGCGGCCTTCGGCCACCTGCCCTGGGGGATCCTCATCCTGCTGGGGGGCGGATTTGCCCTGGCCACCGGCATGCAGCAGTCGGGCCTTTCCCAGTGGCTGGGGGAACAGCTCCATGCCTTTGCGGCCATTCCTCTGCCCCTCATGCTGATTCTCATCGCCCTGCTCATGACCTTTCTCACCGAGATCACCAGCAACACGGCCATCACCCAGGTGATGCTGCCCATTCTCGCGGCGGTGGCCCTGGGCAACGACCTGGATGTGGTCCTGCTGCTCATGGCCGCCACCCTGAGTGCTTCCTGCGCCTTCATGTTGCCCGTGGCCACGCCGCCCAATGCCATCGTCTTCGGCACCGAGCGCATTCCCATGGCGGCCATGGTGCGCGCGGGTGTGGCGCTCAACCTCACCATGCCGCTGCTCATCGTGGCCATGGTGAGCCTGCTGCGCCCCGTTTTCCCTGCTTGATGCGAATGGCGGTGCTGCACTGTCGGTAGACTTTACACTTTCTTCGGGCTTAAACGACCGTTTTCTCTGTATCATGTGCTTTCTTGCCATTTTTTTGCGGAGTTTTTGGGCGAGCAGGGCGTCCTCGGTTTTGCTAAGTGTCGGATCTATTTACATATTTCAGGTACATTTTATGGCGGTGCCGCGAATGAATAAAAAATTTGATATAAATCATTGCCTTAACGTTTATAAATAAAAGTGGCTCGATTATTGCTTTTATCAGGGTCCTCTTCAAGACAGGGTCACATGGCAGGACGCGGAGACTGCCGTCATGTGACACGACAGGCTTGCGTGCTGTAGGTGGGTCGGGCGGACGTGTTGGGGGCGCGTCCCGCACGGCCCGGGGACACAGCGCAAGGACGGGCGCGGCGGCTACCAGGGACAAAGACAAGGGGGAGGGGGTAGCCGCCGTTTCCCTTTACTAAGACAATCGATTGTCTTACTAACAGCCTGTCGATTCCTTGTCTTCCGGGTCTTTCCGGATGTCCGGACGGTTTCTTATTTCTTTATCGATATCAGCAGCATACCAGCCTGCGGCGCCGTCTGGCCGGATTGGCCGCTGATGCCCTTTCGGAAATAAAACGTGTTATAATACAAGGACTTTTTTACACCCCTTGCGGCTGACGGGCGGCAGGGGAATATATAGAAGACGAGCGGAGTCCTTTCATGAGCAAGAAAATCGATCGCAGAAAAACAGACCATTTCGACTTCGATGCCTGGAAGACACTGGCCGAGCAGGATCCCGAGGCCTTCGAGCGCAAGCGTCGCGAGGCCATCGAGGCCACCATCGCCCAGGCACCGCCCCGCTTGCGCCAGCGCCTCACCGGGCTGCAGTGGCGCATCGAGATGGAGCGCGGCAAGTGCCGCAATCCCACCCAGTCCTTTCTTCGTATCTACAAGTTGATGTGGCAGTCCGTCTATGGCGACAACGGCCTGCTGGATGCCCTGAACGGCAAGGCCGTGGACCGCGTAGGCGATCCCGCCGCGCCCAAGGCCCCGGTCGTGCCCTTGCGTCCCACGACGGGTTGAAACGCCGTTTCCATCACAAGGCGGCCGCCTGATCCGGCTCGCTGTCCTGGGCGAGAAAGCGCAGGATGTCGTCCCTGCGGGCCATGGCGTCGTGATAACCCAGGGCGATGAGGTCGCGGCAGAAGGCCCGTTCGAACAACAGATAGCTCAGCAGCGTGGCACCGTGTCTGCTGTAGGCGCCCACGCCGCGCAGCAGATAACGCAGGGCCGGCGGCAGGAGATGGGCGTGGCGGGCGGCGATACGGTCGATGCTCTGGCTGGGTGAGATGGCGAGCACCTCGATGGGGCGGAGGGCGACGCCGCCCTGTTCCAGGCGCCGGTCCGGGATGAGGCTGATGGTCTTGTTGATGCGTTCCAGCCGTTCCAGGTCCGTGTCCAGGCTGTCCAGGAAGATGCTGCTGAGCACGTTGCTGGCGATCTCCGCCAGGGTCGGATAGCGGGCATCCTCTTCCTCGTCGTCCTCGCCGTTGTACTGCTTGCGTATGCCCACCACGAAGAGCCGGTCGGCACCCAGGTGTACGGCGGGGCTGAGCGGCGCGATCTGGCGCATGGAGCCGTCGCCGAAATATTCGTTGCCGATGCGCACCGCGGAAAAGATGAAGGGAATGGCGGAGGAGGCCATGAGGTGGTCGATGGTGATCTGTGCCGGCCGGCCCAGGCGACGCTGCCGGTTCCACGGCGCCAGCTCCGCCACCCCTTGGTAGAAGGTGACGGAGTGGCCGGTCTTGTAGCTGCTGGCCGTAACGGCCAGCGCCCGCAGGACACCGGCATCGATGGCCTCCTGAATGCGCTCGGTTGGGATATAGCGGTTCAGGAGGGGGTAGAGGGGACTGCGGTCCAGCAGGGCATAGGGGTTGTAACGCCCCAGCCCGCCCACCGCCAGGGCTGCCAGCCAGTGCGCGCCGGTCTTGAGCAGTCCCAGGGTGTCAGCGCGAAAGACCTGATTGACATGGAAATTTTCCCATACCCGGCTGATGCGCAGGACGCCCTTGCGAAAGGTCCGGGCATGAATGGCGAGCGCCGTGGCATTGATGGAACCGGCCGAGGTGCCCGTGACGATGGGAAAGGGCAGGGGGGCGTCCCGCGGCAGGAGGCGGGCCACGGCGCGCAGCACGCCCACCTGATAGGCCGCGCGGGCACCGCCGCCCGGCAGGACCAGGGCGATCATGGGGGGCGCCTGTTCCTTTTTCAGCCACCAGAACATGTCGTCATCATCTCATCGCAGGGCAACGCAGGGCATCGCGGACAGCCTTGCTGCCCCTGTTCATAGTATCGGCATCGGGCGGTGAATCTTACGGTGGCGGCTGTTTGGTGACAAGATGCTGTCTGGCAATGGTTTTTTGGTCAATGTCGGGTGCTTGTCTGAACCTGTGTGACGTGTGAAGGGACGCAGTCCTTCCCGGGCGTCCCACTCATCAGGCATTCCGCATCATTCATTCTCCCCCGGCAGTCCCAGCGCCGACCACATCTCGTCCACTTTCTTCACGACCTCCGCGCTCATGCGGATGGGCGTGCCCCACTGGCGGGTGGTCTCCCCCGGCCACTTGTTGGTGGCATCGAAGCCCATCTTGGAGCCCAGGCCCGAGACGGGGGAGGCGAAATCGAGGTAGTCGATGGGGGTGTGTTCCACAATGGTGGTGTCGCGCGCCGGGTCCATGCGCGTGGTCATGGCCCAGATCACGTCCTTCCAGTTGCGGATGTCCACGTCGTCGTCGGTGACGATGATGAACTTGGTGTACATGAACTGGCGCAGGAAGGACCACAGCCCCATCATCACCCGCTTGGCATGGCCCGGATACTGTTTTCTGATGCTGATGCAGGCCAGGCGGTAGGAGCAACCCTCGGGAGGGAGGTAGAAATCGACGATCTCCGGAAACTGCTTCTGCAGGATGGGCACGAAGACCTCGTTGAGCGCCACGCCCAGCACCGCCGGCTCGTCCGGCGGGCGGCCCGTGTAGGTGCTGTGGTAGATGGGCTCACTGCGGTGGGTGATGCGTTCGATGGTGAAAACGGGGAAGGTCTCCACCTCGTTGTAATAGCCGGTGTGATCGCCGAAAGGGCCTTCGGGGGCCGTCTCGCCCGGATGGATATGGCCTTCCAGCACGAACTCGGCGCCCGCCGGCACCTGCAGATCCTGCAGGTCCTCGCCCAGGCAATGCGCCACCTCGGTCTTGTCTCCCCGCAGCAGGGCCGCGAAGCCGTATTCCGAGAGGGTGTCCGGCACCGGCGTCACGGCGCCCAGAATGGTGGCGGGGTCGGCGCCCAGGGCCACGGCCACGGGAAAGGGCTCGCCGGGGCGGGCCTGCTGCCAGTCGCGGAAGTCCAGGGCCCCACCCCGGTGGGAGAGCCAGCGCATGATGGTCTTGTTGGGGCCGATCACCTGTTGGCGGTATATTCCCAGGTTCTGGCGCGGCTTATGGGGGCCGCGGGTGATCACCAGGGCCCAGGTGATGAGCGGACCCGCGTCACCCGGCCAGCAGGTCTGGACGGGCAGGCGGGAGAGATCCACGGCATCGCCCTCCAGCACATGGGCCTGGCAGGGTGCCTTGTTCACCACCCGGGGGGACATGCTCATCACCTGCTTGAGCAAGGGCAGCTTGCCCAGGGCATCCTTGAAACCCTTGGGCGGCTCCGGCGCCTTGAGATAGGCCAGAAGCCTGCCCACTTCCCGCAGGGCCTCCACCGACTCCTCGCCCATCCCCAGCGCCACCCGCCGCGGCGTGCCGAAGAGATTGGCCAGCACGGGTATGTGGTGGCCCTTGGGGTTTTCGAACAACAGCGCGGGCCCGGCACGGCGCAGGGTGCGGTCGCAGATCTCCGTCATCTCGAGGCGGGGATCCACCTCGATGCCGATGCGCCGGAGTTCTCCCCGGTCCTCCAGCAGGCGGATGAAATCACGCAGGTCTTTGTATTTCATAAGTAGGGTAGAAGGCCTGGAAAGCAGGCTCAAGTCGAGGCTTGCTTTATTCCATCCGATTTGGCCTGGTTGCCTGACAGGTTTTTGAGAATCTTCTTTGCTTCAGGAATCGTGATAGGCGGCGAGGTTGTATGCAAGAATGCGTGGCAGTTTGGGCAAACGGGGCGCAGATCTTTTATAGGATCCAGAACATACTCCGATCCTATTTCTGAGAGCGGGATGAGATGATGTACATGAATCAGCCTTTCGGCACGCTCCCCGTATATCGTTTTCAGGGTGATATCGCAGACCGAACAAGCATAACCATAGTGTTCCAGGCATGCTTTTCTGCCAGCAGCATTACGCTCATACCTGTTTACGGTGATTTTCAACTTTGCACCTTCGACAATGCGCTGTGAATGAGGCAGCTCTTCTGGAATAAGTCCCGCAACTTTGACATATCCCTGTAAGCTGGATATGCGCGAAGGGACATTGATTTGCCTCGTGATTTTAATTTTCTTGTTTGCACGCAACGAGGCCTCGTCTGGAAAAATGATATATCCCTCGGCGTCTAAAAGTGCGGCGGGAAAACGTGTAACGGGTGCATACCAGTTGCCCCAGGAGCTGTAGCGTGCTTGGGCCACGTTCAGGCCCCATTCCCGCGCAATCTGCATGCCATTTGTCTTCATTTTTCGAGCACGGGGTATGTCTGTATCAAGCGTCTGTATTTTCCCGCTCCAATCCCAGGCGGGCGCGCAGCCGCGGGACGGGATCGTAATCCGGCAATTGGGGCAGGCGCCTGCGCTGGATCTCGAGGAGGAGGGCTTCGAGGAGTTCCCGGCCCTCGGGGTCTTTCGCGGCCTCCAGGGGTGTCATGTCGCCCAGGGCGGGGATTTTCTCGTGGATCCAGTCGTTCCAGTGGGCTTCCGTGATTTCCAGCAGTTTTTCCTGGAGTTCCGGCGGCAGGGGTTCGAGTGCCTGCGCTTGCCCGTCTTGCTCTGCGTCATCGGCCAGCATCTTCTCCACGGAATGCAATACGGTGCCGCGATAGCGGGCCTGATCTCCCAGGCGCTTTTCCACTTCCTCGCGTATGCGGGCGGCGCGTTCATCGGAATTGACCTCGATGGTGAGCCGCTCTCCCTCGATGCGGATGTTTCCCAGGATGGTGTTGCGCCAGGACTTGTGCCTTGCGTTGCCCTCTTTCAGCCAGGGAAATACGACCGTGTGCAGCGCGCCTGTGTCATCGTACCCGGCATCTTGGAGCAAGGGCTGGGGCCCTTCTTGCAGGCTCAAGGGCCACAGGGCATCGAAGGCGGCCTGGGGTGATGAAATATCGAAGACCAGTTCCTGCGGGCGCAGGGTTTCGCGGTCGGTGTTCTGTAGCTCGGGCATGGTATCGAGCATCAGCTCGGCGACGAGCGCCTGGTAGCAATGGAGGATATCCAGCGCGAGAGGGGCGAGGGCGTGGCGGTCGAGCGTGCCGTATTCCTCGCGCCAGCGCTTGCGCAACTCGACGAGTTTTTTCTTGTGCCTTGGCGGGATGGCCACCGGACCGCAGCATTCCAGTACCGCGATGTCTCTTACGCGCACCGGCTGTGCCAGCAGGATGTCTCCGGGGCGGAGTGTCTGGCTGGCGGAGTGCTCCAGTACCTCCAGTGTCTCACCGGTGAGCACATCTTGCAGTGTCAACGACTGTCCCGGCCGGCTGGCCTTGACGTCGTAGAAACTGAAGGGTGCCTGGAGTGCGCTTTCCACATAGTCCCGTGCCAGCGGATCGAGGCGGCGGCTCGCGGCGCTGGCGAGAAAGGCGGCGGCGGGGGGCTGGTCGGCTGCCGGGGACAGCGCGGTTGCCGGACCCGGGGTGAGCGAGGGTTTCCAGTAATAGAGGAACCAGGGCATGAAGACCGGAATCAAGGGGGCATCGGGCAAGAAGGGGCGGTCCGGGTCGTCGGTGAAGACCGTCCAGGCCGCTTCCAGGGCCTGTGGTCCGTAGTGGTCGTCGGAGAAGGCGATCATCTGCTGGGGCAGCCCGTCGATGACCCGCCGCAGGCGGTGCCAGCTCAGCTCGGCAGGTTTTTCCTGCGCCTTGGCGAGGCAGCATTTCTTGTATTTTTTTCCGCTGCCACAGGGGCAGGGCTCGTTGCGGCCGATCTTGGGTGCGTCACGCAGCCGGGATTGCCGGGTCTGGGGCTGCCAGGTCTCCGAGGCGCGTGCCGCCTCCGCTGCCTCCCGTGCCCAGCGGGCCTGACGGTCACGGATGGCTTGCTCGTCGTAGAACTCCCAGGGATCGGAGAAACGTGCCCACTCGGGTTGATCACGTCCCTCTTCGAAGGCCTTGATGACATCATGCCGGTGGAAGGCGGCACCGAAGCGGTACATCTTTTCCATCCGGCTTCCCAGCGCTTCCAGGTCCATGCGATGGCGCTCGCAGGGAAAATCCAGCAGCATGCTGCCCGCACTCCCCCGGAAATCAAGATCCTCGTTCTCGTCCCGGGCGATTCCTGCGAGCCAGTCCAGGGCGGCCTCAAGGGCGTCACGACCTGCCGCATGCGCCGCCGCCAGGACGCATTCCAGGGCCTGGCTGCGGTAATACCAGTTCTGGCGGGTATCCAGCGCGATGGCGCGCAGGGCCGGCACGAGCGCATCACCACGGCGGATGCACTCGTTCACCGCAGGGCGTGGGAGGAGGTCTTCCAGCGAGGTCACGAGTTCCAGAAGTCTGGCGTCGCTCATGGACCGGAGTTCCTCGGGGGAAAAATGGGGCAGCGTGATATTCATGGTTGAAGGCCAAGACCGATGTTATCTGGATAACCAGATGATGACATGGTTTTTATCAATCCGGCAACCTGATTTCCAGATGTCATGAGTACCCGGGGAGAGTGGTTTCACGTCCTGTGTACAGGGTTTCTGCAATGGCGGCTTCGGGAAGGATTTCGCGCCGTGTTTCTCATTGCCGATCACGGCATGCGAGTTGCCCGTGAAGGGCTGCGCAAGTGTCTGCTAAGACAATCGATAGTAAAGCAACCTTCAGAGCGACCCAGGCGTCGGGGACGGCCTTGTCGTTCGGGTCGGCGGACAATCCGGTACCCTGTTTTCTCGGCGTGATGGAAACAGCCAGGGTGAGAAAGGACAGCGGTGCCTGCAAGGGCGGATTGAACCGGTTGCGCTGTACCGCCGACTCATGGGTACGGCTTGGAAGCGCGTTACTGTTGCCAGTTTATAGTATTAACCCGGCAACAATATATATCGTGTTCAGCGTTTCAGGCAGGTGCTGGATCAAGGCGCGGCACGCAGGGAATGGCCCGGCCCTTGCCAAGTGCCGCAACACCGAGCCGGCGCCTGCCTGAAACGCCTGACTTGTTGAAATTCATATGGCAGGCCGCCGCGTGCGCGCACGCAGACGGTGTTGGCGAAGCTTGCTGTAGAATGACTACAGCGGCGCTCCGCCGCCTTGCTGCGTGTCCGCACGCGGCGGCTGAACATGACATATATTGTTGCCGGGTTAATTAAAGTTTGAATCCATACAGACAGCGATGATGAGACCGTGCGCTTTTTCTCCCTACGGCTTTTTCTGATCATCGTCTGCCTGGGAGCGATGCAGCCATACCGGGAATCCCAGGCGGCCGCGTTCGAATTGCTGCCCGAGCCCGACGGGGTGCGCGGCCCCCGGGATCCGTTGCGGATCGTGGCCGGACCCCTCGCGGGTGCGGGCAGCGAGCGGCGCGCCGTGGAGCTGGACGATGTGGACGTGACCGCCTTGCTGGCGGTCGAAGGCGAGGTCCTCGTGTTGCGCCCCGTCGAGCCGCTGGCGTGGGGCGAGCACCGTTTGCGCCTGGTGGAATACACCGATGAAGGCGAAATCATCGAGCGCGGTTTCTGGACTTTCGAGGTTCGCCGTTCTGCCGCCCTGCGGGAAGCGGATGGCATGGTCGCGGCCGAATTGAGTGCCAGTCACCGCCTGGCGGACGATGGCTTGAGCGGCGCGCCTGAAGCCTTTCAGTCCGAAGGCGTGGCGCAGGTCAGCGGACGACTGGCGGATGACAGGTGGCGCCTGGAGGGCGAGGCCGACCTGCTGTACAACCCGCGCCGGGCTCTGCGCCCCGAGGGCATGGCCGCCCTGGATGTGGGTGCCTTCCGGCTCCGGGCGCGGCAGGGGGGATGGGAAGCCCTGGCCGGCCAGCAGATGCCTCTGGCCGAGGGTCTCATCGCGCGGGATTTCATGCGCCGGGGCGCCAGCGTGGGCTACCTCCACGGTCGCTCCGGCCTGTCACTTCTGGGCTTTGCCTTGCAGGCGCAGGAGACGGCAGG
This sequence comes from Gammaproteobacteria bacterium, assembly GCA_026981935.1. GTDB lineage: Bacteria > Pseudomonadota > Gammaproteobacteria > SZUA-140 > SZUA-140 > S012-109. Next base: position 19,710 of record JALSIC010000028.1, read on the forward strand.
TTTCAGGGAGGGGATGGGGCTGGACAAGTCGGACAACCGGCTGGACGGGCTGGTCCTGAGCCTGCGTCCGCCGCGGCGACCGATGGGCAGCGAGGATTTTGCGGTGAGCGCCGCGTGGTTCAGGGGGCGCGACCCGGGGCAGGTGGGCGCGGGTGTCGGGGGGGATACCGCCACGGCCGCGGACAACACGGCCTACAGCGTGGCGGTGGACGGGCGCTGGCTGGATCGCCGCCTGCGCCTGCGGGGCGAGGCGGCTCGCACCCGCTATGATTATGATGGTGCGGGGGAAGCGCCCGCCGTCAGCGACGATGCGCTGGCCCTGCTGGCGGTCTACGAATACCCTGCCGTGCGCGCCGGTCTGCCGGCCTGGCAGGTGGGCGTGGAGCGACGCCGCCTGGGCACTTATTTCCGCAGTATCGCCGATCCCGGCGGCGTGGCGGACCGGGATGCCTGGCGTGGGTTCCTTGCGCTCCAGTGGGACGGGATCAATATCGAGGCCAGTCTCGGTCGCGAGCGTGACAACGTCAATGAACTCACCGGTCTGCCGCGCATTGCCACACGCCAGGCGGACCTGACACTTGCCTGGTCCCTGCCGGTCGGAGAGGAATCGCCGTGGCAGCCCGGCCTGGAGGTCGCGTTCAGCAATCTCAGGCAGCGGGTGTCCCGCGCCGGCGGCGGTCTGGAGCAAGGAGGTTTGCGGGATACCCGGGTCTGGCGGCTGGGCGCGGGCCTGGCCGCCGAGCGCACGACGCTGGGTCTGTCCTTCGGCCACGGCCGGGACGAGGACCTGCTCTACGGCGGCGGCAGCGACAGCGCAACCAGTGAGTTCAACATGGAAACCTGGGTGGGGGAGGACCTGTTTCTGGCCCTGGTGGCGCAACAAGAGCGTTACCGGGGGCTCGACGGCGGCGGCCGTCTTCTCAGTGAGACCTGGACGCTGGATGGCGACTATCTGCTGACGCCGAGGCTGGCATTGCGCGCCAGCCTGGCAGGCAGCCGTGAGCGGGATGATGAAGGCCCCCGGGCCTCGCGACGCCAGAGCCTTGTGCTTTCCTTGCGCTGGCAGATGTGGCGCGCGGCCGCCCGGCGGCCCGCGCTGTACTGGACCCTGGAAGGCAGCAGGAACCGTCAGCGTGACACGGTCTGGCCTGAAGGTAATACCGATCGCTATCAACTCTTCCTGCGCTTCGAGATGGCATGGCAGCAGGGGTGAAAAGGAGAACGATATCATGGCGCACATCCTGGCCCTGTTTTTGACCATATTATTTCTGCTTGGCGATGCCCGGGCGGCGATCACTGTCGTGATGGTGGACCCGGCGGCGCAGAAGGTGCCTGTGGCCCGTTTCGCCTCGGCCCGGATCACCTGGACGGTGACCCGCACGCTGGCCCGCGGCGTGCCTGCCGGGACCAGTGTGCGCTCGGCACGGGGCGAGTTCCGCGTCAACGTGGACTCCACCGGCCGGGAACGGGTGATCGAGACGGTGGAACGTCCCTTGGCACAGAATCTGCCGGTAAACGCAGACGATCCCTCCGCCACGCTCGTCTTTCGCGAGACGGTGCGCATTCCCGCCCGGGTGTTGTTTCGCGCTGCCGAAGAAGGCGCCGCGCAGGTGCGCTATGTGCGCAGTTTTGACGATGGCTTCGGTTCGGCCACGGCCGCACTGGCCCTGGACATCACGGGGAGCGCCGCGGCCGGTTTCGGCGTGACGCGGCTGGCGCTCGATTTCGTTGGAGAAGAGGGAGAGGCGTGGGTGCTTGCGGTGGTGCCGCCCGAGGCGGAACTGGCACCGCGCGCGCACCTGAGCTTTTCTGGCAGCGGCCAGTTGCGCGCCGCCTGGGAGCTGGCGGAGCCGCCTTCCACGCGCGGTGAGCCCGTCTTCCGCCCCCTGGCCCAGGTGCGCCGCTTCCTGGGCGCGGGGGGCGAGGTGGAAATCACCGGGCCGGTCTTGCCCACGATGCGCCCGGGCACCTATCTTGTCCGCTTGCGCATCACCGCCCCGGCGGTGGATTTCGATCTTCCCGTCCTGCGCTATGTGGTTTCTGCCACACCGGACGGTGGCGTGCCCATGGCCGCGCCGGTGCCGGAGGCCGCGGTACACTCGCCCGCGCCGGACAGCCTGATCGGCCCCGATCTCGTCTTCAGCTGGGCGCCGGTCGCCGGTGCCCGTGTCTATCGTATCGAGTTGTGGTCACATGACGGCGGCGCGGACCTCGCAGGGGCATTGGTCAGCGGCCTGGCAGTGCCGGCCGACCTGACCCGCGTCACTCTGCCTGCCACCACGCGCAGTCATCTGCGCCCGGGCCGGCACTACCGCTGGCGGGTGCGTGCCCTGGACGGACAAGGCGGGCTTCTGGCCCAGAGTGCCTACCGCCGCGTGCGTACCGCCTTCGGCGAGGACGGCCGGCCGTGAGATTCGACGAACGAGTTGAAGACCCGCTGGCTGGGATGCTGGCGCGCATCGCCCGCGGCGACAAGGCCGCGCTGGAAACTCTCTACCACGAATGCCATGCACGGGTACATGCCTTCGTGCTCAAGCGGGTCGGTGATCCCGTGCTGGCGGCGGAGATCCTCAACGATGTGATGCTCACCGTCTGGCGCCAGGCCGATCGTTTTGCCGGGCGATCCCGCGCCCTGACGTGGATCCTGGGCATCGCCCACAACAAGGTACTGGATGCCCTGCGTCGGCGCGGTCGCGACGCGGCACTGGAGACGCTGGACGAGGAACGCTACGCCAGGGAGGCGGGAGAAGGGGAAAATACAGAGGGCGATGCCGCCGCGGCCCTGGCCGCGCTGGACGATGCCGCCCTGTTGCGCACGTGCCTGGAAGGCCTGTCCGAGGCACAGAGGGTGGTGGTGCATCTGGCCTTTTTCGAGGATCTGGGCTATGCGGAGATCGCGGAGATCGCCCATTGTCCGGTGGGGACGGTCAAGACGCGCATGCATCATGCCAGGAAAGCGCTCAAGCGCTGCCTGGAGCGTGCCTCGCTGTCGCGGTGAACCCCTTGTCCCGACGGCACGACTCAGGTATCAAGAGCCGGATATGAACAGAGCCCAAGGCCATGACCGAGAAAACACCCACGGAACATCCTGACGAACTGCTGCCCTGGTATGTCAATGCCACGCTCGACGAGGCGGACCGCAAACGGGTGGCCAGGCACTTGGAACAGTGTGCGCGCTGCCGTGCCGAGATCGCCTTTCTTTCCCGGCTGCGCGAACAGATCCGCGAGTCCTCCCGGGATGTGCCTCCGCCAGGCGAATTGGGCCTCAGACGCCTCATGCGTGATGTGGAAGGACTGGAAGCGGCGCGCAAGGCCCGCCCGCGTCGTGCCTGGCATGTACCTGTCCTGGCTGCCGCCGCCTCGGTGGTGCTGGTGGTCGCTGTGCTCGTCCCCTATACCCTGCAACGCGATGCGGCCGTGGACATGCGGTTGCTGGGCGATGAGGCGGTCCAGGAGGCCGGCGTGCTGCTTCAGGTGGAATTCGTGCCCGCTGCCAGCGAAGCCGAAATCCGTGCCTTGCTGCTGGAAGTGGGCGCGGTCATCGTGAACGGGCCGAGCGCCGCGGGCGTGTACCGCCTGCGGCTGGAAGGTGTGGGTGGTGATGACGCGGCGGCTGTCACGCGGGCACTGGAGCGGCTGCGGTCCCGTCCCGATGTGGTGCGCCATGTGGCGCGTGAATGACGTGACTGCGGGTACTGTCGGCTGGAACGTAATCGGCCTGTGCCTTCTTTTGGGCGGTGTGTTTCTTGCAACTGCGGGTAGTGCCGCGCCTGCCGTGCCCCGAGGTGGGGCCGCTCCCGTGACCGCCCTGCCGGATCTGAGCATCGCATCCCTGCGCCTGGATGAGACCTGCCGGGTGGTGGTGACCTTGCGCAACGAGGGCGAGGGCACCATGCCCGAACGCGCCTTTGCATCTTCCGGTGGCGTCGTGTTGCATATGGTGCTGAACGGAAGACGCCAAAGCTTCTTGCTGGGTCGTATCGACCCCGACAGGCGCTTGCGCGATCCCGGGGGACGTGTGGTCTTCGTCACGCCTGTGCTTGCCGCGGCGGATGGCGTGACGGTCCGGGTCCGTGTCTTCGTGGATGCAGGCGCTGTCTTGCAGGAGCGCGATGAAGGCAACAACCGGGCGGCGGCCGGCTTGCCTTGCAAGCGTCCCTCCGATGTGCCCGCGGACGGGTCGGTTGCTCCACCGCCATCCGATGTAACGACGGGTGGGAGTAAGGAGGAGGGAGGGGCAGCCGGGACATCCCCTGCAGAGAGTGCAGATCTGGCCGGTGCAGCGCGGGAATCCCTGCTTGATCCCGCGCCCGCAGCGCCTTTCCCGCAGCCCCGTGCCGGCGCCAGCCTGTTGAACCGGCCCCT
>JALSIC010000029.1 GCA_026981935.1 Gammaproteobacteria bacterium
CGGCCCAGGCGTCCCGGCTCGGCGTTGCGACCCTTGGAAAGGGCCAGCCATTCCCTGCGGGCCGCGCCTTGATCCGGAACGCCTGGGTCGCTCTGAAGGTTGCTTTACTATCGATTGTCTTAGTAACTAACTACACTCAGGGCAGGCCGGGCTTCTCCACTGCCGGAAACTCCCCCGTCAGGGTCTGCAGAAAGGCCACGATGTCGGCCACCTGACCGTCGTCCAGCGTCTTGCCGAGCTGGGTCCTTGCCATCACCCGCACGGCCTCTTCCAGGGTGGGAACGGTGCCATTGTGAAAATAGGGCGCTGTCTCCGTCACATTGCGCAGGCTGGGTACCCGCCACATGTAGGTATGCCCGGGGTCCCCCGTCACCAGAAAGCGTCCCATGTCTTCCAGCAGACGGTATTTTTCGTCATAGGGCGAACCGATGAAGTTGGGAAACAATTCGTAGAACCCTTCTCCCATCCTGAAGGCCAGATTGGGTACGGGGCCGGAGAAATTGACCCAGAAGTGGCAGGCAGCGCAGCCCGTCTCGACAAATGTATCGAAACCCCGCAGGGCCGCCTGGGAAACTGCTTCCTTGTCGCCCTGCAGGTAACGGTCGAAGGGACCCCCGGGCGTCACCAGCGTGCGGATATAGCTGGAAAGCGCCTGGGCGATACGATCCACGGTGATTCCGCTGCCGTCAAAGGCCTCGGCAAAGCGGGCGCGATAGGCGGCAACGGCGCGAATCCGGGCCACCAGGGTCGTCTCGTTGGGCATGCCCATTTCGGTGCGGCTGAACAGCTGTTCCTTGACCGCCGCTTCCAGGGAGGGCGCCCTGCCATCCCAGAAATAGACCGTCTGATAGGCCGCATTCCACAGGGTGGGCGCCGAACGCCGCCCCGCCTCGCCCAATGCACCGGTGGAAACCGGGCGGCCGTCATCGCCGCCGGAGAAGAGATCGTGGCAACTGTTGCAGCTCAGCGTGCCCGTAAAGGAAAGCCGGGGATCGAAATACAGCAGCCGCCCGAGCGCCACCTTGGCCTCCGTCTGGGGATTGCCGGCAGGGATGGGCGGGGTGGCAGGCAACGGCTGGAAAGGCTCGAAGGCTTGTGCCCCACTCATGGCGAACAACAATGCCAAGGCTGTCAGACTGCGTTTCACGATTCTGGATCTCCCTTCGCTACTCTCGGAACCCGGAGTCTGTCGCCTCAACCCGACAGACTCCCGGGCTTATTTTACAGGGTTGGCGGACGCCGCTACCACTATGGGGTCGGGCACATGGAGTGTGCGCGCAGGAAAGGCCACCGCACCGCCATGCGCCGAGATAATCTCATGGACGCGCAGCAGAACACGTTCCTTCACCGCATGGTACTCGGTCCAGACAGTGGTACGGGTAAAGGCATAGATGAAAAAATCCAGGGAAGAGGGACCGAAACCATTGAGATTGACCATCAAGGTCTGCGACTGATCGATATCGGCATGGTCTCGTAACATGGCGCGGATATCCTGCAGGATGGGCACCACCCGCGAGGCATCCTCATACCGGAGTCCGATGGTTTCGTAGATCCGGCGATGGCTCATGCGCGAAGGGTTCTCCACCGTGATGGAGGCAAAAGTGGCATTGGGCACATACAGCAGGCGCTTGTCGAAGGTACGGATGCGGGTGAGGCGCCAGCCGATCTCCTCTACGGTACCCTCGATCTCCCGGTCCGGGGAGCGGATCCACTCTCCCACCACGAAGGGGCGGTCGAGATAAATCATGAGGCCGCCAAAGAAATTGGACAACAGATCCTTGGCGGCGAATCCCACCGCAATGCCCCCGATGCCACCAAAGGCCAGCACGCCGGAGATACTGAATCCCAGGGTCTGCAACACCACCAGGACGGCAGTGATGAGAATGGCGACACGCAAGAGCCTGGCAATGGCATCCGCCGTGGTTCGGTCGATCTTCTCCCCTTGTGCAGCCAGGCGCTCAAGAATGTTTTCCTCGGCACGACGCACCAGGCGGATGAGAAACCACGCAATGGCGGCGATCACGCCCACGTCCCGGAGGGGCGGCACGGCGGAGAAAATGGCCGCTCCCGTCTCCTGGCGGACGATATCGGCCGCGAAGGCGATGCCCACGATCCATATCAGGGCGCTCAGAGGACGGCGCAGGGCATCGAGCACGGCATCGTCCCAGAGATTGCGGGTCTGTTCCAGGCGTCGCAGAATGCGGCGCAGCACGCGCTTCTGCACGAAGTTCAAAAACAAAGTCGCCAGCACCACGGCAAACACCTGGCCGATCCAGCCGCCGGCGTCCTGCAATATATCCAGTTCTTCTATGTATGCCTGCCAGTCCATACGCCTCACCTATCCCCCACGTGGGCATCTCCGGCACCCGCCGCCTGTTCACGAAGTGCTCAGGGATTTCTCAGATCAGTTCCAGGTTGTGGGGTTCGTCATAGCCCGTCACCTGCGCCACGGCATCCCGCCAGCGGGCGTCGCGCCGCAATGACGCCCGGCTCACTTCTCCCCGCCCGTGCAGACGTGCCAGGCGCAGGCAGGTCACGGGCTTGCGCCAGTCTCCAAGCCCGTCGAGCACCGTTTCGGCATGCCCGCGTTCCTGACAGGCCAGCACCATGTCGCAGCCCGCGGCCAGCGCCGCCCGGGCCCGCGCCGGCATGTCTCCGGCCCCGGCGGCCGCGGCCATGGCCAGATCGTCGCTGAACACCACGCCCTCAAACGCCAGGCGCCGCCGCAATATCCCCTCCACCCAGAAAGGAGAAAAACTCGCAACGGCTTCATGGGCCTGCGGATAGCGCACATGCGCCGTCATCACCGCCTCCATGCCATGGTGGATCATGCGTTCGAAGGGCAGTACGTCTTCCAGCAGCAGATCCTCCACGCCCCGGCCGTCCACGGGCAGGGTCAGATGGGAATCCTCGCGCACCCCGCCGTGGCCGGGAAAGTGCTTGCCCGTCGCCGCCATGCCGGCCTCGTGCATGCCCCGCATGTACTGGTGGGCGAGTTCCGCCACCACCTCGGGATCGCGGTGAAAGGCCCGCTCGCCGATCACGGCACACTGCCCCCGGTCCAGGTCCAGAACAGGCGCGAAACTCAGGTCCACGCCCACGCTCCGCAGTTCCACCGCCATGAGCCAGCCCGTGACACGGGCGAGAGCCAGGGCGCGGCGCGGCTCCCCCTCGTACAGGCGGCCCAGCAGGGCCACCGCGGGCAGGGGCGTGAAACCCTGCTGAAAGCGCTGCACCCGTCCACCTTCGTGATCCACTGCGATGATCAGACGCGGCTCGCGCAGGCCATGAATCTCCGCGCACAGCCCCTCCAACTGCTCCGGTGACGCGTAGTTGCGGCTGAACAGCAGCACCCCCCCGACCAGGGGATGAACCAGCATCTCCCGTTCCTCCGCCGAAAGGGCCGGGCCCTCCAGGCCCATCATCACCGGGCCCAGGGACATCCCCCGCTCCCCCACGGCACAGCCCTGGCTGGGGCAATATACGCCGGACAAGGTATCATGCGCTGTCCCTCCGCCCCGTCACTCATCATCCATTACCAACACCCCGTTCATGACTGCCGGACATCCAGCCGGTCCCGCAGACGGTCGCCCAACATGTTAACCGCCAGCACCACCAGCAACAAAGCAATGCCCGGCGCCAGCACCATGTGGGGCGTCACCAGCATGTAGCGGCTGCCTTCACGGATCATGCTGCCCCAGGAAGGCTCGGGCGGCTGGATACCCAGGCCAAGAAAGGAAAGACCCGCCTCGGCGATGACGATGCCGGCCACTGCGAAGGTGGCCTCCACGATGAGGGGCGCGGCCATCAGCGGCAGGAGGTGGCGCCACACGATGCGCCCCGGCCCGGCTCCCAGGCTTACCGCCGCGGCAACATGATCGCGCTGTTTCAAGGTCAGTACCTGGGCCCGTGCCAGGCGGGCGAAGCCCACCCAGCCCACGAGGCTCAGGGCGATGACGACGTTGTCAAGGCCAGGCCCCATGAGCCCCGCCAGGGCGATGGCCAGCAGGATGCCCGGGAAAGCCAGGAAGATGTCGATGACACGCACGAGGAGGTGATCCAGCCAGCCGCCGGCATAGGCACTCACGGCGCCGATGAAAGTCCCTGCCGCAAGAGAGATCCCCACCACCAGCACAGCCACCCACAGGGAATAGCGGGCCCCCACCACCAGCCGGTCCCAGATGGGCCGCCCCAGGTCGTCATGGCCCAGCCAGGCCGTGGCATCCGGAGGATCGAGTATACGAGCAAGATCGATACGGTAGGGTTCGAAAGGCAGCCATGCACCCGCAGCGGCAAGCAACACCCAGCAGGCCAGTACGAAAAGAGCGAATTTCAGACGCACTGCTTTATCACTGCCTCATTGCCCCAAGCGGATACGCGGATCCAGCCACGCATAGCACAGATCAGTCAGGGTGTTCACCAGCACGTAGGCCAGGCTGATGAGCAGCACGCAGGCCTGCACCACGGGATAGTCGCGGCGCTGAATGGACTCGATCACCAGCTGGCCGATGCCGGGCCAGGAAAAGACGATCTCGGTGATCACCGCACCCGCCAGCAGCGCGCCCAGCTGCAGGCCCAGCAGGGTGATCACCGGCAGCATGGCATTGCGCAGGGCATGTCGCCGCACCACCTGCCCCCAGGACAGTCCCTTGGCACGGGCAGTCCGGATGTAGTCCTCGTTGAGCACCTCCAGCAAGGTGGCGCGGATCATGCGCGAGAGGATCGCGGCCATGGCCGTGCCCAGGGTCAGGGCCGGCAATACCAGGGATGCCGGCCCCTCGCGGCCGCTCACCGGCAGCCAGCCCAGCCACAGGGAAAAAACCAGGATCAGCAACGGCCCCATCCAGAAGTTGGGAATGGAGACGCCCAGCATGGCAAAGGCCATGGCGCCGCCGTCCCAGGGCGTGTCCTTGCGCAGGGCGGCGATGATACCCAAAGGCAGGGCGATGAGCACGGCCACCACCAGGCCCGCCAGGGCCAGCTCCAGGGTGGCGGGAATGCGCTCCAGAAGGATTTCACCAATGGGACGGCGCGAATGCAGGGACACGCCCAGGTCTCCCTGCAGAAGACCCTGGAGATAATGCCCCAGCTGGACGTGCACGGGCAGGTCCAGTCCCAGGGCACGGCGCAGGGCCTCGCGATCCGCCGGCTGGCTGCCCTCTCCCAGCATCACCTCTACCGGATCGCCGGGCACGAGATGAATGAGGAAGAAAACCAGCACCGAGACACCCAGTATCACGACCAGGGCGCTGGCCAGGCGGGAGACGAGAAAGCGCATCATGCCCCGCCGGCCCCCTGCTCATTCATGGATGTACACCCGGGTTCCCACCCGGACCTGCTCGAACAGGGCGATGACGTCGTCGTTGCGCATGCGGATGCAGCCATGGGAACCGGGCACGCCCAGGGGGATCTCGTCGGGGCAACCGTGGATATAGATGTAACGGCGCAGGGTGTCCACCCGCCCGCCCCGGTTGCGGCCGCGCTCCAGGCCGCCCAGCCACAGGATGCGGGTCAGGATCCAGTCCCGCGCCCCGTGGCGCGCGGCCAGGTCGGGGGTATAGATCTCCCCCGTGGGACGCCGGCCCACGAACACGGTATTGGGCGGGCAACCGTCGCCGATGCGCGCGCGGATCGCGTGCCAGCCCCGCGGCGTGCAGCCACTGTCGCGCAGCTCGCCCGCCCCCCCCGCCGCGGTGGAAACCGCGGCAGACAGCAAGATCCTGCCCTCCTGCTCCAGGCGCAGGTGCTGCCTGCCCAGGTCCACGATCACCACGGCCTGCTGTTGCGCTGTCGAATCCATGGAGCAATATTAGGCCAAATGCACCCGATGAAAACAGCGCTCCCCCCGATTCATTCCCGATTCATGCCTGTCATTCCCCGCGCCTCACCACCCCTGCCAGGCCGTCATAATTGCCGTCCCGCGCCAGACGATAACCCTCGATGCCGCGCCGCGCGGCAAAGACATGGTCCTCGTACCACAATGGCACATAGGGCAGTTCGTCCAGCAGGCGCGCCTGGAGCCGGCGGTAGTAGCGGGCCTGGCCCGCCAGATCCGGCGCCGTCTCTGCGGCCTCGATGAGCCGGTCGGTCTCGGCATCGGCATAGCGCCCGCGGTTGGCCCCTGCCGGCGGCACGGCGCTGCTGTGAAAGACATAGCGATAGATGTCGGGCATCTTGATACCCACCCACATGAGGCTGTACATCTGGAAGCGTCCCGCCTTGATATCGCCGTAGAAGGTACCCCAGTCGTAGCTCTTCAGGTCCACGGCAATGCCCACCTCGGCAAGCTGCTGCTGGATGATGGTGGCCAGGCGCAGGCGAAAGGGATCGCTGGAGGTCTTGTATGTCAGGCGCAGGGGATTCGCCTCACCGTAACCCGCCTCGCGCAGGAGGACCCGGGCCTGTGCCGGGTCATGGGGAAGGGGCTGCAGGTCCGGATCGCTGGCCCAGTGTTCCGGCGGCAGCAGTCCCACCGCGGGGCGCGCGGCACCGCCCAGCACGTGACGGATGATGGCATCCCTGTCCACGGCAAGGGCCACGGCCCGGCGCACCGGGAGACGGCCGGCATGGGGGTCGGTGAGGTTGAAGCCCAGATAGGCGAAATTGGAGCCGGGCGCCGTACGCACGACGATGTCCTCGCGCGCCCTGAGCAGGCGCACCAGTTCCGGCGGCAGATCGTTCTGCACCATGTCCACCTCGCCGCGCAACAGCTTGAGCACCCGTACCGTGGGATCGCGCACGGCGATGAACTCCAGCAGCTGCCCATCCCGGCGGCGCCGCAGACGCAGGCGGTTCTCGGCCGGCCAGGCCACGAACTCGAAGGGCCCGCTGCCCACCGGTGCCCGGTTGAAGGGATGATCCGAAGTGATGAGGCGGGCAGGCAGAATGCCGAGCCCCAGCCGACCGGGGAACAAGGGGTCGGCCTTTTCCAGATGAAAATCCACCGTGCGGTCGTCCACCACCTCGATGGAGACGATGCCCGCCAGGGCCAGGCGATGCGGCGAGGCATGCGCCGGATCCAGGACATGACGATAGGTCGCCGCCACGTCCCGGGCGGTGAGCAGGGTACCGTCGCTGAAACGGGCATCGTCCCGAAGACGGAAACGGTAATGCCGCGCGTCGAGGCGCTCCCAGCGCGCGAGGCCTGGCACCGGCAGATCGTCCTGGTCGAATTCCACCAGACGCTGGTAGAGCAGACGGTTGATGCGCGATGACGTGGCATCCGTGGCGAAACGCGGATCCAGGGTCACCGGCATGGACACCAGGGCAAAACGCAGGATATCCGGCGACGGGGGACGAACACCGCACGCCGTCAACGACACGAACGTGAGCAGGAGAACGACGAGCGGCAGCAGGGAAACGGCGGCACCTCGCGGCCCCGCAGCGGGCACAGCGGTGCTCAGCGCTGCCATTCAGTATAGGGGTGATGGGCCAGACAGACGTTGTAGTAGCGGGGATCGTCCGAAACCTCCTCGCCCGCCCAGGGCGGCAATTCGAAGGCCTCGTCCGCCGACTGCAGCTCGATCTCGGCCACCACCAGTCCGGCGTTGGCCCCCTCGAACACGTCGATCTCCCACCGGTGACCCGCGTAGTCCACGAAATGGCGGGTCTTCTCGATGAGCAGGCCGATGGAGAAGCGGTCCAGCATCTCCTCGGCATCCGGCAAGGGGATGGGATATTCGTATTCGCTGCGCTGGATGCCCAGGGTGGCGCTCTTGATATTGAGAAAGGCACGTTCCCCGTCGATGCGCACCCGGATGGAACAGGGACCACCCTCGGTGAGATATCCCTGGCGGTAATGCGAGGACCTGGCCACTTGCGCACGCCAGCCGTCGTTTTTCACCAGGAACTTGCGTTCGATCTCGCTGGCCATGCTCAGCCCTGCCCTGCGTCATTCTCGTCGGCCCCTTGGGCGCGCCAGGCCGCGGCAAAGGCCTCGAGATGGGGCCTGCCCGAGGATTCCAGGAGTTCGCGCAACTGCCGGCAGCGGGTTTCGTATTCGGCCGCCAGCAGGTGCCCGCGAATGAGTTCGAAGCGCAGATACACCAGATAGGTGTTGAGCACGTCGGTCTCGCAATAGTCCCGGATACCGCCGATGTCGCCCGCGAGATAACGTTCCCACACATCGGCGCCGCTCAGCCCCATCTTGCCGGGCAGGCCCAGCATCACGGCCACCTCGTCGAGGCGCGCGGCGGCGCGGGGCTGATAGGCCGCCAGCACGTCCATGAGATCGGTATGCCGGTCGTGATAGCGGCTGATGTAATTGTTCCAGCGGAAATCCCGGTCTTCATCGCCGGTCTCCCAGTAGCGGGGCGCGGCGATACCGTGCAGCAAGGCCCGATAGTGCAGCACCGGCAGGTCGAAACCGCTGCCGTTCCAGGACACCAGGACCGGCGTGAAGCGCTCGATGCCGTCGAAGAAGCGGCGGATGATCTCCGCCTCGTCGGCATCCGTCTCGCCCAGGGACCAGACCTTGACCTGCTGGGCCGTGGCCAGCACCGCCGAGATGGCCACCACCCGGTGCAGATGGAGGGGGAGAAACTCGCTCTCGCCGGTAACCTGGCGGCGTTTGTGAAACATCACGTTGGCCACCTCCCGGTCGTCGAGTCCCTCCAGATCGTAGAGACGGCGCCCCGTAGCCACATCCGGCACGGTCTCGATATCGAACACGAGCACCGTCATGCGCGTTCAGGCACCAAAGACGGGCGTGGAGAGATAACGGTCGCCGCGGTCGCAGGCGATGGTGACAATGGTGGCACCGCTGAGTTCGCGGCTCAGGCGCAGCGCCGCGGCGGCGGCGCCGCCGGAGGAAATGCCGACGAAGATCCCCTCCCGGGCGGCCAGGGCCCGCGTGGTCTCCTCCGCCTCATCCTGGGTCACGTCCATGATGCGGTCCACCCGTGCGGGATCGTAGATGCGGGGCAGATAGGCCGCCGGCCAGCGCCGGATGCCGGGAATGCAGGCCCCTTCCCGGGGCTGGACACCGATGATCTGGATCTCCGGATTCTGCTCCTTCAGGTAGCGCGAGACCCCCATGATGGTCCCCGTGGTCCCCATGGCGCTGACGAAATGGGTGATCCTGCCGGCGGTATCGCGCCAGATCTCGGGTCCCGTGCCCTCGTAGTGGGCCCGGGGATTGTCGGGATTGGAAAACTGGTCCAGCATCACCCCCTCCCCCGCCGTCACCATCCGGCGCGCCCGGTCGATGGCCGCCTCCATGCTGCCCTCTGCCGGCGTCAGGATGATCTCCGCCCCGTAGGCACGCATGATGGCGCGGCGCTCCACGCTCATGTTCTCGGGCATGATCAGGATCATGCGGTAACCCCGGATGGCCGCGGCCATGGCCAGGGCGATGCCCGTGTTGCCGCTGGTGGGCTCGATGAGGGTGTCGCCGGGACGGATATCGCCCCGTTCCTCGGCGCGCCGGATCATGCTCATGGCAGGCCGGTCCTTGACCGAGCCGGCGGGATTGTTGCCCTCCAGTTTCACCAGCACGACGTTGTCCGTTTCCCCGGGCAGGCGTTGCAGGCGCACGAGGGGGGTGTTGCCGACGAAGGCCTCGACAGTGGGATAGCTCGAGCTCATGGCCGCAATGATGAAGGACTCCCCTGGGCATTTCAACCGACCCGCCCTTCCCCCCGCCCTTGCCCCACGCAAGCTTCTCTCACCCCCTTTTCCGCCCTCGCTCTGCAAGTGCCCGGCCTTGCCTGCAGAAACCTCAAGACATCCGCAGAAGGAACCGATAACAGGACATCGCAGACGGATGGCCGCACCCGGCGCCTCCTGCAAGCCGGGCCCGCATATGAAGCCGGCAAATAAAATTGTGCACGGTATTTGCATCCTTTCGCCTGTCCGGCGCGACACGCCACGGATCCGTCACCATCTGAGGAGAAAAAACATGTTGTCTGAAAAGCCATCCCAAACCACACAGGAAGCCCCGCAGGAACGAGGCCCGATGGAGAAGCGGAAGAATGCGCGCAGCGGGCTTGCCATGGAGAACCAGGCCAACCAGTTCACACTCCTGCGCAATGAGGAAAGCTTCGACATCAGCAGGGTCCGGGACGTCTCCATCTCGGGCATCGGCCTGGAAAGCCCCCATCCTTTCAGGGAGGGCGAGCAGGTGGCGCTCGCTTACGAGGACGGGGATTTCCGGCTCAACATCAACGGCAGGATCATGTGGTGCAAGGCCGAAAACGACCAACGCTATGCCATGGGCATCGAGTTCGACCACGGCAACCGCCAGGACAATGCCCTGTTTTTCCTCGCCATCCGCAAATACCTGGACGAGTTCGACGGCACCTACATCGATGCCTGACATCGAAAGCTGAGCCCGCCTTCGTGCCGGGGGCGGGGCGCCTGCGCCCCCGCTCCCGGCGAAACACTCCCCCGCCGCGAAGCGCTTTCCAGGGCATCTCATCCCGCCTCATCTCTGAAAGGCTTTTCCATCACCAGATCCGGTTCGCCGCAATGGCGCAGCAGCCATGCACGCGCGGCATCGCGCAGGCTCACGGCGGCCGCCCAGGGATCCCGTTGCGCCAGCTCCCGGTCCACGGACAGGGGCTCCCCAACGATGACGCGAATGCGCCCGTGGGCCGGCAGCCAGGTATCCGCCCGCAGGATGGAACGGGTGCCCCGCAGGGCCACGGGCACCACGGGCACGCCTCCTGACACGGCGGCGCTGAACGCCCCCATGTAGAACGGCAACAGGCCCGGCTTGCGGGTGAAGGTCCCCTCCGGGAAGAAGAACAGGCTGCGTCCCTCTGCTGCGGCCCGGTTCATGGCGCGGGCATCCTCGACACCGCGGCGCACGTCGAAACGCTCCACGAACTCGGTGCCGATACGTCGCAGAAAACGACCCGCGAAGAACTGCCGGGACAATTCGGCCTTGGCGATGAAACTGACCTCGCGCGGCAGCGCGGCGATCACCGCTGGACCGTCCAGGTAGCTGGCATGGTTGGCCACGTAGATGCAGGGCTCGCCGGCGGGTGGCAGGTGTTCCAGGCCCTCCACGCTCAAGGGCGTTGCCGTCAGGCGCGCCAGCAGCCGCGCGCTGCGGCGCATGGCCTGCCAGCGCCAGGCCGGTCGCGGCAGGATCAGTACCAGCAGCCACGTCCACGGTGCGATGAGCCAGAACAGGCTGCGGGCATAGATCCCGTAGCCCACGTCCCGCGCAAGACGCCACGCCCTGCGCAACTGGGGCAGAAAACCACTGGCCAGCAGCCGCGCCACCTGCCACCACACGGCACGGCGGCCCTGGACCAGACGCCCTGCCTCGTAGAGCTGGCGACAGGCATCGCGCCTGATCTTGCCGCTGGAGGTCTTGAGCAGGGTGTCCGGCGGTGCCAGCAGGACATCGTCCGGCGGCGCGCCCACCAGGTCGGTGACCACGGCATTGATGCGGCGGCGCAGTGCCGCCTGCACGGAGGCATCGCGCTCCCGGGTCTCGGCGACGATGACGAGCCGTTCCGTTCCCGTCGCGGCATCCTTGCTGCCAAAGGCCGCCACCCGCCCGGCGCGGATCCCGGGGAGCTCGCCGACGGCCTCTTCCAGTTCGTGGGGATAGAGATTGCGCCCGGCGCGGATGATGATGTCCTTCGCCCGCCCGGTCAGATAGACCTCGCCTTCAGCGATGTAGGCCATGTCGCCGGAATCCAGCCAGCCATCCTGGAAGAGGCGGCGGGTCGCCTCCGGGTTACGATAGTAACCCCGGGTGGCGGAAGGGCCGCGAAACTGCAAATGACCTTCCCGACGCTCCGGCAGTTCGCGGCCCGTGCGATCTGCGATGCGGATCTGGTGATGGGGCAGCGGCCGGCCACAGGAGACGAAACGCAATGCCGTCTCGTCTTCGGCGGCCGCGGGCACGGCATGGCCGTCACGCATGAAGGGCTCACGCTGGATCCGGTCGATGAGGGGTCCCCTGCCCAGGGGCGGAAAAGCCAGGCCCACGGTGCTCTCCGCCAGCCCATAGACCGGCGTCATGGCCTCGCGACGAAACCCCCAGGCTGCGAAGCGCTCGCAGAAACGCTCCAGGGTCTGGGGACTGACGCTTTCCGCGCCGTTGAAGGCCGCGCGCCAGCCGCCCAGCTCCAGGCCTTCCAGATCGGCGTCGTCGATGCGGCGCAGGCACAGCTCGTAACCGAAATTGGGGGCTGCGGACAGCGTTCCCCCGTAACGGTGTATGGCCCACAACCAGCGCTGGGGACGGCTTAAAAAACTCAACGGCGACATGACCACGAATCCCGCCCCGTAATAGAGGCTGCCGAGCCAGGCTCCGATCAGTCCCATGTCGTGATAGAGCGGCAGCCAGCTGACGAATACATCGTCGCCGTGCGCACCGACACATTCCCCCATGGCGCGAATATTGGCCAGCAGGTTGTCGTGGCTCAGCACCACGCCCTTGGGGTTGCCGGTGCTGCCCGAGGTGTACTGGATGAAGGCCGTATCGCTCCCCCGGCGTCTGACGGGCACATAGTCGTCGGGCGCCTGCAGCTCCGCCACGGTGACGATATGGCGCAGGGATTCCACCTGTGCCTTCATGAGCCGGGCAATGCCCCGGCCCGCCGGTACCGTGATCATGACCCTGGCCCGGCAGTTGGCCACGATGCGGCTGTGACGACGCATGTGATCCTCTATCTGACCGGGGCGGGCCGGCGGATAGATGGGCACGGGGACGGCGCCGCCGAGCAGAACCCCGAAAAAGGCGAAAAAATAATCCCGGTCGCTGCCCAGCATCAGCACCACGGCCTCGCCGGGACGCACGCCCAGCGCCTGCAGGCCGCCCGCAACGCCCCTGGCAGCCTGCAGCAACTCGCCATAGCCAAGCTGCTCCCCCCCGTCGCCGTCACTGTAGAACCGGATATGGGTGCGTTCAGGACAGCGCTCGCTGTGGAAGGCAAGTACCTCCATGAGGGTGGCCGCGTTGTCGGGGACAGGGGTGTGTGCTGCCTGCGATGCGGTGGACGCCGGCGGCATGGCCGTCCCGTCATCTTTCCGGCTGTCCTCATGAGGCGGGGAAGAAAGCGTGACCGCCTGCGAAGCACCGGCCAGCACACGCAGCAGGTCGCGGGGGGTCTCCACTTCTGCATAGGCCTGCTCGGGCAAGGCGACATGGAAATGCTTCTCGATACGGGCGATGAGTTCGACCCGGGCCAGGCTGTCCAGACCCAGATCCCGGGCCAGGTCGCTGTCCAGCGTCACCTGGGGCGGGGTACGCCGATGAGGATGAAATTCGGCCGTCAGGGCCTGGATGAGCTGCAACAGCCGTTGGGCGTCGGGATCTTCATCCCGGGAAAATGCATCTTGGTGTCCAAGCGGCCGTCCCATTTCCACACCTGTCCTATGCCCATTACGCTATCGTGCGGGAGGACGGGGGACGTGTCAATGGAGGGGGAAGGGGGAAGGGGAAAGGTGGAGGGGATTGCGGGTGCTCGCGCCTCCTGCCGGGACAGGCGCAGGCGCGCCGTCCCGGCGCGCTGGGCAAGGACTCAGTCGCCGACTTCCTTCATGCTGAGGCGGATGCGCCCCTGCTTGTCGATCTCCAGGACCTTGACCTTGACGATATCCCCCTCGGAGAGCTTGTCACTGACGTTTTCCACCCGTTCCTCGGATATCTGCGAGATGTGCACCAGGCCGTCCCTGCCGGGCAGGATGGTGACGAAGGCCCCGAAATCCATGAGCTTGGCCACCCTCCCCTCGTAGACCGATCCCACTTCCACGTCGGCGGTAAGCTGCTTGATGCGCCGGATGGCCTCCTGGCTGGCATGGTTGTCCACGGAAGCGATCTTGATGGTGCCGTCGTCGGCGATGTCGATGCTGGCGCCGGTCTCCTCGGTGAGGGCGCGAATGGTGGCGCCCCCCTTGCCGATGACATCCCGGATCTTCTCGGGGTTGATCTTGATGGTGACAATCCGGGGCGCATGTTCCGAGATCTCGCTGCGCGGCTCGGCGATCACGGCATTCATCTTCTCCAGGATGTGCATGCGTCCCTCGTGGGCCTGCTCCAGGGCCTGGGCCATGATGTCGCGGGTGATCCCGTCGATCTTGATATCCATCTGCAGGGCGGTCACGCCCCTGGCGGTACCGGCCACCTTGAAATCCATGTCGCCCAGATGGTCCTCGTCGCCCAGGATATCGGACAGGACGGCACTGCGCTCCCCTTCCTTGATGAGGCCCATGGCGATACCCGCCACCGGCGCGGTGATGGGCACACCGGCATCCATCAGGGACAGGCTGGCACCGCAGACCGTGGCCATGGAACTGGACCCATTGGATTCGGTGATCTCGGATACCACGCGGATCACATAGGGAAACTCGTCGAGATCGGGCAGCACCGCGGCGATGCCGCGCTTGGCCAGGCGGCCATGACCGATCTCGCGCCGCTTGGGGCTGCCCACGAAACCCGTCTCGCCCACGCAATAGGGGGGGAAATTGTAATGCAGCATGAAGGGTTCCTTGCGCTCCCCTTCGATGGCGTCGATGATCTGGGCGTCACGTCCCGTCCCCAGGGTGGTGGCCACCAGGGCCTGGGTCTCGCCCCGCGTGAACAGTGCCGAACCATGGGCCCGCGGCAGCACGCCGACACGGATATCGATGGGCCTGACGGTACGATTGTCACGACCGTCGATACGCGGTTCACCTGCCAGCACCCGCTCGCGCACGATCTTCTTTTCCAGTTTCTCCAGGACCTCCCGGATCTCGTCGGCACTCCAGCGCGGCGTCTCACCGCCACCGAGCTCTTCCATGACGGCGGCGCGTATCTCCGCAAGGCGTCCCTGGCGGGCCTGTTTCTCCCGGATCTGGTAAGCCTCTGCAATGGCTGCCTTGCCCGCCTCCGCGACGGCCGCGGCGAGCGATTCATCTTCCTGTGGCGGCTGCCAGTCCCAGCGCGGCTTGCCCGCCTCCCGGGCCAGCTCGTTGATGGCCTCGATCACCACCTGCTGCTGCTCATGGCCGAACAGCACGGCATCCAGCATCACTTCCTCCGGCAGCTCCCTGGCCTCCGATTCCACCATCAGCACGGCGTTGGCCGTACCCGCCACCACCAGGTCGAGCTGCGAATTCTCCAGCTGGCTGAGCGTGGGGTTGAGGAGATAACGTCCGTCCTGGTACCCCACCCGGGCGGCGCCGATGGGACCGTTGAAAGGGATCCCCGAGATGGCCAGTGCCGCGGAGGCCCCGATGATGGCCGGAATGTCGGGATCGATCTCCCGGTTCAGGGAAACGACGGTGGCAATGATCTGGACTTCGTTGGTGAAACCCTTGGGAAACAGCGGGCGGAGGGGGCGGTCGATAAGGCGTGAGGTCAGTGTCTCTTTTTCCGACGGCCGGCCTTCCCGCTTGAAAAAGCCGCCGGGAATCTTGCCGGCGGAATAGGTACGCTCCTGGTAATTGACCGTCAACGGGAAGAAATCGCGTCCCGCTTCGACCTCCTTCTGGCCGACGACGGTCACCAGGACAACCGTGTCGTCCATGCTGACCATCACCGCGCCGGTGGCCTGGCGCGCGATCTCTCCGGTTTCCAGGGTGACAGTATGATCGCCGTACTGAAATACCTTTTTGATGGGAGTCACAGTGAATTCCTTGAAATGGTGGCTGATGAACAAGCGCCTGAACAGGTACCGGTGGCACAGGCCAGACCGATCAACAGTATGGCCATGGCGGAAACGCGGCAGGCAAGACTATTTGCGCAAGCCGAGGCGCGCGATCAGTTCCTGATAGCGTGCCGGATCCTGCTTGCGAAGATAACTGAGAAGCTTCCTGCGGTTGCTGACCATTTTCAGCAGTCCCTGGCGCGAGTGGTAATCATGCTTGTGTTCCTTGAAGTGCTGGGAAAGCTGCTCGATGCGTGCCGACAGCAGCGCCACCTGCACCTCGGGGGACCCGGTATCACCGGGGAATCGCTGATACTGCTTGACCACTTCTGCCTTGGCCTGGGGATCTAATGCCATGATTGTTACCTGCCTGCCTTCTGTCGTTACGTCTGTCGTTGATCGGATCCTGAAAAATGAGCGCATATTTTATCCGCTAAAACTCTTTCCATACAAGCAAATATTTCGCCGCCCCGCCACCGCACGAAAGATCACCGGAGATCAGCGGCCTCATCCGCTCAACAGGCGTTTCGGTGCCACCCGGCCGTCGTCCAGGATACGCCCCACCCCCAGAAAATGCCGGTCCTCCCCGGCGCCGGCATAGATGCGGACAAAACCCTGGGTCGGCGCATGGGGCACGAAGACGGGCTGACCCTGCTGCAGAAAGTAGGCCACCTCGGCGGACAGGCGCACGTCCGGCCAGTGCCGCAGGGCACTCTCGATGGACAGCAGATAACGATCCGCCGCCGCAGGACCTTCCTCCTCCACGGTACGTTCCAGCACTGCAAGGCTCACCATCTCACTGCTGTCGAACCCGCCCACCCCGGTGCGGCGCAAGGCCGCGACATGGCCGCCGCAGCCCAGTTCGGTGCCGATGTCCTCGGCGAGGGTGCGGATGTAGGTCCCCTTGGAGCAATGCACGCGAACCGAGAGGCTCTCGTCCTCCATGCCCCGCAGGGTCAGTTCATGAATCCGCACCTGGCGCGGTTCGCGTTCCACCACGATGCCCCGGTGGGCCAGCTTGTAGAGGGGCTGGCCGTTGCGCTTGATGGCGGAATGCATGGGAGGCACCTGCTCGATGGCACCGCGAAAACAGGCCAGGGCCGCCTCCACTTTGTCCATCGTGAGCCTGGGCACGGGACGGGTTGCCAGGACCTCGCCTTCGGCATCCCCGGTGGTGGTGCTCACACCGAGGCGTATCCGCACCTCGTAGGTCTTGTCCGCCTCCAGCAGGAAACCGGAGATCTTGGTGGCCTCGCCGAGGCAGATGGGCAGCATGCCCGTGGCAAGGGGATCAAGACTGCCGGTATGCCCCGCCTTGCGGGCCCGCAGGAGCTGCTTGACGGTCTGCAGGGCGGCATTGGAAGTGATCCCGGCCGGCTTGTCCAGCAGCAGGATGCCGTTCACCGCCCTGCCGGCACGACTGTGGCGTCGATGATGTTTCATGGTCGGTATCAGGCGTTTTTGCTTCGTTGGTCTTCGTGCAGCGCCTTCTCGATCAAGGCATTCAAGTCGGCACCCCGGCTGATGGAACGGTCGTAGAAGAACCGCAGGCGGGGAATGGTGCGCAGGACGACACGCCGCCCCAGCTCGCGACGCAGGAAACCCGCCGCGCGATTGAGCAGCGCCACCGTCTCTGCCGCTCTGCCCTCGTCGTCCGCCTCGTCATCCAGGACCGTGATGTAGACCCTGGCATGGGCGAGGTCGGAAGAAACCTCCACATCGGCGACGGTCACCATGCCCCCCAGGCGCGGATCCTTGACTTCCTGCTGGATCAGGACGGCAAGTTCGCGGCGGAGCTGCTCGGAGACACGAACGGTACGGCTGAATTCCCTGGGCATGGCATGAATGAAAGAATGATCAGAAGACACGAGGCCAGCCGCAGCCCGCCTTACAGGCTACGCTTGACCTCGACCCGCTCGTAGACCTCGATCTGGTCACCCACTTTCACGTCATTGTAATTACGCACGCCGATGCCGCACTCGGTGCCGGCCTTGACTTCGTTGACGTCGTCCTTGAAGCGGCGCAGGGATTCCAGCTCGCCCTCGTAAATCACCACGTTGTCCCGCAATACGCGGATGGGGTTGTGGCGCTTCACCACGCCCTCCACCACCAGGCAACCGGCAATGGTGCCGAACTTGGGCGAGGTAAAGGTCTCGCGCACCTCGGCCAGGCCGATGATCTCTTCCTTGATCTCCGGCGCCAGCATGCCCGACAGGGCCTTCTTGACGTCGTCGATGACATCGTAGATCACGCTGTAGTAGTTCAGCTCGACATCGGATTCCTCGGCCGTGCGCCGCGCCACGCTGTCGGCGCGGACGTTGAAACCGATGACGATGGCATTGGAAGCCAGGGCCAGATTGATATCGGACTCCGTGATTCCGCCCACGCCGCTGGCGATGATCTTCACCTTGACCTCGTCCGTGGACAGCTTGGTAAGGGCCTCGCGCAGGGCCTCTACCGACCCCTGGACATCGGCCTTGAGCAGGATGTTCAGGGTATTGACCTTGTCCTTGTCCATCTGGGAGAAAATCTCCTCCAGCTTGGCGGCCTTCTTGCTGGCAAGCTGGATGTCCCGGTACTTCCCCTGCCGGAACAGCGCCACTTCGCGGGCCTTGCGCTCATCGGGCACCACCACCATGTCGTCACCCGCATTGGGCGTGCCGGAAAGACCCAGCACCACCACCGGAATGGAAGGGCCGGCCTCCTCCACAGGCCTGCCGTTTTCATCGAACATGGCACGTACCCGCCCGTACTCCTTGCCGGAGAGAATGATGTCTCCCTTGCGCAGGGTACCGGCCTGCACCAGCACCGTGGCCACCGGGCCGCGTCCCTTGTCGAGGCTGGACTCGATCACCGTGCCCCGCGCGGGGCCTTCGCGCACGGCACGAAGTTCCATGATTTCCGCCTGGAGCAGAATGGCCTCCAGGATGTCGTCAATGCCCTCACCGGTCTTGGCCGAGACATGAACGAACATGGTATCGCCGCCCCAGTCCTCGGGGATCACTTCATGCTGGGCCAGTTCCTGCTTCACACGGTCCGGGTCTGCCTCCGGCTTGTCGATCTTGTTGACCGCCACGATCATGGGCACGCCGGCGGCCCGGGCATGCTGGATGGCCTCCAGCGTCTGGGGCTTGACGCCATCGTCCGCGGCCACGATGAGCACCACGATATCGGTGATCTCCGCCCCACGGGCCCGCATGGCGGTGAAGGCGGCATGGCCCGGCGTATCGAGGAATGTGATGACCCCCCGGGGCGTCTGCACGTGATAGGCGCCGATATGCTGGGTGATGCCGCCGGCCTCTCCCGCCGCCACCTTGGTGCGGCGGATGTAATCCAGCAGGGAAGTCTTGCCGTGATCCACATGCCCCATGATGGTGACCACGGGCGGACGGGGCTGCTCCTCGCCACCGGCAGCCGCCTCCTGGATCAGCGCCTCTTCGATGGCATTCTCCTGCAGCATCTTGGCCTTGTGGCCCATCTCTTCCACCACGATGGCGGCGGTCTCCTGGTCGAGCACCTGGTTGATGGTCACCATGCTGCCCATCTTCATCATGGTCTTGATCACTTCGGCGGCCTTCACCGACATCTTCTGGGCCAGCTCGGCCACCGTGATGGTCTCGGGAATGGAGACCTCCCGGACGATGGGGGCCGTGGGCTTCTCGAAACCGTGCCTGGCACCGGTGCTGACCTTGACCGCGCCACGGGTCTTCTTCTTGCGCCGGCTGCTGGATACCTCGCTGGCGACATGCAGTTCCTTGCGCCCGTACTTGGTCTTGCGCTCCGGTTTTTCCTTGCTGCGCCGGGGACCTTTTTTCTCTTTCTCGGCCGGGGGCGCGGCAACGGGCTCAGGCGTCTGGGGTTGTGCCTCCTCCACTGTGCCGGCACCCGCCTCGGCATGCTGCGAAACCTGCGCACCTTCCGCCGCGTCTGTCACTGCCTCCGTCTCGGGCGACGCAGAGACTTCCTGTGCCTGTGTCTCAGCCTGCGAGGGGGCGGCCTCCTCCCGGGCCTGCGCCGCTTCGGCAGCGGCCTGCGCGGCCGCCTCGGCCTCGCGGGCCGCCTTTTCCGCAGCCTCGGCGGCGGCAGCCGCCGCCTGCTGTTCCTGTTCGAGACGGGCTGCCTCCTCGGCCATCACGTCTCCGCGCATGGCATAGGTCCGCTTGCGCCTGAATTCCACGTTGATCCGGCGGGACTTGGTCCTGCTCTGCCCGCTGCCGGTGCTCTGGCGCAGCTCGCCGACCGTCTTGCGGCGCAGCGTGATCTTCTTGCCACCGGCGGCGCCTCCCGGTCCCTTGCTGCGACTGGCACGCAGATGGGTGAGCAGTTCCATCTTCTGCTTGTCACTGATGAGCTGGTTCTCATCGGTGACGGGCACGCCGGCCTCTCCCAGCTGCACCAGGAGGTGCTCCACCGGGATTCCCACCACGTCAGCGAGCTGTTTTACCGTGACTTCTGCCATGATCCTCGAATCTTGTCCTTTCAGCCTTGCTGTTCCTCGGCAAACCAGGGGGCGCGTGCCGTCATGATCAGCCGGCTGGCCCGTTCCTCATCCATGCCTTCGACCTCCAGCAGTTCATCCACCGACTGCTCCGCCAGGTCCTCCTGGGTGAAAATGCCCTTCTCCGCCAACTTGTAGGCCAGTTCCTCGTCCATGCCTTCCAGGGCCAGCAGATCCTCGGCAGGCTGGCGGCCGCCGAGGGCCTCTTCCCGCGCGATGGCCTGGGTCAGCAGCACGTCCCGGGCGCGATCCCGAAGCTCCTGCACGATCTCCTCGTCGAACTCCTCGATGGCGAGGAGTTCCTGGGCCGGCACATAGGCGATCTCTTCGATACTCGAAAAGCCTTCCTGGACGAATATTGTGGCGATATCCTCATCCACATCAAGCTGCTTCATGAACATCTGCTTGAGGGCCTCGGCCTCGGCCTCGCTCTTCTCCTCGGCCTCGGCCTCGGTCATGATGTTGAGTTCCCAGCCGGTGAGCTGGCTGGCAAGGCGCACGTTCTGGCCGTTCCGCCCGATGGCCTGGGAGAGATGCTCCTCCGCCACCGCCAGGTCCATGCTGTGTTTCTCCTCGTCCACCACCATGGATTCCAGTTCAGCCGGGGACATGGCGTTGATCACGAACTGGGCCGGATTCTCATCCCAGAGAATGATGTCGACGCGCTCGCCGGCGAGCTCGTTGGATACGCTCTGCACGCGCGAACCCCGCATGCCCACGCAGGCACCCACCGGATCGATGCGCGGATCGTTGGTCTTGACCGCGATCTTGGCCCGCGAGCCCGGATCGCGGGCGGCGCTGACGATCTCGATCAACCCCTCGCCCACCTCCGGGACTTCCAGTTTGAACAGCTCCACCAGCAGTTCGGGCGCCGTGCGGCTGACGAACAGCTGGGGACCCCGGCTCTCCGAACTGACCTTCTTCAGATACCCCCGCAGGCGGTCGCCGGGACGCACGGCCTCGCGGGGAATGAGATCCTCGCGCAGAATGATGGCCTCGGCGTTGCCGCCCAGGTCAAGTATCACATTGCCCCGGTCGAGGCGCTTGACCACGCCGGTGACCAGCTCGCCCACCCGGTCCTTGTACTCGTCCACGACCTTGGCACGCTCCGCCTCCCGGACCTTCTGGATGATGACCTGCTTCGCGGTCTGGGCGGCAATCCTGCCGAAGGCCACGGATTCGATGGGCTCCTCGACATACTCGCCGGGCTGGATGTCCGGATGCTCGCGGCGGGCCTCGCTGAGCAGAATCTGGGCATCGGGATTCTCCAGACCGCCTTCCTCCTCGCCCACCTCGGCATCGTCCACCACCAACCAGCGGCGAAACGCCTTGTAGTCGCCGGTATCGCGGTCGATCTCCACGCGCACGTCGACATCGCCGTCATAGCGCTTCTTGGTCGCCGCCGCCAGCGCCGCTTCCAGGGCGCCGAAGACGATGTCCCTGTCGATGCCGCGTTCATTGGAAACCGCATCGACCACCAACAGAATCTCTTTGCTCATTTACCGCCGCCTCTCGCCTTGTCAATGGTCTCATAATTGTCCATATCAAAATGTGTAGCCCGGATGGAGTGGAACGTAATCCGGGCAGGCGGGTTCTACCGTCTGGCTTCCTGGATTGCGCACTTGCAGCGCTTCATCCAGGCCACCGAATTCATTGACCGCCGCCTCTCGCCTTGACTCCGGATCATGCTTACCCGTCCTCCCCCGCCAGTTGGGGGACCAGACGTGCCCGCTCGATGTCTTCGAGCGGCAAATCCAGCCGCTCGCCATCCACTTCGAGTGTCACCTTGCCTTCATCGAGCCCCTGCAACAGGCCCTTGAAATTACGCCGGCCGTTGACAGGTGTGACAAGGCGCAATTTCACCTGCCGGCCGCAGAAGCGTTGAAAATGCTCCGCCGTGAACAGGGGGCGATCCAGCCCGGGGGAAGAGACTTCCAGGGTATACCGGCCACGAATGGGATCTTCCACGTCCAGCAAGGCACTCACCTGGTGACTCACGACCTCGCAGTCGTCCAGGGTGATGCCCGACGCCTTGTCGATGTAGACCCGCAATATATAGTGGTGACCACTGGGGAAATATTCAATTCCCACCAGTTCGTATCCCAGCATTTCCACCACCGGCTGCAGCAGGCGCTGCAACCGCTCGTCCACCTGTCTCATGGGCGTTTCCTGCGCAACCCTCAGCCGCGACCTCCGTGGCCTCGAAACAAAAAAGTGGGCTCAAGGCCCACCTCCCAAAAACACATTTTCCGGCCTGCCCGGGTGAGCCGCCGCCCTCGCCGGCATCCGGTCCCGGAAACCAAGGCGGACAACGAAAAAAACCCCGCAACGGGGTTTAACATCCTCTGCCTTGCCAGGGACCCGGTCTTTCGGGCAGTGATTATAGGGTCAGGGACAGGGTTTTGCAACAATCGATCAAGCTTGTCAGGCGATCAAGCTTGTCAGGCAGTTGAAAACGTCTCTGGCAAAGGCGAGCCAAGGCGTAAACGTCCCTTCCCGCCTCAAAACATGAAAGAAGGCATGAAGCGGGCATAAAAAAACCCAACGCGGGGAAGCCGGTTGAGTCTCGGAAAAGTGGTAGCGGGGGCAGGATTTGAACCTACGACCTTCGGGTTATGAGCCCGACGAGCTACCAGACTGCTCCACCCCGCACCTGTTCAGACACGCGGATATTACAGAAAGCACAGTGCCATTTCAAGGGCCTGAATGCGGTCCCGTATCCGGTCCGGCATCCAGTCCGATGGCAGGCGGTGAAACGACACTCTCCAGGGTGACGAAGGCGATAGCGTAGTCGGCCTCGTCGGCGAGGCTCAAGTGACTCCGGCTGATGCCGCGCCGGTTGCACAATGTCTCGGCAGTGCCTTCATACTCCAGATAGGGCCGGCCGTAGGCGTCGTGGGACACGCTGATCTGCTGCAGGGTGAGGCCGTTGCGGAAGCCCGTACCCAGCGCCTTTGCGGCGGCCTCCTTCGCGGCAAAACGCTTGGCCAGGAAATGGGCCGGGCGGGCGCAGTCCCTGAATTCCGCCAGTTCCCGCGCACTCAGGATACGCCGGGCAAAACGCTCGCCGTAACGCTCCAGATCGGCCGCCATGCGGGCCACCTGGACGATGTCGGTCCCGATGCCGCAGATCACGGCGCGGCTGCCTCCCTCCCAGCCCGGATCCCTGCCCGGGCAGCCTGGCGGGCCTCCGTCATGAGGCGCTTCATCTCCCGCACCGCCCCGGCCAGGCCGGTAAACAGGGCGCGGGCAATGATGGCATGGCCGATATTGAGTTCCCGCACCGGCCGCAGCGCCGCAATGGCCGCGACGTTGTGATAATGAAGTCCGTGTCCGGCATTGACCTGCAGGCCTGCGGATGCGGCGATGCGCACTGCCTCCCCGATGCGGGCAAGCTCTGCCCTCTGCAGAGCCGGGGTCGCGGCGTCGGCATAATGACCGGTATGGATCTCCACGCAGGGCGCGCCCGTGCGTGCTGCCGCCTCGATCTGGCGGGGATCGGCGTCGATGAACAGGGACACCCGGCTGCCCGCGGCCGCCAGGCGGCTGCAGGCCTCGCGAATCCGGTCTTCCTGGGCAGCCACGTCCAGCCCGCCCTCGGTGGTCAGCTCCTCCCGCCGCTCCGGCACAAGGCAGCAGTCTGCCGGGCGAAAGCGCTCGGCGATGGCGAGCATCTCTTCCGTCACGGCCATTTCCAGGTTCATGCGGGTCTGGAGCATCTCGCACAACAACGCCACGTCGCGTTCCTGAATGTGGCGGCGGTCCTCGCGCAGGTGCAGGGTAATACCGTCGGCCCCTGCCTGTTCGGCCTCCAGGGCCGCCTGAACGGGCTCGGGATAGCGCGTGCCCCGGGCCTGGCGCAGTGTCGCCACGTGGTCGATATTCACGCCCAGCAGGATTTCGTCGTCGCCGGAACCAGCGGGCGAATTCGGGGGATTGCCCGGGACGCGACCCGGTGGACGGCTCGATTCAGTCACAGTTTCTCTCCCTCCCGGTCCGGTTTCTTCCTCTCTTTTCCCATGGCCACCGGCAGCAGGCGGCGGCTGTGCAAGGGGCGGTCACCCAGCAGTTCTCGCAGCGCCTGGCGCAGCAGATACCGGCTCTCCCGCAGGCTGCGCACATCGTCCAGGGTCTCCGCGGCCAGGTCGAGAAGACTGCGGCCCAGAAAAGCGCGCGTTCCGGTCGTCTCCTGAGTCCTCCCCGGGGCTTTGCCCGGCCACGCGGTCGCGCGCCGCAGGCCCTGCTGGGGCACGTAATAATATATCCCCTCCGCATCGATGGCCGCACCCGTGACATCCTGCTCCAGCATGAGCCCGTAGCCCACGGCCTCCAGCAGGCGCTTCTCGAAAATGCGCAATCGACGCTGTACGGCCGCTTCATTTTCCGCCCCATTGCGCGCCCCGCTCCCCATTCCGGCCAGCGCCCGCAAGATCCCGGCATAGAGATGGAAGACCGCTTCACAGGGATCGTTGCGGTGCAGGAAACGGAGCAGCAGCTCGTTGAGATAGAACCCATGGGGCAGCAACGGTGCCGGCAAGACCGCGGCCCCGGGTTGCGCCTCGACGCTCCCCAGGGTGGCCAGCTCACCCCGCCCCTGCCACGAGGCCAGCAGGGGGCGGAAGGGTTCCAGCACACCCCGGTAGCGGGAACGGGGGCGGCGGGCGCCTCGCGCCACGACGGCAACGCGCCCATGCCGGCAGGTAAGCAGTTCCACGATGAGGCTGCTGTCACGATAGGGGTGGCGATGGAGCACGTAGGCTTCCTCCAGCAGGATGCGCCCTCCTCCCGGCATGGCGTTACTCCGCGTAGCCGAGGCTGCGCAGGGCCCGCTCGTCATCGCTCCACTTCTCTTTCACCTTGACCCACAAATGGAGAAACACCTTGCGCCCGAACAGACGCTCCATGTCCAGGCGCGCCTGTTGCCCCACGGCCTTCAAGACCCGGCCCTGGTGTCCGATGACGATGGATTTCTGCGCCGGCCGCTCCACCCAGATGAGGGCATGGATACGCAGCATGTCTCTCTCCCCCTTCCCTTCCAGGACGAAACGCTCCACTTCCACGGCAAGGGCATAAGGCAGTTCCTGGCCCAGCCGCCGCATCAGCTTCTCCCGCACCAGTTCCGCGGCAAGGAAACGTTCACTGCGGTCGGTGACCTGGTCCTCCGGAAAGAGCGGCGGTGAAGCCGGCAGCAGGGCCGCCAGCCGTTCTTCCAGAAGCGCAACATTCCTGCCGCTGCGGGCCGAGATGGGAACGATATCGGCGAAGGGATGGAGGCTGCCCAGCATTTCGATGTGGGGGAGCAGGCGTTCCCTGGGCTTGATCCGGTCCACCTTGTTGATGGCCAGCACCACGGGCCTGCGGCAGCGGCGCAGCCGCGCCAGGACAAAATCCTCCTCCTTGCCCCAGCGCAGTTCATCCGCCAGCAGCAGTACCACATCCACGTCCTGCAGGGCATCCAGCGCCGCCCGGTTCATGAGGCGGTTGATGACGCGCCGGCCCGTCGACCGGTGCAGTCCCGGGGTATCCACATAAATGACCTGGCTCCGCTCCGTGGTCTTGATACCCAGGATACGATGGCGGGTGGTCTGGGGCTTGCGCGAGGTGATGCTGATCTTCTGCCCCAGGATGCGGTTCAGCAAGGTCGACTTGCCCGCATTGGGCCTGCCGATGAGGGCAACATGACCGCAATGCGCCAGCGGGGGGGAATGCCCGGTCATGAACCTTCCGTTTCCTGAAGTCGCTGCAGGGCACGTTCCGCCGCCTGCTGCTCGGCGCGGCGGCGGCTGCTGCCGCGCCCCGTTACTGCCGACGCAAGACCGCTCACCTCGCACGCCACTTCGAAGACCTGGTCGTGATCGCGGCCCTCCACGGCAATCACGCTGTAACTGGGCAGGGGAAGGCGGCGGCCTTGCAGATATTCCTGCAAGCGGGTCTTGGCATCCTTGAGAATGCTGGCCGGCGAGGCGTGGCGCAGCTCCGGTGCCAGCAGGCGATGCACCAGCGCGCGCGCCGCTTCCAGGCCGCCGTCCAGATAGACCGCGCCGATCACGGCCTCCAATGCGCCCGCGAGAATGGAATCACGGCGGAAACCGCCGCTCTTCAACTCACCGGGCCCCAGTCGCAGCCCGGCGCCCAGATCGATGCGTCGCGCCGCCGCGGCGAGGGTCTCGCCCCGCACCAGGCTGGCCCGCAGGCGGCTCAGGCGTCCCTCATCAGCGGTGGTGAAACGTTCGAAGAGGTCCTCGGCAACCACCAGGTTGAGCACCGCGTCGCCGAGAAACTCGAGGCGCTCGTTGTTGACGCTGCCCGCGCTGCGGTGCGTCAGCGCCTGCTGCAGGAGGCGTGCTTCCCGGAAACGATAGCCCAGCCTGTCATGCAGTCCGTTCAAGTTCAGGGAGCGTTCAGTTCGGCAGTGTCGCTGAAGCTGACCACGAGATCGATATTGCCAAAAAAGGGCTTGCGCACTTCATAGGCGATGCTGACCCGCCTCGCACCGTCCTCGATTTCGATCTTGATGTCCTCCTTGCCGACATGGGTGACATCGTTGACTTCGAAACGGCGCAACAGGCTGGTACGGATCTCGGCATTGCTCATCGCTTCCAGCTGCGCCTCGCTCTGCAGGGACTTGAGGGAACTGCTGACATTGTAGTGTTCAAGATAGACGGGAAACAGGCGGATAACCAGCAAGGCGAAGAAGCCGATGACGACCAGCAGCAGAAGAAACCCGAGTCCCGACATGCCCGCCATCTTGTAGTTCTTGTGTTTCATGATCCCTCCCTCGGTGCAGCGGCCGATTCTCATCCCGTTCATTCTATCTTAGTCCCGATCCGCTCCCAGTTGATACCCCCCTTGGCGGAGTCCCAGTTCATCCAGATCATGAAGGCCCTGCCCACCAGGTTTTCTTCCGGCACGGTGCCCCAGAAGCGGCTGTCATTGCTGTTGTCGCGGTTGTCGCCCATCACGAAGTAATGCCCCTCGGGCACGACATATTCCCCCTCCCCCAGGCGTCGCCGGTTCTGTATCAGGATCTGGTGCTGAACGCCGTCGAGCTGCTCCAGGCGCAGGCTGGCGCCGCTCAGGGACAGCCCCGTGCCGACACCCGTATAGAGCCCCAGATCGGTCTGCCTGGCGGGCTCGCCATTGATATACAGCACCTTGTTGAAATAGCCGATACGATCTCCCGGGAGCCCGACCACCCGCTTGATGTAGTCCACGGAAGGATCCTGGGGAAAGCGGAACACCACCACGTCGCCCCGCCGGGGCTCACCCACTTCCAGGATCTCGGTGCCCAGCAGGGGCAGGCGCACCCCATAGGCATACTTGTTGACGAGAATGAAGTCCCCCACGCGCAGCGTCGGCATCATGGAGGCGGAGGGAATGCGAAACGGCTCCGCGACGAAAGAGCGCAGGAGGAGCACCACCAGGATGATGGGAAAGAAGGAGCGCGAATACTCCACCAGCAGAGGTTCCCTGACGATACGGTCGATGGTCTCCTCGTCCAGCTCCCCTCCGGCCGAACCCGTGGCGCGCTCCAGCGCTTCCCGCCGCCGGGGCGCGTAGACGAAGGCATCCACGGCCCAGATCACCCCCGTGGCAATGAGGGCCATCAACATCGCTGCCTGAAAATCGAAATTCATCGTTTCTTTCCTGTCTGTAGAACCGCCAGGAAGGCGTCCTGGGGAATCTCCACGGTACCCACCTGTTTCATCCGGCGTTTGCCGGCCTTCTGTTTCTCCAGCAGCTTGCGCTTGCGGGTCACGTCTCCACCATAACACTTGGCGGTGACATTCTTGCGCAGGGCCTTGACCGTCTCGCGGGCGATGATATGAGAGCCGATGGCAGCCTGGATGGCGACATCGAACATCTGCCGCGGGATCAGTTCGCGCATCTTCTCCGCCAGCTCCCGCCCGCGGGTGGCGGCCCGATCCCGGTGCACGATCAGGGACAGGGCATCGACCCGCTCGCCGTTGATGAGCAGGTCGAGCTTGACCAGGTCAGCGGCCTGAAAACGCAGGAAACTGTAGTCCAGGGACGCATATCCCCGGCTCACGGATTTTAACCGATCATAGAAATCCAGCACCACCTCGTTCATGGGCAATTCATAACTCAGCGCCACCTGCTTGCCGTGGTAGTGCATCTTTTTCTGCACGCCCCGTTTTTCCACGCACAGATTGATCACGGCGCCGAGGTGGTCCTGGGGCACCAGGATGTCGGCCTGGATGATGGGCTCGCGGATTTCCTCGATCAGCCCGGGATCGGGCAGGCGGGAGGGATTGTCCACCCGCAGGATTTCACCCTTCCGGGTCAGCACTTCATAGACCACCGTCGGCGCGGTGGAGATCAGATTCAGGTCATATTCCCGTTCCAGGCGTTCCTGCACGATCTCCATGTGCAACATGCCGAGGAAACCGCAGCGGAAGCCGAAACCCAGGGCCTGGGAAGTCTCCGGCTCGTAGAACAGGGCGGCATCGTTGAGGCGCAGCTTGGCCAGGGCATCGCGCAGGGCCTCGTAATCGTCGGCGTTGACGGGATAGAGGCCGGCAAACACCTGGGGCTTGACGGTCTTGAAGCCCGGCAGGGGCGCGGCCGCAGGGGCCTGGGTGTGGGTGAGGGTATCCCCCACCGGCGCGCCGTCCACTTCCTTGATACCGGCGATGACGAAACCCACCTCGCCGGCGCGCAAGGCCCCGGTTTCACGGGCCTTGGGCGTGTAGATCCCCACCTTGTTCACCAGGTGGCTGCGGCCGGTGGACATGACCGTCACCTTCTCGCCGCTGCGCAAGGTGCCCTCCTTGACCCGCACCAGGGAGACGACGCCGAGAAAATTGTCGAACCAGGAATCGATGATCAGTGCCTGCAGGGGCGCCTCGGGATCCCCCTGGGGAGGCGGTATGCGCGCGATGAGGCATTCCAGCAGCGCATCGACCCCCTCGCCGGTCTTGGCGCTGACCCGCACGGCCTCCCCGGCCTCGATGCCGATGATCTCCTCGATCTCCCGGATCACGCGCTCCGGCTCGGCGGTGGGCAGATCGATCTTGTTGAGCACCGGCAGCACCTCCAGCCCCTGCTCGATGGCGGTATAGCAGTTGGCCACCGTCTGCGCCTCCACACCCTGGGAGGCATCCACCACCAGCAGGGCACCCTCGCAGGCGGCGAGGGACCGGGACACTTCATAGGAAAAATCCACATGACCCGGCGTGTCGATGAAATTGAGCAGATAGGTATGCCCGTCACGGGCCCGGTAATGGAGGGAGACGCTCTGTGCCTTGATGGTGATGCCGCGTTCCCGCTCCAGATCCATGGAATCCAGCACCTGCTCGGACATCTCACGGTCACTGAGGCCGCCGCAGACCTGAATCAGCCGGTCCGCCAGGGTCGACTTGCCGTGATCGATGTGGGCGATGATGGAGAAATTGCGGATAGGCTGCATTACCGGGACGTGGGGAATAGGTGGACGCCGCCGCCCCCCCAGGGGCACGACATGACGGCTGCGTGTATCAGGTCAATCGTTGCAATCATGCATTCTGTCCATTCAATCAAGCCGGCCCCGGGAGCGTCACACACGACAAGGCGTGACACGGCCGCCAGGGACCGTGCCACGCCCGGCGGAACTTACTAAGACAATCGATAGTAAAGCGACCTTCAGCGGGTGGTCGGGCGGTCAGTCGCAAGGCGCGGCGGCGCCGCCATGGCACGCCTGTGGCAAGCCGCCGCAACACCACGAATGGCCGCCCGACCGCCCGCCCGGAGGGAGCGGCCCAGACGTCCCGGCTCGGCGTTGCGACCCTTGGAAAGGGCCAGCCATTCCCTGCAGGCCGCGCCTTGATCCGGAACGCCTGGGTCGCTCTGAAGGTCGCTTTACTATCGATTGTCTTAGTACTTTCAGTCTTCCTCTATCTTCAATGCCAGGAAAATGGGACTGCCGCGGCGCTGTATCAAGACCGGCACGGGCTTGCCCTCCGGCACCGCCTTGACCAGTTCCTTGAAATGCTTCACGCTGCGCACATCGGTATTGTTGAACTTCAGGATGATATCGCCACGGCGCAGCCCCGCGCGCGATGCCGGCCCTGTCTTCACGGCCTCCACGAACACCCCGCCTTCTTCCTCCAGCTCTTCCTTCCTGTCTTCGGTCAGGTCGGAGACCAGCATGTTCAGGCGACCGATCTTGACATTCTGGGCGCCGCCGTCGCCACGGGAGAGGGTGATCTCGTCATCCTCGGGCAGTTCGCTGATGGTGACGTCGAGGGTCCGGGACTTGCCGTTGCGGATGATCTTCACCTTGACCTCGCTGCCCACCCGGGTGCTGCCCACCATGGGCGGCAGCGCCGCGGATCTTTCCACTTCCCTGCCATCGAATTCGACGATGATATCGCCCACCTCGAAGCCGGCCTTCTCAGCGGGACTGTCTGGCAGCACCCGGGCCACCAGGGCGCCGATGGGTTTTTCCATGCCGAAAGACTCCGCCAGCTCCCGGGTCACGTCCTGGATGAGAATACCCAGCCATCCGCGGCTGACATGGCCCTTGGTCTTGAGCTGCTCCACCACGTCCATGGCCACTTCGATGGGAATGGCGAAGGACAGCCCCATGAACCCGCCCGTGCGGCTGTAGATCTGGGAATTGATGCCCACCACCTCGCCTTCCATGTTCAACAAGGGTCCCCCTGAATTGCCGGGGTTGATGGCCACATCGGTCTGAATGAAGGGGACGTAGTTCTCGTTGGGGAGGCTGCGGGCCTTGGCGCTGACGATGCCGGCCGTCACCGAATAGTCGAATCCGAATGGTGAACCGATGGCCAGCACCCAGCTGCCCACCTTGAGATCCGCGGTACTGCCGATCCGTGCGGCAGGCAGGTCCTCGGCATCGATCTTGAGCAGGGCCACATCGCTGCGCTTGTCCGTGCCCACCACCTCGGCGACGAATTCCCGCTTGTCGGTGAGACGCACGATGATCTCTTCGGCATCGCGGATCACGTGATTGTTGGTGAGAATATAACCATCCTCGGAAATGATGAAGCCGGACCCCAGGGACTTGTCGTAGTATTCCTCCATGTCGCCGAATTCGTCGCCGAAGAAGCGGCGAAAGAAATCGTCGAAGGGCGTTCCCTCGGGCCCCCGGCCATGGGGAAAGCCGCGCCGGTCACGGCGTACTTTCTGCGTGGAACTGATGTTGACCACCGTGGGCTGGGTCTTCTCCACCAGCGCGGTGAAATCCGGCAATTCTGCCGCCTCGAGCCGGGCAGCACCCGCCGCCAGGAACAAGGCTGCAACAAAAAACACGGAATATTCCTTCACGGACCATTTTTTCATGGGGCAACTCCTGCTTTGCTTTTCTGGCCTGCCCGAATAATAATGTGACTCGACCCTGCGGCAGCGCCGGGCAAGCGCCGATCCACGTGAGTCACGGGCAGGCCGCGGAAAATTCAACAATCAGTCAAACCAGAGAAACGCTGGACAACGGCGGAAAACAACGGCAACGGCCCGCCCTGGCACCTGTTCCGCTGCGAACCGCCATTCCCATCTAGCGCTTCAGCTCATGGGGGAACGAGGACGAAAGCCGGCCACCTCGCCGCCGATGCCCCTCTCCCCCGTCACGGCACGCTCCAGGATCACCGGCGTCCCCCGCCGGCGACCGCCAACCAGGCGGGCCGCAAGGAAAAATCCGGCCGCAAGCCCCGCACCCGCCAGCACGATGGTCAGCCCCTCGCCTGCACCGATACCTTCCAGGGCACCACCGCGCAGCCACTCCCCCAGCACGCCCCCCACCAGCATGAGCGCCAATGGCAAGGCATAGGCCAGCAGTGAACTTCTCACCAGGACCCGGTCCTCGATGCCGATGACCACTTCCTCTCCCACCCGCGCACCCACGGGATTCAACGCCTCGACCTGAAAACGCTGCCTGCCCATCACCTTGGCGATTACACCGGTGCCACAGGCCTTGTTCACTGCACAACTCCCGCAGACGCTGCGACGCACGGTTTCCACCAGCGCCCTGTCCCTGTCTACGGCAATGACCTTTCCCGTCTCCGTCAGCATTCCTCTCTCACTCCCCCCTCTTTCACTGTCCCATGTCCCCTGGCCGTTTCCACCAAGGTTTTCACACGAACAAAAAGCAATCAAGGCATCCGCGGCAGACAGCCGGACATGGACACAAGCGCTTGGGATTATAACCGGATTCAAACGGTAGAGAGGGCAAAACGGCGTGCCTGCACCTGGCCCGGACCTGCCGGCGATGGATAGTCAGACCGCCGCTTGCCGCGTCAGCCTCCAGGGTCGGTGCATTCCCTGATCCAATACCATCCCGATCAGGGCGAATAGCCTACCAGCTGGATCGCGGGAGAAAAGCCGTTCTGGAGGGAAACCGTGCGGGCATAGCGCTGATAGTTTACCAGGTAATCATAGAGGTCGGCCGCCTCCACAGGATAATTGACGCCGGTTTCCGCCTCTGCAGCAACGGTCGCCACGATGACAGGGGCAGCAGGATCGGAAGCTGCGGTCGCCTTTCCGCTCTTCTGGGCCACCACCGTTGCAACCATGGCCTGGGAGGCCTGCTCAGCCACCTCGTCACGCTTATGCTCATGCAATGCTTGTACATGAGCCGGAGACGGCGCTTCCAGCTTGCTGGAGAGCGCAGCAGAAGGGGTGTCCGATACGGAAGCGATCGTCACCGGCGCCTGGGCAACCGGCGCATTGCCCTGCTCCATCACCTTCATCACGCCCACCACGGCCAGCGCCGTGATGGATGCGGCAAGGGCAAATCCTCCAAACGCCCGACTTGAATTCCGGCTTGAATTCCGGCTTGAATTCCGGGGTGCACGGTCCTGGGCTGGGGCAGCGTCTTTCCCGGCGCCTGTATCGGAGTCTGTATCGAAAACGGGGCCCGGACTGGTAGAGGGCTGCGCGGCACTGTCATGGGGATGTTGCGGCAGAAAGTAGGTCGGTTCGTTCTGAATGGCAGCGGAAATACGGTCGGTGAGGTCAGGGAGAATGTAGGGAGGCAGATTCTTGCGGAGGGCGTCGCCGATGAGGTGGTAGTTTTCCCAACAGGACTTGAGGTGATCGTCTCGCTTCAGATGCCGCAGCAGTTCTTGAATCTCACCCTGCCCCAGCTCGTCGTCCACCAACATGGAAACGTCTAGGGAAACGTCTTGCGCATTTCTTCTTGTCATTACAGCCACCCTGGTTTGCCTGGATCGTTTGTTCCCCGAGACCGGCCTCTCTCTTGGAATCCCTTGCCGGACTCGCCTGCAACCAAATAAATCATAACAAAATCATTTGCTTGCATATCCATTTGCATGCAACCTGTCGCGTCTGCCATGCGCTGTGCTGTTTTATATGACAACTCATTTGAGCAAAGGTTTCAATTTTTCGTTGATCGCCTCCCGGGCGCGGAATATGCGGGAACGTACCGTGCCCACCGGGCATTGCATGGCCTCGGCGATTTCCTCGTAACTCAGGCCCTCGAGTTCCCGCAAGGTGATCGCCGTGCGCAGGTCATCCGGCAGATTCTCTATGGTTTCGAAGACCGTCCTTTCGATCTCCTCCTTGAGCAGCATGCCCTCGGGCGTGGCATATTCCTTCAGGTCGGATTCGACATCGAACTGCTCAGCCTCGCCGGCATCGACATCCACCGTGGGCGGCTTGCGCCCCTGGGCAATGAGATGATTCTTCGCCGTATTGACCCCGATGCGGTAGAGCCAGGTATAAAACGCGCTTTCACCCCGGAAATTGGGAATGGCACGGTACGCCTTCAGGAAGGTTTCCTGGACCACGTCCATGACCTCGCTGGGATCATAGACGTAACGCGAGATCAGCTTCACCAGCTTGTGTTGATACTTGCGAACGAGGATGTCAAATGCCTGCTTGTCACCTCTTTGTACGCGTTCAACCAGATGCTGGTCAGCATTCGTATCGCCCATTCGGGCCGGTCCCTCCCACAAAGGCCTCGTCAGCCAAGCCCTGCTGTTTGAAGATAGACAATGTCACCACCCTTGAGTTCAGCCTGATTATGCGCTTTTTCCATTGGATCATAAAAAGGCCCGGTCTCCGGCTTTCAAATACAAAAACCAAGCTCGTCAACATATTACCATGATATTATTCAAGCATATTATGAATTCCTCAAGAAACACCCGGACATTCTCCTTCGACGGCTCCGAAAGGCATCCCTGCCCCCGCGAATTGACGTATCATTGGGCAGTCCGCAGACCTTCGAAATGAACCCTCAATTCCAACACGACGTGCTCATCATCGGCAGCGGGGCGGCAGGGCTCAGCCTTGCCCTGCGGCTGGCCGACCATGCCCGCGTCGCCCTGCTGGCCAAGGGTCCGCTGCCCGAAGGTGCCACCCTCTACGCGCAAGGCGGCATTTCCGTCGTCCTCGACGAGGCCGACTCCATCGCCTCCCACATCGAGGACACGCTGAGCACCGGGGCCGGTCTCTGCGACCGGGATACCGTCGAATACTGCGTCAGCCGGGCGAGAGACTGCATTCAATGGCTCATCGACAGGGGCGTGCCCTTCACCCGGGACAATGAAAACCGCCACGGCAATACCTACCATCTCACCCGGGAAGGCGGACACAGCCACCGCCGCGTCATCCATGCCGCCGATGCCACGGGACAGGCAGTGGAAAAGACCCTGGAAGAGCTGGCCCGCGAGCATCCCAACATCGAGATCTTCGAGCACCACCTGGCCATCGACCTCATCACCAGCGCCAGGCTGACATCAAAGCCGGTATCCAAACTGGCATCCAAACAGGCATCCAAATCGGGCGCACCCGCCTTTGAGACGATGAAGAACCGTTGCCTGGGCGCCTATGTGCTGGACCGCCGTCGCGAACGTGTCGTCCCCTTCGCCGCCCGCCAGGTGGCGCTGGCCACCGGTGGCGCCGGCAAGGTCTATCTCTACACCAGCAACCCCGACGTGGCCACGGGCGACGGCATTGCCATGGCCTGGCGCGCCGGCTGCCGGGTGGCCAACATGGAGTTCATCCAGTTCCATCCCACCTGCCTCTACCATCCACGGGCCAAGTCCTTTCTCATCTCGGAAGCGGTACGCGGCGAGGGCGGACGACTCCTGCTGCCCGACGGCACCCCCTTCATGACCCGCTTCGACCCTCGCGGGGAACTGGCGCCCCGTGACATTGTAGCGCGCGCCATCGATCATGAAATGAAACGCCTGGGCGTGGACTGCGTCTACCTCGACATCAGCCACAAGCCCGCCGCCTTCGTTCGCGAGCACTTTCCCAACATCCACCGGCGCTGCCTTGAGTTCGGTTTCGACATGACCCGCGAGCCGCTGCCCGTCGTGCCGGCCGCCCATTACCTGTGCGGCGGCATCGTGACCGACCTGCGCGGCCGCACCGATCTGCCGGGACTCTATGCCGTCGGCGAGACGGCCTGGACCGGCCTGCACGGCGCCAATCGCATGGCCAGCAACTCCCTGCTGGAATGCCTGGTATTCGCCGAATCCGCCGCCCGGGACATTCTGGCCACCCTGGCGGAAACCGCGGCCCCGCCACCGCTGCCCGCGTGGGACGAGAGCCAGGTCACCGATTCCGACGAGGAGGTCCTGGTGGCCCACAACTGGGACGAGCTGCGACGCTTCATGTGGGACTACGTGGGCATCGTGCGCAGTGACAAGCGCCTGCAACGCGCGCTGCGCCGGACCCGCCTGCTGCAGCAGGAAATCGACGAATACTACGGCAACTTCCGCGTCACCGGCGACCTCATCGAACTGCGCAACCTGGTACTGGTGGCGGAGCTCATCATCCGTTGCGCCATGGCCCGGCGGGAAAGCCGCGGCCTCCATTACACCCTCGACCACCCTGCCCCGCTGACCGGCTCCCCCCCCCGCAACACGGTGCTGACGCCGCCTTCGGGTCATGCCGCCCGCTCCGCCCTGACAGGCTGATCCCCTGTTGCGTCCCTGCTTGCCGGCCCTTTCCTCATCTTTCATTGCCGGACAATACGGGACAGGCGCACCCGCAGGCGGCGGTGCAGGGCGGGCGCCACGGCATCGTCGAAAAGCACCAGGCTGAAACGCCGCGCGGCGCGTTCCGTGGAGAAATTCAACACCACCACGCG
The DNA here is from genome assembly GCA_026981935.1 of Gammaproteobacteria bacterium. Lineage (GTDB taxonomy): Bacteria > Pseudomonadota > Gammaproteobacteria > SZUA-140 > SZUA-140 > S012-109. Next base: position 36,170 of record JALSIC010000029.1, read on the forward strand.
GGGATGAACATAATAATCCCGCGTCAGGCGGGCCTCGCACATTCTCCCGTCTCCCAGCTCCAGCCGCCAGCGCCCGTCGGCCAGCCACCAGGCGCGGCGCACGGCCCGCCTGCAAGAATGCCGGACGTGACATTGCCAGTGATGGACGAGACTGGCGCCGATGAACAACGACCCTCCCGCCAACCCCCAGCCATATCCCCACGGACCCCAGTCACGCGCCTGCGCCTCGAATCCGAGAAAGAGCCACCAGGACACCAGGGCACCGCCGTGCGTTGCCAGCACCAGGACGGCAAGACATCGCGAGCGGCGGGGCTCAATGAGCAGAACGGATGTATCGGACAAGCGCGGCGACCTCCCTGTCGCTGGGTACCAGGCGCCCCATGAGATATTCCAGCAGCAGCTGATCGGGACATGTCAGCAATTCGCGGAAAAGCCGGCGCTGCGCCTCGTCCAGGGTCTCGTAACGGGTAGCCAGAAAATCCTCCAGCAGGAGATCCAGTTCGCGCATGCCCCGACGGCACTGCCAGCGCAGACGCGCCATTTCCCGCCGCCCTGTGGCGCCTTCGTCCATGCAAAAGATCAAATGAACTGCTTGGTCATCATCTGCTTGATGCGACCGATGGCCTCGGTGGGATTGAGGTGCTTGGGACAGGCATCGACACAGTTCATGATGGTATGACAACGAAACAGGCGGTAGGCATCCTCCAGGGCATCGAGCCGTTCCTCGCCGGCCTGGTCCCGGCTGTCGGCGAGAAACCGGCAGGCCTGCAGCAAGGCCGCCGGCCCCAGGAACTTGTCCGGGTTCCACCAGAAGGACGGGCAGGCGGTGGAACAGCAGGCACACAGGATGCACTCGTACAGGCCGTCCAGACGGTCGCGCTGCGCCGGTGACTGGCGGAACTCCACCTCGGGCACCGGGTCCTTGACGATCAGGTAGGGCTTGACGGCACGGTACTGGCGATAGAAAGGCGTCATGTCCACGACCAGGTCGCGGATCACCGGCAGACCGGGCAGGGGCCGCACGGTCACGGGTTCCTTGAGCGTGCCCAGGGGGGTGATGCAGGCCAGCCCGTTGCGGCCGTTGATGTTCACGGCATCGGAACCGCACACCCCCTCGCCACAGGAACGCCGGAAACTCAGGCTCTCGTCCTGCGCCTTGATGCGCAGCAGGGCGTCCAGCAACATCATGTCCGGCGCCAGACCGGTCAGCTCGTAGTCCTTCATGTAGGGTTTCTCGTCACGATCCGGATCGTAGCGATAGATGGAAAAACGCATGCTGGCCATGATCAGTACACTCGCTCCTTGGGTGGAAAGGGGTCCACGGTCAACGGCTTCATGCGCACCGGCTTGTAGTCGAGCTGGCAGCCGTCGAGAAAGAACAGGGAATGCTTCAACCAGTGTTCGTCGTCGCGTTGCGGATAATCGATACGGGAGTGGGCACCGCGACTCTCCCTGCGCGCCAGCGCCGAGGTCACCGCGGCGAGGGCCACATCCATGAGGTTTTCCAGTTCCAGGGCCTCGATACGGGCGGTATTGAAGACCCGGCTGTGGTCGCGCAGCGTGACGTGCCCGAGCCGCTCCACCAGGCCACGCACCTTGTCCACCCCCTCGCGCAGTACTTCCTCGGTACGGAACACACCGCAATAGTGTTCCATGGTACGTTGCAGCTCGTCACGCAGGCCGTCCACGGTCTCGCCATCACCCTGGCGATCCCAGCGCGCCAGGCGCTGCAGGGCGCGATCGACGCTGTCGTGATCGAGTCGCCGGTGATAGCGGGACTCCTTGAGACAGTCGATGATGTGATTGCCGGCGGCTCGGCCGAACACCACGATGTCCAGCAGGGAATTGCCGCCCAGGCGGTTCGCGCCGTGTACCGACACGCAGGCGCACTCCCCCACCGCATAGAGGCCGGGCACGGGCTCCTCCGGGCCCTGCCGCTCGGGCACCACCACCTGGCCGAAGCGGTTGGTGGGAATACCGCCCATGGTGTAGTGACAGGTGGGAAAGACCGGAATGGGTTCGCGGACGGGATCCAGATGGAGAAAGGTGCGCACCATGTCGTAGATGCCGGGCAGGCGTTTCCTGATGACCGCCTCGCCCAGGTGATCCAGCTTGAGCAGCACATGGTCGCCGTCCGGCCCGCAACCCCGTCCCTCGCGCACCTCGGTGGCAATGGCGCGGCTGACCACATCGCGGCTTGCAAGATCCTTGGCATGCGGCGCGTAACGTTCCATGAAGCGCTCACCGTCCTTGTTGATCAGGTAACCGCCCTCGCCACGCGCGCCCTCGGTGATGAGCATGCCCTTGCCGGCGATGCCGGTGGGATGAAACTGGATGAATTCCATGTCCTGCAGGGGAATGCCGGCACGCAGGGCCATGGCCATGCCGTCGCCGGTGTTGATACGGGCATTGGTGTTGGTGCGATAGAGCTGCCCCGCCCCGCCCGTTGCCAGCAGGGTGGTCTTGGCCTCGATCACCAGGGGTTCGCCCGTCTCGATGCACAACACCAGCGCGCCCAGCACGTAACCCTCGTCGTCCCTGAGGAGGTCCACGGCAAAATACTCGTCGAAGAAATGGGTCTTGGCGCGGATGTTCTGCTGGTACAGCGCATGGAGAATGGCGTGTCCGGTGCGATCGGCGGCGGCACAGGTGCGCGCCGCCTGCTCCCCGCCGAAGTTCTGGCTCTGGCCGCCGAAGGGTCGCTGGTAGATGCGGCCGTTGTCCAGGCGGGAGAAGGGCACGCCGAAATGCTCCAGCTCGATCACCAGGCGCGAGGCGGCGCGGCACATGTATTCGATGGCGTCCTGATCGCCCAGGTAGTCACTGCCCTTCACGGTGTCGTACATGTGCCAGTGCCAGTTGTCGGGAAGCACGTTGGCCAGAGCCGCGTTCATCCCGCCCTGCGCGGCGACGGTATGGGAGCGGGTGGGAAAGACCTTGGAAACCACCGCCACCGAGGCCTCCGCCTGGGCGAGCTGCAGGGCGGCACGCAACCCCCCGCCGCCGGCCCCGATGACCAGGGTATCGAAGCGGCGCCGCGTCACCTGCTGCGGCGTCATCGCGAAACCTCCGCCAGGGCCAGGAAGACCCACACCAGGGAAGCCAGCAGCACCAGGCCCACGATGCTGAGCAGCAACAGGCGCAGCCCGGCGTGATGGACATAATCCACGATCACGTCACGCATGCCCACCCAGGCATGGATGCCCACGGCGATGAAAAAGAGCGCCATGGCCAGCAAGGGCAGGGGCTGGGCCAGCCAGGCCCGCCAGGCGGCGTAACCGCCACCGGCCTCGCCGGCAAGGAGATAGTAGACCACGAAGAGGGCCAGGTAGACGGCACTGATGCGCTGCAACAGCCAGGCACGCAATCCCGCGGCACGACGACTCATGACAGCAGCCAGACCCCCAGGAACAGGGTCGCAAGGGCGACGGCGATCACGGCCCAGGCGCTGCGCCGGGCGGCAACCCGGTCCACGCCCAGATCCAGATCGATGAGCAGGTAGCGGATGCCGGCATAGAAATGGTGGGCAAGCATCCACAGGAGCAGCGCCAGCAAGCCCTGCACCAGGCCATGCCGGAGAAAGGCCGCGGCCGCGTCATAGCCTGCCGGGTCCGTGATGGACAGGCGCAGCAGCCAGGCGGCGAAGGGCACGGCCAGGAACAGCAGCACCCCGGCGATCCGGTGACCGATGGAAACCACAGCCGTGATGGGAAAATGAATCCGCGTCAGATCGAGGAAGACCGGCCGTGTATTCTTGTCGGGCATGGGCGATAGTGTAGCGGATCGACGCCCGATATCCAGTATTACTTCGGCGGCCGTTTTCCGCTATGATCGTTTTTCTCCCGGCCTTATCTCTCACGGCAGTGCGGCCTGGATGAAGGTACGCAGGACCGGAATCCAGGAAACCAGGTACCGGAACCCATCTTCCCGGATTTCGTTCCACGCCATCCGGGCCGCGCGTCACGAGGCCGGACAGAAGCAATCATCGAGACCGATACACAGGAGCATTCCATGGACAGCAGATGGCAGGCCTTTCTCGAAGATGCGGGCGCCGTCATCGAGGATGGCAGGGTTGCTCATTTCGGCAACCCGGCAAGGGAGATACGCATCGGCACCACGGGCAACCTCATCACCGATCTCTCCCACCTGGGCTTTCTCACCGCCACCGGTGACGACGCCGCCGGCTTTCTCCAGGGACAGTTGACCAACGACATCACCGAGGTGGATGCGGCTCGCAGTCAACTGAGCGGGTACTGCAATCCCCAGGGGCGGCTGCTGGCGATCCTGCGCATCTTCCTGCGCGAACAGGCCTATCACCTGGAACTGCCCCGCGCCCTGGTGGACAGTACCCTGGAACGGCTGCGCAAGTATGTGCTCATGTCCAAGGTGGCGCTGGAAGACGGCGGCGACTGCCTGGTGCGCATGGGCTGCGCCGGGCCGGGGGCAGAGGAGGAACTCAAGGCTGTCACAGGCAAGATCCCCGAAGGCATCGACGAAGTCGTCAGCACAGAGGGCCTGACCCTGATCCGCATCCCGGGCCCCGTGCCCCGTTTCACCATCTACGGCAAGACACCCGCCATGGAGAAGCTCTGGTCGTCACTGGACGTTCGCTGCGCGCCCGTGGGCCCCCAGGTGTGGGAACGCCTGGACATCCTGGCGGGCCTGCCCGCCATCGCGCCGGAAACCGTGGCGGAATTCGTCCCCCAGTATGTCAACCTGGACCGGGTGGGCGGGGTGAGCTTCAGCAAGGGCTGTTACACGGGCCAGGAGATCATCGCCCGCCTGCACTACCGGGGCAAGACCAAGCGGCGCATGACCCGCCTCCACATCGCCTGCGACGAACCCCCGGCGCCAGGCACCCCCCTCTATGCCCCCCGCCAGGCCCAGGCGGCCGGCATCGTCGTGCGTGCCGCGCCCTGTCCCGACGGGGGTTGCGACGCTCTTGCCTCCCTGCTGCTCGAGCACCACGGAAAAACCCTGCATCTGGGAGGTGCCAAGGGACCCCAGGCCCAGGCCCGCGAGCTGCCCTACGCACCGGACTGAAACCCCGGCGCCCCGCCACTCCCCCGCTACTCTCTCCCAGCAACTTCTCCCAGCAACTTCTCAGGGGGCCCTCTCAAGGTTCCCCTGCATGGAACGATAGTTAAACTGTCAGGCGCCACAACCTCGTGCCTGGTATTTTTCTGATTCAAAAAAGGAATTTTTCTGATCCATGGCCTCTCCCCAAATCGAGCAATTCTGGCGCGACCTCGTCTCGGACATCCGCTCCAACCGGGTCGAACTGCCTGCCCTGCCGGACATCGCCGTCAGGGCCCGGCGCCTTCTGGGCAGCCATACTGCCACGGACCGGCAGATCGCCAGGCTCATTGGCGCCGACGCCGTGCTCTCCACCCGCCTGTTGCGTGTGGCCAACAGCCCCCTGTACCGCGCCACCCGCAAGATCGAGGACGTGAAAAGCGCCGTGACCCGGCTGGGCCATGCTGCCGTGCGCAGCGTGGTCACCAGCATCGCCATGGAACAGCTCTATCATCACAAGCTGGCTTCGCCCCTGAAACGGCGCTTTCTCGAACAGACCTGGAACCACAGTGTCCATGTCGCGGCGCTGAGCCATGTGATCGCCCGAGACTACACCGGCTTCCAGCCCGACCAGGCCCTGCTGGGCGGCCTCATCCACGACATCGGCAAGCTGCCCATCCTGGAATACGCCGAACTTCTGCCGGAACTGATGGAGAATGAGAAACTGCTGGCCAGGCTGCTGGCTGCCCTGCACACCAAGGTCGGCACCCTGATCCTGCGCACCTGGCAGTTCACCGACGACCTCGTCACCGTCACCGCGGAACACGAGGACCTGGACCGCGATCCCGGGACCGACGCCGACCTCACCGACGTGGTCATCATTGCCAATCTGCTGAGTTACGTGGGCACCGACCATCCCCTGACCAAGCGCGACTGGTCGTCCATCCCCGCCTTCCACCGCCTCGCCCTCACTCCAGAGGAAAGCATCGACATCATCCGCGACGCCCGCGACGAGATTGCCGAAATCCGGCAATTGTTCCGGAGCTGAGTGGAACCGACTGGAACTGGCTGGATCTGACCGGATCTGAACTGGATCTGAAGTGGGCCCGCATCCGTCATTCGCGGCCATGGGGCTGCGAGAGCGTCAATTGAATCGCTCACCCGGCCTGCGGGCGCAGATGAGGAAACAGCAGCACGTCGCGAATGGAAGGCGAATCGGTGAACAACATCACCAGACGGTCGATGCCGATGCCCTCGCCGGCGGTGGGCGGCATGCCATGTTCCAGCGCCCGAATATAGTCGGCATCGAAATGCATGGCCTCCTCGTCGCCCGCCTCCCGCTCCTGCAGCTGCCGGCGCAGGCGTTCCGCCTGGTCTTCGGCATCGTTGAGCTCGGTGAAACCGTTGGCGATCTCGCGGCCGGCGACAAACAGCTCGAAGCGGTCGGTGATGTCCGGGTCCTCGTCATTGCGCCGTGCGAGCGGCGAGACCTCGGTGGGATAGGCGGTGATGAAGGTGGGGTCCTGGAGCCGCTCTTCCACGGTCTTCTCGAAGATTTCCAGCTGGAGCTTGCCCGTTCCGTACGAATCCTTGACCGGGATCTCCAGTGCCCGGGCCAGATCACGGATACGGGAGAGTTCCTCAAGCTGGGCGGCCTGGATGTCCGGATTGCAGGCCAGAATCGCCTCCTTCAGCGTGAGGCGCCTGAAAGGCCGGCCGAAATCGTAATCCCGCCCCTGATAATGAATCACCGTACTGCCGTGGATGTGCTGTGCCAGGCCCCGCAGCATCTCCTCGGTGAGATCCATGAGATCCTCGTAATCGGCGAAGGCCTCGTAGAACTCCAGCATGGTGAACTCGGGATTGTGGCGGGTTGACAGGCCCTCGTTGCGAAAATTGCGGTTGATCTCGAAGACCTTCTCGAAGCCGCCCACCACCAGGCGCTTGAGATAGAGTTCCGGCGCGATGCGCAGATAGAGGGGAATGTCCAGGGCATTGTGGTAGGTCTTGAAGGGCCGCGCAGCCGCCCCGCCGGGCAGCACCTGCATCATGGGCGTCTCCACCTCCAGAAAACCGCGGTCGATGAGAAAACGGCGGATATAGTCGATGATGGCGGTGCGGGTGCGGAAGGTCTTGCGGCTCACCTCGTTCATGATGAGATCCAGGTAACGCTGGCGATAGCGCAGCTCCTGATCCACCAGGCCATGATACTTGTCGGGCAGCGGACGCAGGGCCTTGGTGAGCAGGCGCAGTTCCTCCACCTTTACCGACAATTCCCCGGTACGGGTCTTGAACAGGACACCCTCGGCGCCGATGATGTCTCCCAGGTCCCAGTCCTTGAAATCCTGGTAGGCCTCGGGGCCGATGGCGTCGCGCTGTATGTAGAGCTGGATCTGGCCCGACATGTCCTGCAGATGGACGAAGCTGGCCTTGCCCATGATGCGGCGACGCATCATGCGACCGGCGACCCTGACGCGACGCGGCTCGGCCTCCAGTTCGGCGTTGTCCTTGTGACCGTATTCCGCGTGCAGCTCACCCGCCATGACGTTGCGGCGGAAATCCACGGGAAAGGCATTGCCCCGCGCCCGCAGCCGGGCCAGCTTGGCGCGACGCTGCGCGATCTGCTCGTGTTCGTCGGTTGTGCTCATGGCTGTGTTCTTCTCTTCCTGTCTGCTGTGCGCCGCTGGTGTCGTCGTGCGATTATTTAGTAGTCTCAATTGTCATATCAAAATGCGTAGCCCGATGAGTGGAACGTAATCCGGGTGCGAGGGTTTTACTGCCTGGTTTCTGGATTCCACTCTGGCAGCGCTTCACCAGGCTACCGAACCAGCGCACCAACAGCCAGGCCATATCTATTCAACTACGAGACCGTCAGTAAGTAATGAGTGGGTTTGCATGATTGACTGACAACCATCGTGAAGCCTGGATACCTGGATCTGGATACAGGGATAGGCCATTCATCCCGGATTCCGCTTCGCTCCATCCGGGCTACTCATGTCATGTATTCACCCAACCCTCAATTCAGAAGACTTTGTTTTTCCACGCCCTCTTTGCTATTCCCTCCGCACTTGCTCCTTGTCATCTCGACCTCGCTTCCTGTCATTTCGACCACATTTCACTGTCATTTCGACC
>JALSIC010000030.1 GCA_026981935.1 Gammaproteobacteria bacterium
TCACCCAACCCTCAATTCAGAAGACTTTGTTTTTCCACGCCCTCTTTGCTATTCCCTCCGCACTTGCTCCTTGTCATCTCGACCTCGCTTCCTGTCATTTCGACCACATTTCACTGTCATTTCGACCACATTTCACTGTCATTTCGACCGAAGGGAGAAATCCTACACCACTACCCTCAGATTCCTCGCTACGCTCGGAATGACAAAGAAGTGTCATTTCGGCCAAAGGGGGAAATCCTGCCCCAGCGATTCCAGATTCCTCGCTGCGCTCGGAATGACAAAGGGGAATCGGCCAACAGCCCCCTGTCATTTCGACCACATTTCACTGTCATTTCGACCGAAGGGAGAAATCCTACACCACTACCCTCAGATTCCTCGCTACGCTCGGAATGACAAAGAAGTGTCATTTCGACCGAAGGGAGAAATCCTACACCACTGCCCTCAGATTCCTCGCTACGCTCGGAATGACAAAGAAGTGTCATTTCGACCGAAGGGAGAAATCCTACACCACTACCCTCAGATTCCTCGCTGCGCCCGGAATGACAGGTGATTTTTCAATAACCCCGCGCATCACAGGCCGCTCTTCAGGCTGGCCTCTATGAACGGATCCAGGTCGCCGTCCAGCACGGCCTGGGTATTGCCCGTCTCGACACCGGTGCGCAGGTCCTTGATGCGCGACTGGTCCAGGACGTAGGAACGGATCTGATTGCCCCAGCCGATATCGGCCTTGCTCTCCTCCAGCGCCTGGCGCTCGGCATTGCGCTGCTGCAGTTCCAGCTCGTAGAGCTTGGCCTTGAGCTGTTTCATGGCCACGGCCTTGTTCTTGTGCTGGGAACGGTCACTCTGGCACTGCACCACGATGCCGGTGGGCAGGTGGGTGATGCGCACTGCCGAATCGGTTCGGTTGACGTGCTGGCCGCCGGCGCCGCTCGCGCGGTAGGTGTCGATACGCAGGTCCGCCGGATTGATCTCGATGTCGATGTCCTCGTCCACTTCCGGCGAGACGAACACCGCGGCAAAGGAGGTATGGCGACGGTTGCCGGAATCGAAGGGTGACTTGCGCACCAGGCGATGCACGCCTGTCTCGGTGCGCAGCCAGCCATAGGCGTAGGGCCCCTCGAACTTCACCGTGGCGCTCTTGATGCCCGCCACCTCACCGGGCGAGACCTCGATGAGTTCGGTATGGAAACCATGGCGCTCGCCCCAGCGCAGATACATGCGCAGGAGCATCTCCGCCCAGTCCTGGGCCTCGGTCCCCCCGGAACCCGCCTGGATGTCCAGGAAGGCATTGTGCTCGTCCATCTCGCCGGAGAACATGCGCCGGAACTCCAGCTCCGCCAGGGTCTTATCCAGGGCATCCAGGTCGGCGTTCACCGCCTGCACGGTGTCCTCGTCCTCCTCCTCGGCGGCCAGTTCCAGCAGTTCCGCGCTCTCGTCCAGGCCTTCCGCCAGCTTGTCGAAGGTGCCCACCAGCTCCTGGAGCCGGGCGCGCTGGCGCCCCAGCTGCTGGGCGCGTTCCGGGTCGTTCCAGACCTCGGGATCCTCCAGTTCGCGCTCTACCTCGCGCAGCTGCTCTGTCTTGGCATCGAGGTCAAAGATACCCCCTCAGGCTCGCGAGGCGCCTGCGCATCTCCTTGATGCGGTTCAAGAGTGCATTGATTTCCATGTACGTGCCGCTGAATGTCTCGTCAATCGAAAAGGCAAAGAGTTTACAACAGGATCGCAGGCGAACAAAACCGGCCGCCCACATCCCTTCATGTATCCGCGGCCATGTGCTCGACGATCATCTGGACCCGCCGGCTGCCCTGGTACTCATCCACGTCCAGTCGATAGGCGAGGTGGAGCCGTTCACTTTCAAGAGACGCCACCGCATGGGTATCCAGGGCATTGAAGGCGATGGCATCCAGCGGCGCGCCGCCGTCGGGGTGGGCGAGGCGCAACTTGAGGTGCCGTTCGCCCACCACGCGCCGCTGCCGCACATGGAAGACACCGTCGAACAACGGCTCGGGAAAGGCCTGCCCCCACGGCCCGCCCCCGCGCAATGCCTGCGCGGTGTCCAGGTTCAGCTCCGCCGCCGTCAGTTCGCCATCGCTGTGGAGGATGCCCTGGAGATCCGCCTCGTCCAGGCGGGCGGCGACCGTCGCCCGGAACGCGGCACAAAAGTCGTCATAGTCCGCCTCCCGCAGGCTCAACCCCGCCGCCATGGCATGACCGCCGAATTTACCGATGAGCCCGGGGTGGCGCGCCGCCACCTCGTCGAGCACATCACGGATGTGCAGCCCCGGAATGGAACGGGCAGAGCCTTTCAATTCCCCGGCACCACCCGGTGCAAAGGCGATCACCGGGCGGTGCAGGCGGTCCTTGATCCGCGCCGCGAGAATGCCGATCACCCCCTGGTGCCAGTGGGAACGATAAAGACACAGGCCCGCGGGCAGGGCGTCGTCATCGTCATGCAGGGAACAGGCTTCGAGTTCCGCCAGCGCCTCCGCCTGCATCTCGGCTTCGATGTGGCGGCGGCGGCGGTTCAGCTCGTCCAGGCGCAGCGCCAGGACCCGCGCCGCCGCCGGGTCGTCGCTCAGCAGGCATTCGATCCCCAGGGACATGTCCTCCAGGCGCCCGGCGGCATTGAGACGCGGCCCCAGGACGAACCCCAGTTCGCTGCTTCCAACCTGCCGGTGGTCGCGGCCCGCGACCTCCAGCAGGGCAAGAATGCCGGGGCAGCACAGGCCGCGGCGGATGCGCGCAAGCCCCTGGGCCACGAGGATGCGGTTGTTGCGATCCAGGGGCACGACGTCCGCCACCGTACCCAGGGCCACCAGGTCCAGCAACGCCGCGAGATTGGGCACCTCCAGCCCCCGCGCGGCGAACCAGCCCGTCTCGCGGAGACGGGCACGCAGGGCCGTCATCACATAGAAGATCACGCCCACCCCTGCGAGATGCTTGCTGGGAAAGTCGTCGCCGGGCTGATTGGGATTGACGATGGCATCGGCCGCCGGCAGTGCGGCGCCCGGCAGGTGGTGATCCGTAACCAGCACGGCAATGCCCCGCGCCACCGCGGCCTCGACGCCGGCCAGGCTGGAGATGCCGTTGTCCACCGTGACGATGAGCGCAGGCTCGCGCCGGGCGGCCTCCGCGACAATCTCCGGTGTCAGGCCATAACCGTACCGGAAGCGGTTGGGCACCAGATAATCTGCCCGGCATCCCATGGCACGCAGGGCTCGCAGCGCCAGGGCCGTGCTGGTGGCCCCATCGGCATCGAAATCGCCCACCACCAGGATCCGCTCCCCTGCCGCCGCCACCCCGGCCAGGAGCTCCACCGCGTCCTCCATGCCCTTGAGGGCATGGGGGGCAAACAGGCCCTCCAGGCCATAGGCCACTTCGTCGGGGCCCTGCACCGCGCGCTGGGCATAAACTCTCGCCAGCACGGGGTGCATCCTCCCCTCGCCCGCGAGACGGCGGGCAAGGGCCGCATCGCCCCGGCGGCGCACGATCCGGCGTCTCACCACGATCCCCGCGCTCCCGCTCCCGTCACAACCATTCGCGAAAGGCGCGACGGCGCACCGGCCAGAAGCGAGGCCGGCGCCAGCCCGCAAGATCCCAGCCCGTCCCGCCGCCATCGTATAACCTCAGGGCATCCAGATCCCCCGTTTTCAGGGCCTCCAGCAGCGGCGCCAGCCAGTCCCTCTGCCACTGCGCCAGACAATCAGCCCACTCCTCGGGCTCGCCCCGCAACGCGGGCAGCCAGGGCGCATCGCAAAAAACCAGGTGAGTCCCCGCGCCGGCATGCGCAAGCCAGGCCGCGGCATCCGGCGGCAGTGGCGCGCACGCCGCCCCCCTCACCCGCCCCAGCCCCCGCAACACCGGATCGTCGCTCCAGACCCCCTGCAAGGCAACGGTCCGGGAATCAGCCTGGGTCTGGCCCGCCGCCGCCCGGGACGATACCCCCCCGCCCCAGAACCACACGCTGTTCACCGGCGGCTGGCCCGCCTCCCGGCGCGCGGCATTGACCGGGCACTCGTGGAGCAACATCTGGATTTCGTTGAGCAGGCGCCGCCAGCGCCCGCCCGCCGGCCCGGCCGGCATGAAGGGATGAATGTCCTGCCCCAGGGCGCGATACGGCGGCCAGGTCTGCAAGGCACGCGCCTGCTCATCCTGCATCCTCAGGTACCAGCGCCGCGGGGAGACGGCTTCGATGTGCAGGCCCTCGGCCGACAGGTGTTCGTTGAGCAAGGTCACCAGCACCCGGGCCTGCGCCGCATCGAGCGACACGAGATCGCGCAGCACCACCCGGTCCCGGTCGGCCTCCAGCCATACGGGATCGGCCCGCAGCCACCCGCCAGCCGGGGGCGGAGTCTCCTGAGACTCGCCCCAAAGGCTCCATGAAGCCAGGGGCTGGGCCGTCTCATCGGCCGCGGCGGCCGCAAGGCCACACAGCCGGGCCGCATTGCCGTAAACCCCGGCGGCCTCCTCCCCGCCGGGCAGGGCCTTCCCCCGCCCCAGGGCCTGGCCCAGCAGCGCCAGACCGGGGTGGTCCGCCGCGTCGCGAAACAGATGGCGCAGCCCGGGCACGCCACGCAGGCCCGGCACGCAGAGCAGGAGCTCCCGCCGCAGCGCCGTCGTCATCTCAGCCAGCAGCCCGGATCGCTGGAACGCGCGGGGGCGGGACCGTCCTGGTCCAGAACGAAACGCCGGCAGGCATCGCCCGTCTGGCTGCCCCCGGGCCGGGGCACGGCAACGGCCACAAAACGCCCCGCCGTGGCATCTTCCAGCCGCAGCAGGTAATGGCCGGCGGGAGAAGGCGCCACCTCCGCGGCCCATCCCAGCGCGGTGAGTGTCGTGGCGTAGGCGCCATACCGGCCGTGATGGCGTTGCTGGGCCGCCTGGACCTGCAGCAGGCCGTTCATGGCATCCAGGCGCCGCTGCTTGCGCAAGGCCTCCAGGTAGGCGGGATAGGCCAGCGTGGCCACGATGCCCAGGATGGCCAGCACGATGAGCAGCTCCGTCAAGGTGAATCCTCTCCTGTTCTCTTTTCCTTCCTTGCCTTCCATGGCATTCCCTTCATCTTCTTCACTTTCTGTCTTCCATCTTCTGTCTTCCGTCTTCTGTCCTCTGTCCTCTGAACCCTTCCCCCAGCGGCGATTATTGCGATAGACTGGGTGTCATCGCAAGGGAATGCGCATGCCTGCAAGGATCGCGACATACGCCACGCGCCGTCCCCGCCCGAAACCCGCGCGGGCAGTCGGGGCGGGCGTGTCGCTGCTGGAAGTGCTCCTGGCACTGGCCATCGTGGCGCTGCTGGCCGTCCAGGCCGTGCCCGCCGCCCAGGGGCTGCTCGCCAAGCAGCGCCTCAAGGGGGCCGCCGAGATCATCGGCGCCGAACTCCGTGCCGCACGGCTCGAGGCCATTCGTGCCAACCGCAGCCTGGCCGTGCGCTTCGTCATCCAGGATTCGGGCCAGTGGTGCATGGGCATCAGCGACGCCGGCCCCTGCGCCTGTGACCGGGAAGAGTGTCTCATCGACGGACGGCCGGCTCCACGCCTGGACAGCACCGCCCTGCCCCACATCCGCCTCGCCAGCAATTTTCCCGGTCACCTGCTCCGTTTCGGTCCATTGCGAGGCGGCGCCCGCCCGGGCACCCTGCGTGTGCGCATCGCCGGCGAGTCGGAAAAGGAAATGCGCATCGTGGTGAGCAGCCTCGGGCGCATCCGTCTGTGTGCCGTCCGGCTGCGCGGTTATCCGCCATGCTGAACAGAACCATCCCGAACAGGACAGGGGGATTCACCCTGACGGAGCTGCTGGTGGCCATGACCCTGGGCGCAGTGTTGCTGACGGGACTGCTCGCCTTTTTCGCCGGGCTCCTCGACATGCAGTCACGACTGCTGCGCCAGCAACGCCTGCACCAGGCACTGGCAGGCCTCATGACCCTCATGGTCCATGACATCCGGCGGGCCGGTTTCCGGGCACACGCAGGCCGCACCGGCGATACGCCCTCCGGCGACACGCTGGCCTTCCCCCCCGCGGCTGACAATCCCTTTCTCGCCGCCCTGCATCACGACGGCCCCTGCCTGCTCTATGCCTACGATCTGGATGAAAACGGGCGCCTCGCCAGGGACGAACAACGGGGCTTCAGGCTGCAGGACGGGATCCTGATGACCCGACGCAGCGGCCGGTCCCGGGAGCGCGATTGCGCACGGGGGCGCTGGTGGCGCCTCAGCGATCCCGCCGCACTTCGGGTCACCCGTCTCGAATTCCGGATCCACCGCCTGGCATGGCCACAGTCCCGGGAGCGGGAAACCGAAGCAGATCGGTGGCACCTGCTGGGCGTGGAAATCGTGCTGGCGGGATCGCTGCGCGCCTTTCCCGCCGAAACCGTCACCCTGCGAAGCACGGTCTATCCGCCCAACCTGCTGCTCCCACCCGCCGCATCCGGCGGCACGGGGGCGGGAAGATGAGGCGCTGGGCACCGAAATTGAGCTGGGATTGAGCGGAAATCCGTGAACCGGCGTCAGGCGCATCGGACTCATGACCACGGGCAGCAGGGCGCCGCCACCTTGTCCGTCACCCTGCTGTTGCTCTTCGTCCTCAGCCTGATGAGCGTATACGCTGCCCGCGTGGGACTCACCGAGGCCCGGCTGAGCGCCAACGAACTGCGCCACCAGCAGGCCCTGGCCGCCGCCATGGCGGGGCTGGAACGGGCATTTGCTGCTCTGGATCCCGCCCTCCTGGACGGCCCGCCCCGTGCCGGCCCCGCAGGCACCCTGCCCGACGGGAGCGCCTACGCAAGCCACCTGCGCCCCGAGGGCGACTTCCGGGTGGAAATCAGCGCCACCGGGACATCCACCGACGGCGGCAGCACCCGGCGCCTGCGCCAGCGGGCCCGCTTCCTGCCCTGGCTGCGACGACCGCCGCCCGCTGCGCTCGTTGCGCGCGAGGCGGTACGCCTCCGGGACGGCCGACTCCGCGGCGGGCGGGAAGTGCCGCGGCTGTGGAGCGGCGGCCGATTGTTCCGCGACGGCGTGCCCGTCGTGCGCCTGCCCGGGGATTGCCTGCCGGACGGACTGTGTACGGGGGACGCCGCGCTGGGCAGCCTGGCGACGCCGGCCTGGGAGCGCCAGTTTTTCACCCATCCGCCTGCCCTGATCCCGGAAATGCCGGGGGTGATCCACATTGCGGCGCCATCACCGGCACGACTTTCTGGCCTTCACCTGGGGCTTGCTTCGCGTCCTGTCCTCGTGATCGTCGACGGCGACGTGGCGAGCCTGCGCGACAGCCGTATCCATGGCCTGCTCCTCGTCCGCGGCGATATCACCGGGGATGCCGGAGGACTGGTACTGGAAGGTGCCCTGCTCAGCATCGGACGGATCGCCCTTACCGGGGATTTTCTGATCCGACACCGCCCCACGGTGCTGCGGCGGCTCATGGACCTGGGCCGTTTCGTCCCCATCGCGGGAAGCTGGCAGGACAGGGATTCTCTCCCATGAACGCCTCCTGCCGGGGCCTGACACTGATGGAGGTACTGGCCACGCTGGCCATCCTGGCCTTCGCCCTCACGGCCCTGAGTCATCTCCAGGCCACCCTGCAGCAGCAGTATGGATATGCCCGCCAGCAGAGCCTGGCCGTGATGCTGGCCGCGGAACGGCTGGCGACCCTGCGCCTGGGGCTTGCGGCCGGGCAAACGGTATCCGGCGGGACGGAACGCATCGGTCCCGATGAAGCCTGCTGCGAAATCGTCCTCCCAGGCGCCGATACGCGCTACCGGCGCCGCTGGCGCGTCAATGTCGCTTCGGCCGGCGGGAACGGGCGTCCACGCCTGTGGCGGCTGGAAGTCACCGTCTCGTGGCAGGACCGGAAGGGCCAGGACCAGTCAGTCACCCTGTACACGCTGAGCGGCGCCATGGCCCTGCCTGCCCATGCAGACGCGCACATGCCCGCGCCCGCCCTTTTGCATCCCTTTTGAATCCGGTTTGAATCCGGCTGGCCAGAACGCTTCAGCGCCCTTCTATCGAGGTTATCTGCTATGCATGACATGGAGCTGTTGGCCGAGTCCCCCCTGTCATTCCGAGCGCAGCGAGGAATCTGAAACCACTGGCACAGGATTTCTCCCTTCGGTCGAAATGACAGCAGTGAGGAGGAGAAGACAAGAGAGTAAGGCCGGAATGACATGGGGTTGTTGGCCGAGCCCCCCCCTGTCATTCCGAGCGCAGCGAGGAATCTTGAACCACTGGCACAGGATTTCTCCCTTCGGTCGAAATGACAGCAGTGAGGAGGAGAAGACAAGAGAGTGAGGCCGGAATGACAGGGAGCTGTTGGCCGAGTCCCCCCTGTCATTCCGAGCGCAGCGAGGAATCTTGAACCACCGGCACAGGATTTCCCCCTTCGGTCGAAATGACAGCAGTGAGGAGGAGAAGACAAGAGAGTGAGGCCGGAATGACATGGGGCTGTTGGCCGAGCCCCCCCTGTCATTCCGAGCGCAGCGAGGAATCTGAAACCACTGGCACAGAATTTCTCCCTTCGGTCGAAATGACAGCAGTGAGGAGGAGAAGACAAGAGAGTGAGGCCGGAATGACAGGGAGCTGTTGGCCGAGTCCCCCCTGTCATTCCGAGCGCAGCGAGAAGTGACAGGGAAGTGCGGTGGGACTGGCAAGGAGACGTGGTGGGAATGACATTGTCCCCGTCATTTCGTGACATTGTCCCTGTCATTTCGAGCGCAGCGAGAAATCTTGAGGGCGGTGGGACAGGATTTCCCCCTTCGGTCGAAATGACAGAAGTGAGGAGGAGAAGACAAGAGAGTGAGGCCGGAATGACATGGGGCTGTTGGCCGAGCCCCCCCTGTCATTCCGAGCGCAGCGAGAAATCTTGAGGGCGGTGGGACAGGATTTCCCCCTTCGGTCGAAATGACAGAAGTGAGGAGGAGAAGACAAGAGAGTGAGGCCGGAATGACATGGGGCTGTTGGCCGAGTCCCCCCTGTCATTCCGAGCGCAGCGAGGAATCTTGAACCACCGGCACAGGATTTCCCCCTTCGGTCGAAATGACAGTGAAATGTGGACGAAATGACAGGAAGTGAGGTCGAAATGGCAAGCAGGTGTGGTGGCAATGACAAGGAAATACGGCGGAAATGACACATTCCTGTCATGTAAGTCTCAATAATTCGCTGACCCATGGGGCGCATCGTCCACGCAATCCTGCAGGGTCCTGACCTGTGTACCCAGGCCTCGCACCGCCTCCTCCAGCGGCGCCAGCCGTTCATCCATGAGCAGCGACTGTTGCTGCAGGGTCTCCTGCAGCACCACGGCCCTGGCGGCCTCCTCGCGCAACCCGGTCACCATGGCGGCGAGATGACGACGTTCCTCCTCCAGGCTCCCGGCCAGGGCCGCCAGTACCCCATCCAGTACCCCATATTGTTCAGCGCCCGCCTCCACGGCCTCGACACAGGCAGAAAAGCGGCGATTCACCTCTTCGATGCGGGCCACTGCCTCACCGGTACGCTGTTGCAGGTCGTTCACCACCGCCTTGATCTCCTCGGTGGAATCCTGGGTGCGTTGCGCCAGGGTGCGCACTGCATCCGCCACCACGGCGAAACCCCGGCCCTTCTCGCCTGCCCGCGCCGCCTCGATGGCGGCATTCAAGGCCAGCAGACTGGTCTGTTCCGAGATTTCCTGAACCACCTGCAGCACCTCGCCGATCTTCCGGCCCGAGGCCGACACCCCGCCCAGCAGGGTCTCGACACGGCCCAGCTCGTCTTCCTGACGACGCAGGGCCTCTTCGATCTCGCGCAGCTTCTCGCCCCCCTGCCCGCTCCGGGCCGCCAGGCGCGGCAGTTCCTCACCCAGGCCGCCCTGCCCGTTCAGGGCACCGAGACCTTCACGAAGCCTGCTCAGTGCCTCGCTCAACTGCGCCCAGCGTTTGTCGGGGACACACCCCTCCCGCACCGTGAGCGTGACGAGTTGGGACAGGCGACCCACACCTCGCCCCATCTCCCTGCAGACCGTCCTGACCGCCATGAGCATCCGCCGGTGCCGGAGGAAAAGGGCTTCGATCTCCGCTCCCATGCGCTCCCAATCCCCCTTGTCCTGTTCTTCTTCCTGTTCCGGTTCCTCTTCGCCCCCCACCCTGCTCGTGGCCTCGAGGTCTGCCGGGAGGCAGGCGCCAGGTTCCGTACTGCGCCCGGACAGTTGCCCGATCATGGACACGCTTTCCAGCTTCCGCCTCAGCCGGCGTTGTCGCCGCGCGTCCGAGACCAGACACCCCAGTGCCAGGGCGGCCAGCAAGACCACCACCAGGACCGTCATGAACCAGGGCATGGATGGGAAGGCCCCGTTTCGCATATCATGGGATACTGCGGTCACGATCCACCCTGCCAGGACAAGGACGATCGCGCCCACCAGAACATGGCCTCGCAACAGTAACAGGGTGCTCTTCTTCAATGCTTCCAATCCTCGACGAGGGAGACAAGGGCAAGGACGGCAGGCGGCCTCTCTGCCCTGAAGATTCATCGACGTGCCCCCGGGAGGCCTTGAGCCGGCGCCAGCCACACCGGAACGCTCGCCACCTCCAGAATTGGACAATAAGTTTAATTTTGTATTTTTACCTGATGATATAAATGAAATATTATAAGAACCCCCGTGGTATGTCCGTACGCTGCCTGGCACTCGCATTCTGCCTGCTCCCTCCCCTCCTCGCCGCCGGAGAGGTCACCATCGACAAACCGGCGCGGGACGACCGCCAGTACCAGTATGTCACCCTGCCCAACGCGCTCCGCGTGCTCCTGATCTCCGATCCCGATACGGACAAGGCAGCCGCCAGCCTGGATATCCACGTGGGATATTTCGACGACCCCCCGGAACGCCCGGGCCTGGCGCATTTTCTGGAACACATGCTTTTTCTCGGCACCGAGAAATATCCCCGCGCCGACGACTACCAGGAGTTTCTCAGCGCCCATGGCGGGCGGCACAACGCCTATACGGCGGCACAGCACACCAATTACTTTTTCGATGTGGACAGGGACCACCTGCAGGGCGCGCTTGACCGCTTTGCCCAGTTCTTCGTCGCCCCCCTGTTCAACGAAGCATTCGTTGCACGGGAATTCCAGGCCGTGGATTCCGAGTACCGCCTCAAGATCAAGGACGACGACCGGCGTTTCTGGGAAGTGCAGAAGGCCACCGCCAATCCCGCGCACCCTTTCACCAAGTTCTCGGTAGGCAGCAAAGACACCCTTCTGGGAAATGGCACACCGCAACAGCTGCGCCAGGCACTGATCCGATTCCATCGCGAGCGCTATTCCGCCAATCTCATGACCCTGGTGGTCCTGGGAAGGGAACCCCTGCCGGCGTTGCGACGCATGGTGACGGATTATTTTTCATCCGTCCCCAACCGTGGCACCGTGCGGACACCACCCCGCGCGCCGCTGTTCCTGCCGCAACAGAAAGGGGTATGGATCAACATCGTGCCCGTCAAGGAACGGCGCAGCCTGCGCCTGTCTTTTCCCCTGCCCTGGCAGGAGGCATACCACCGGACCAAACCCACGCTCCTCCTCTCCCATCTCCTGGGCCATGAAGGTCCGGGCAGCCTCTTCCAGCTGCTCCGCAAGCGAGGCTGGATCAACAGCCTGCGTGCCGGCACGGATCTGGTCACCGACAACGAGGCCACGCTGGACATCACCATCGACCTCACCGCCGAAGGGCTGGACTACGTCAGCAGCATCACGGCGCTGGTCTTCCAGTACATCGCGCTCATGCGCCAGGCAGGCGTCGCGCCCTGGCTCTATGACGAGCTGCGCCGCATGAACGACCTGGCGTTCCATTACCGCGAGCCGCCGCCTCCCCTCAGCGAAGTCCGCCGGCTCGCCGCCGATCTCCATCGCTACCCTCCACAAAAGATATTGCGCGGCCCCTATGAATTCACGGCCTATGGCGAAGACTTCCTGCGCGACCTGCTGGCACGCCTGGTACCGGAAAACATGCGCCTGACACTGATGGCCCCGCATCTGCCAACCCGTCTGCAGGAGCCTCATTACCAGGCACCCTACCAGATCACCCCCCTGGCCGACGCCCTGCGCCAACGCTGGCGCCGGCAGGCTCCCCATCCGGCACTGTCCATCCCGGCGCCCAACCCGTTCCTGCCAGAACATGCCGCTCTGAAACCCCTGGCCGACCTTCCGGACCCACTAGACGGAAACCCGCCCCGGCCGGTCCCGGCCTTGATTCACGAGGAGCCGGGGCTGCATGTCTGGCACGCACAGGATCGCGAGTTCCGCATTCCCCGGGCCCACACCTTTGTCATCCTCTCCACCCCCCTTGCCGACGACACCCCCGCGCACAGTCTGCTCACGCGTCTCTACCTCATGCTGGTCAACGACCGCCTCTCTCCCCTGGCCTACCAGGCCAGCCTGGCCGGCCTACATTACGGTGTCGATCCCGGCAAGGGCGCCATCCTGCTGCGTCTCGGCGGCTACGACGAAAAACAGCCGCTGCTGCTCGACCGCCTGCTGGATGCCCTGCTGAATCTGCGCATCGATCCCCGGCGCTTTGCCGTCAAGAAGGACCAGCTGCGGCTGTACTGGCAGAACAGCCGCCACGACCGCCCTTACCGTCAGCTCAATCGTGAACTGGGCGTTCTGCTCCAGCACAAGAGCTGGCCACCGGACATTCATCTGGCAGCGCTCCGGACACTGCAGCCGGAAACCCTGGCGGCGTTCATCCCCCGGCTGCTGGCATCGGTGCACATCGACCTCCTCAGTCACGGCAATCTCACCGCCACCGAGGCCCGCGACATGGCCCGTACCATTGCCGACCGCCTGCGCCGCACAGGCCGCCTTGCGCAGGCCCCCGTCCCGCGCCGATACACGCTCCTCGCGCCGGGCCGGGAATACCTGCGCCGTCTCGACATCGAGCACGAAGATGCCGCCGTGCTGGTCTATTACCAGGCGCCGGCAGACGATCCCGCCACCGAGGCGCGGGTCCGCCTCCTGCAGCGGCTCGTCAAGGGCCCCTTCTTCCATCTTCTGCGCACCACGGACCAGCTCGGCTACATCGTCTTCGCCAGCCCCTACTTCGTGCAGAACCGTCCCGGCCTGCGTTTCATCGTCCAGTCACCAGGCCATGGCCCATCCCCCATCCTGGCACGCATGGACACATTCCTCGATGAAGACCTGCCTGATCTCCTGGCTGGCATCAGCGAAGAGGAATTTCGCCAGTACCGCAACGGCCTCCTCAACGACATCCTGAAAAAGGACGACACCCTGGGCGAACGCAGCCACCGTTTCTTCGGCCAGCTCACGCTGGGCGACCATGACTTCTCGCGCCGGGAACACGTCGCAGCCGAAGTGGCCCGGATCGGAAAACAAGACCTGATCGCATTCTTCCGCGCATGGCTCGGCAACCCTGAAACCAGTCGCCTCGTCATCACCTCGCCGGGCCGGCATGCCACGCTGCCTCCGGCCGCGGTCCGGAAAACATTGCAGCGCCGGCTCATCGAAGATGCCGGCACATTCAAGCAGAGCCTCCCTGCCGGGGAGCTGCGCGGAATGTGAACCCTGTCACAAAACCTCCGGCGACCCTCCGGCATACTGCACGGATAGGCCACCATGGAGGATGCATGATGAAAAACACCACGCGCTTCAAATCCCTCTTGCTGGGCTCTGCCTTGCTCTTCGCCTTCTCCGGCACCGCCGCCGATCCGGCGGACCCCTATACACAGGGCTATGATTCCGCCTACGAGGGCGACTACGGTTCCGCCTATTCCTACTGGCTGCCGCTGGCCATGGAGGGCGATGCCCGGGCGCAATTCAATCTCGGACTCATGTACCACAGCGGCCTGTTCGTGGAACAGGATGAAGGCCGGGCACTCTACTGGTATCACAAGGCGGCGGAAAACGGCATTCGCGAGGCACAGGAATACCTCGTCGTGGGATACAGCGAGGGCTGGTTCGGCCTGCGCAAGGATCCCCGCAAGGCCCGTTACTGGGAGAAAATGCTGGCAGAAAACGGCTCCTGATCCGGCAGCCGTCGCCCCCATGGGATGAAGTCTTCCTCCCATGGGGAGGATCAACCCGGCATAGACCGTGTTTCTCCCGGGATTACGGCATCCACGCCGCCCGAAGGCCGCCGGTCAACAATGCAAGCCTGAATCGTTGAGGTTTGCTGGTTCCAATCAGGGTTTGTCTTTCCAGATAACACCTGTCATTTCGAGCGCAGCGAGGCATCCTGGGCCAGCGGCATAGGATTTCTCCCTTCGGTCGAAATGACAGGGAGGTGAGGGCGAAATGACAACGTTCCTGTCATTCCCCCTTTCCTTGTCATTCCGAGCGCAGCGAGGAATCTTAAGCCGCCGGCACAGGATTTCTCCCTCCGGTCGAAATGACAGAAAGTTAGGTCGAAATGACAACGTTCCTGTCATTCCCCCTTTCCTTGTCATTCCGAGCGCAGCGAGGAATCCTGGGGGTAGCGACACAAGATTTCTCCCTCCGGTCGGAATGACAGAAAGTGAGGTCGAAATGACAGGGAGGTGAGGTCGAAATGACAACGTTCCTGTCATTCCCCCTTTCCTTGTCATTCCGAGCGCAGCGAGGCATCCTGGGCCAGCGGCACAGGATTTCTCCCTTCGGTCGAAATGACAGAAAGTGAGGTCGAAATGACAGGGAGGTGAGGTCGAAATGACAGTGGGCTTGTCATTCCCTCCCCTTTTTGTCATTCCGAGCGCAGCGAGGAATCTTAGGCCGCCGACACAAGATTACCCTCTGCGCATCCTGGCGCGCTGACGTATCTCGTTCTGCAACAGGGTAGTCATCTCCTCCTCCGGCAGGGGCTGGCTGAACAGATATCCCTGCATGGCATCACAGGAACACTGGCGCAGGAAATCCAGTTGTTCCTCCGTCTCCACGCCTTCGGCGATCACCGTGAGATTCAACTGCCGCGCCATCACCGCGATGGCGCTGACAATGGTGGCATCGTCGCGGTCATCGGTGATATCGCGAATGAAAGTCCGGTCGATCTTGAGCGTATCCACGGGAAAGCGTTTCAGGTAGCTCAGGGAGGAATAACCGGTGCCGAAATCGTCAATGGCGAGGCGCACGCCCAGATGATGCAGGGCATCGAGGTTTTCCAGTGATGACCGGTCGTGCTGCATCAATACGCTCTCGGTGATCTCCAGCTCCAGGAGATGAGGGGGCAGCCCTGTCTCCTCCAGAACCCGCGCCACCTGGATGTTGAATTCGGCATCGTGGAACTGACGGCCCGAGACATTGACGGAGACGTGAAAGGGATAATTGAGCAGTTCATTCCAGCGCGCCGCCGACGCGCACGCCCTGCGCAGGACCCATGTGCCCACTTCCAGGATGAGTCCCGTCTCCTCCAGGAGGGGAATGAACTCGGCAGGGCTCACCTCCCCACGTTCGGGATGATGCCAGCGCAAGAGGACTTCCGCACCGGTGACCCGGCCGTTCATGATACCCACCTGTGGCTGATAGACGAGCGTGAACTGCTCCTGATCCAGGGCCTGGCGCAGGCCGCTTTCCAGGGCCAGCCTTGTCATGTCCTCCTCACCCATGTCGGCCACGTAGAACTGATAATTGTTCCTTCCCGCCTCCTTGGCGCGATACATGGCGGCATCGGCATGTTTCAACAGGGTGGTGGCATCCTGTCCATCGTCCGGGTAGAGGCTGATACCGATACTGGTGGTCACATAGAGATCGGGGCCATCCACCTTGAAGGGCTTGTTGAGGGCTTCACGGATCTTGTCGGCCACCTGGGCCACCGCGGAGACCGAGGGCACGTCTTCCAGGAGGATGGCAAATTCATCCCCGCCGAAGCGGGACACGGTATCGCCCTCGCGCACGCAGCCCACCAGGATGCGGGCAAAGGCCTGCAACAGACGATCACCACTGTCGTGGCCCAGAGTGTCGTTGATGGTCTTGAAGCGATCCATGTCCAGAAACATCACGGCAACATGGCTGCCCTCGGCATGACGCCTCGCCAGCGCGTGCGTGAGGCGGTCCATGAACAGTGCCCGGTTGGGCAGATCGGTGAGGACATCGTGATAGGCAAGGTGGTGGAGGCGCTCCTCCGCCTGCATGCGCTCGGTGATGTCCTTGCCGGTGGAGATGAAATGGGTGATATTGCCCTGCTCGTCCAGCAGGGGCGTGATGCTCTTCTCCTCGTAATAGAGGGTACCGTCCTTGCGGCGGTTGACCATCACGTCACGATAGACCTTGCCCGAGAGCAGGGTCCGCCACATGCGTTCGTAGAACGCCTTGTCATGACGCCCGGATTTGAACAGCCGGGGCGTCTGCCCCAGGGCTTCCTGCCGTGCATAGCCCGTCGTCTTCTCAAAGGCGGGATTGACGTATTCGATCACGCCCTGCGGATCGGTGATGAAAATGGAATCCGCGGTCTGCTCCACGGCGCGCGATAATTTGCTCATTTCCGCCCTGGCCTGCTGGCGTTCCGTAATGTCATGGGCAAAGATGCTGACATACTGGTACTCCACGCTGGGCGCGAACATGAAGGAATACTCCCGGTCGTCACAGGTGATATCCACCTCCTTGGGCCGGCCATCTTCCAGGGCCTGCCGACACAGCGCGAGAACCTCTGCGGGAACCCTGGCACCCACCGCGCATCTCCAGCTGGACAGGATATGGGCGCTGCCCTGATTGGCATACATGAGCTGGCCGTCCTCCCGCACCCGCAGCACGGGGCTGGGGTTTTCATTGGGAAACTTGATCAGGTCTCGGATCTCCGCCTCGGCCCGCTTGTGTTGCAGCTCGGCCGCCATGCGGTTGGCGAAGATCTGCAGGATGGATTCCGCAGGCTGGCGGTTGTCCATGGGGCTGCGGCTCATCACCACCACGATGCCCAGCGCCGTGCCTCCCGTATCATACAAAGGCGTGCCGAGGTAACTCTCGGCCGCGATATCCACCAGCATGCCGCATTGGGGGAAGGCCTCTGCCAGTCCCCTCGGGTGGTAATACCCCCCCTCGCGCATCGCCACCTCACAGGGCGTGCCGGTGATCTTGAAACAAAAATTGTCAGCAATCTCTCCATCAATGCAAATGGCAAGTGTTTCCGCCTTGCTGGCATCGTCATCCGTGAACGCGGCGATGAAGGCGACATCCATGCCCAGGGTCGTGGTCAGGTTCCGGGCCAGGATACGGAAGAACTCGTCACCCGTGGTCGATGAAACGGCATCGGCCACCTTGACCAGCGCCTGCTCGATGCGCTGTTTTTCGAGGGTCTCCCTGTGCAGGGCCTCTTCGGCTTCCTTCTGCTGGGTAATGTCTTCGTAGGTCCCCAGCACGCCGATGATATTGTTCTCCATATCGGTGAGCGGGATCTTGCTGGTACGCAGCCAGAGCCGCCTGCCTCCCGGGCCGGTCTGGGGTTCCTCGATGTTGAGCTTGGCCTGTCCGTGCATGATGACCTCCCGGTCGTCGCGACGATAGAGGTCGGCGTGCTCACGCCAGACGAGCTGATAGTCGTCCTTGCCGACGATGTCCCGTGGTGAGTCCAGCCCCGCATCCTCGGCGAAACGACGGTTGCATCCCAGATATTTCAGGTCGCGGTCCTTCCAGAACACCCGGACCGGGATGGTATCCAGCACCAGGCGCAGCATCTTGCGCGAGCGTTTTACCGCCTCCTCGACCTGGCGCCGGCGGGCGATCTGTTTCTCCAGCTTGGCATTGGCCTCCGCAAGCCCGGTGGCCAGATTCTCCACTTCCGTGGTACGCCGTATGGAACTGACCTGCAGGGCACAGAGCAGAAAGGTGAGGACCAGCCCCGTCACCAGGGCGACCCAGGGCTCCCAGCTGCTGTGCGTAACCCAGAAGGACTCTCCCGGCTGAAAGACGAGGACCCATTCCCGTCCCGGCACCGGAACACTGGACCGCCGGTAGAGCGCCGACGGGGTGCTCAACTCGCCCCCGATCCTGTGGCTGTGATCCGCCCGGGAATCATAGTGGAACAGGATCCGTTCCTCGGCAGGGGCGGACTGATCCAACAGCATGATATTGATATCGAAGATGCCCCATGAAACGACGGCCTCCACCAGCAGGGCATTGACATCCAGCACCTCGATGAGAAAGCCTTCCAGATGCTCGCGCCGCGCCGTCACACTGTCGAGCACCACGCCCTTGCGATAGACCGGCCTGGCCACGACGACGACATGGTATTCGTCCACGCCGTTGTTGACGGTGATACGCCGGCTGAGATGCACCTGGCCACTGTCGCGGGCCGCCCACATGACCTCCCTGTACACGGGATCCGTTGCCAGGTCCAGGCCCAGCATGATTTCCGAACCCGAGGCCGGCTCCAGGTAATGGATGGGAAAATACTCGTCCCGGCTGGCGGCCGGCACGATCATGCCGGTGTCCTTTTTCTCCCGGATTCGAAAGTCCCGGAACCCTTCCTCCTCGAATCCTCTTTCGAAGTCTGCCCGTTGCGCCGCGCTCACGCGGGGCACCCAGCCCAGCTGCATGACGGCACTGTGCTGTTGCAGGGGTCCGTTGACGAAGGTGCGGAATTCCTCGCGGGAGACGTGATGGGAACCCTGGTAAAAGCTGAAGACGTATTCGATGATACCCAGGTTGAGCTGGATCTCCTTGTGCAGGGTGGCGTCATGGGCCTCGGCCAGCAACTCGAAGTCGGCCTGGGCAGCCTTGAATTCCGCGATACGGACGAAGCTGAACACGGCGAACGAAACACCGATCCCCCCCACCAGCAACAAGACGAGCAACAGGGTCTGCCGCTTGACGGGGCTCCCCTGGGGGCTGCTGAAATTGAAGGTTGTTCTTCTGTTCATGGGGAATCGCCGGGCCGCAGTTCCACGTGTGCTCGCACCCTCCCTGCCTTGTGATTCCTGACCAGTTTCCAGGCGGTTTTCGGGTGGAGTTCCTCACAGGGCATCTCCCCCACCGACCTTCCTTCCCAAGGGATATCGTCCTGCTCAGGAAATAACTTAATAGCTTGAAGAATATGGAAATTCTTTACGGCACTCCGGCACGCGGGGAAAGCACCGGCCAGGGGCGGAAAACGCCTACGAATTGACCCGGTATATTATATTTTTATTAATAACAGGTAGATATATTTGTTATTTCATAATTGACTGGAGAAGCTCATGTTTGCTCAGGAGCTGTTGACGGCTATCAGTCAACATGGTCCAGAATGGTTTTTTTCACCGCCTCAAGCTCCGCGGACACGGTCAGTACCCGCCCTTTGCATTGGCGCACGGCGGTATCGGGGTCCTTGAGCCCGTGACCCGTCAGGGTGCAGACGATGCGGCTGCCTTCGGGGATTTTTCCAGACCTGATATCCTGCATGGCCCCGGCGAGGGAGATGGCGGAGGCAGGTTCGCAGAATATTCCCTCCTTGTCCGCCAGCAGTTTCTGCGCAGCGAGAATCTCCTCGTCGGAGAATTCGTCGAACCAGCCGCCGGATTCCCGGCTGGCGGCCCAGGCCTTCTCCCAGCTCTGGGGATTGCCGATGCGGATGGCCGTGGCCACGGTCTCGGGCTGTGCCACGGGTCCCCCGCGCAGGAAGGGGGCGGCACCGCTGGCCTGGTAGCCGCACATCACCGGCCGGCTGTTCACCACCCCGTGCTCGTGATATTCGCAGTACCCCATCCAGTAGGCGGAAATGTTGCCCGCATTGCCCACGGGCAGGCAGTGATAGTCCGGGGCGGCGCCCAGTTCCTCGACGATCTCGAATGCGGCGGTCTTCTGTCCCTGCAGGCGGTAGGGATTGATGGAATTGACGATGGTCACGGGAGCAGTCTCCCCGACCTGTTTCACCAGCGCCATGCCGGCATCGAAGTTGCCCTTGACCTGGATCACCACCGCACCGTGCATCATGGCCTGGGCCAGCTTGCCCAGGGCGATCTTGCCCTCGGGGATGAGCACGAAGGCAGTGATGCCGGCACGCGCGGCGTAGGCGGCGGCCGAGGCCGAGGTATTGCCGGTGGAAGCGCAGACAATGGCGCGGCTGCCCTCGTCCACGGCCTTGGTCACCGCCATGGTCATGCCCCGGTCCTTGAAAGATCCGGTCGGATTGAGTCCCTCGTACTTCACGTAGATGTCCACGTCCTTCTTCAGAAGACGCGGTATGTTGCTCAGGCGAATGAGCGGGGTGTTGCCCTCGCCGAGGCTGATGATGCGCATGTCGTCATGAACCGGCAGGCGGTCGCGGTACCGGTCGATGAGGCCGGTGTAACGGGGGCGAAACGTCATGATGTCATTCCTCGTACTCCAGTCTAGTGCAGCCGCGCGTCCCGCGTTCCTGCTCCAAGTGTCTTCGGCGCCGGGATCGTCGGCTTGCAGCCGGCATGCCGAGTACAACCCGGCGCTCCCGGGGGCAATCATCAACCCTGCTCAATCATCCTTGTTGAGCGGCTCCATGCGGATGCGGGTCACCTGGCCCTCGACCGTGTCCAGGGCCTCGATGCGCCGTATGGCCTCGTTCATCTTCCGCTCCAGGACCCGGTGGGTCAGCATGATGAGCGACACGTCGCTGGCACCCCCCACGGGCTCCTTCTGCAGCACCGCCTCGATGCTGATGCCCTGGTCGCCCAGGATGCGCGTGATGTCCGCCAGCACGCCGGGGCGATCAACGAGCTGCATGCGCAGGTAATAGGCGGTCTCCACCGCCTCCATGGCCAGCACGGGCGTATCGGACAGGGCGTCGGGCTGGAAGGCCAGGTGGGGCACACGGTTCTCGGGATCAGTGGTCAGGGTCCGGGTCACGTCCACCAGATCCGCCACCACCGCGGAAGCAGTGGGCTCGCGACCGGCGCCGGCGCCGTAATAGAGGGTGGGCCCCACGGCATCGCCCTTGACCAGGACGGCGTTCATGACGCCGTTGACGTTGGCAATGAGGCGGCGCTGGGGAATCAAGGTGGGGTGAACGCGCAGCTCGATGCCCTGCGCCGTGCGCCGGGTCAGCCCGAGATGCTTGATGCGATACCCCAGCTGCTCGGCATAGTCCACGTCCTCGCGGGTAATGTGGGCGATGCCCTCGGTGTAGACCCGGTCGAACTGCAGGGGGATTCCGAAGGCGATGGCAGCAATGATGGTGAGCTTGTGGGCCGCATCGATGCCTTCGATGTCGAAGGTGGGATCAGCCTCGGCATACCCCAGGGCCTGGGCCTCGGCCAGCACCTCGGCGAAATCGCGCCCCTTGTCGCGCATCTCGGTGAGGATGAAGTTGCCGGTGCCGTTGATGATGCCCGCCACCCATTCGATGCGGTTGGCGGCTAGTCCCTCGCGCAGGGCCTTGATGATGGGAATGCCGCCGGCCACCGCCGCCTCGAAGGCCACCATCACGCCTCGAGCCTGGGCGGCGGCGAAGATCTCGTTGCCGTGCCTGGCGATCAGCGCCTTGTTGGCGGTGACCACGTGCTTGCCGTTGGCAATGGCGCGCAGCACCAGTTCCCGGGCCGGCTCGTAGCCCCCGATGAGTTCCACCACGATGTCGATGTCGGGCTGGTCCACCACCGCAAAGGGATCGGTGCCGATGCGCATGCCCGTGGTGTCCACGTCCGGGAAACTGGTCTCCCGCGCGGCGGCATGGGTGATGACGATGCCCCGCCCGGCACGTCGGGCGATCTCCTCCTGATTGCGGGCGAGCACGTTGGCGGTGCCGCCGCCGACCGTGCCCAGTCCCAACAGACCCACTTTGACCGGATTCAAGATTGTCCTCCCATGGCGATATCCTGTCGTTGATCCTTTCTGAACATGGCACGAATGCCGCGAATGGCCTGGCGCGTGCGATGCTCGTTCTCGATGAGACCGAAGCGCACGTACTGGTCGCCGTATTCGCCGAAGCCGATGCCCGGTGAGACGGCGACCTTGGCCTCTTCCAGCAGCTTCTTGGCGAATTCCAATGAGCCCAGATGGCGGTACTGTGCCGGGATGGGCGCCCAGACGAACATGGTGGCGCGGGGTTTTTCCACCGGCCAGCCGGCGGCATTGAGCCCCTCGCACAATACGTCGCGGCGACGCTGGTACATGGCGGTGATCTGCGCCACGCAGTCCTGGGGACCCTCCAGGGCGGTGATGGCGGCCACCTGGATGGGTGTGAACATGCCATAATCCAGGTAGGACTTGATGCGCGCCAGGGCCGCCACCAGGGTGGCATTGCCGCACATGAAGCCCACCCGCCAGCCGGGCATGTTGTAACTCTTGGAAAGGCTGAAAAATTCCACGGCGACGTCCTTGGCGCCTGACACCTGGAGAATGGAAGGTGCCCGGTAACCGTCGAAGGTGATATCCGCGTAGGCAAGGTCGTGCACCACCCAGATCCCGTGCTCGCGGGCAATGCTCACCACCCGCTCGAAAAAGGCGAGATCCACGCACTCCGTGGTGGGGTTGCAGGGGAAATTGAGCAGCAGCATCTTGGGCCGCGGCCAGGAATCCTTGATGGCCTTCTCCAGTTCCCGGAAGAAATCACCGCCGGGCACCAGGGGCACGTGCCGGATGTCGGCACCGGCGATGACGAAGCCGTAGGGATGGATGGGATAGGCCGGATTGGGCACCAGCACCGCGTCGCCGGGCCCCATGGTGGCCAGGGCCAGGTGGGCCAGTCCCTCCTTGGAGCCGATGGTGACGATGGCCTCGGATTCCGGGTCCAGTTCCACGCCGTAGCGGTCATGGTACCAGCGGCAGATGGCGCGGCGCAGGCGGGGAATGCCGCGCGACATGGAATAGCGGTGGGTATCCTCGCGCTGCGCCACCTCCACCAGCTTGGCCACGATGTGAGGCGGCGTGGGCTGGTCAGGATTGCCCATGCCGAAATCGATGATATCCTCACCCCGCGCCCGTGCCTTGGCCTTCAATTCGTTGACGATATTGAAGACGTAAGGGGGCAGGCGCTTGATCCGCGGGAATTCCTCGATCACTCCGTGCACTCTCGTTGCAAAAAGACTTATCTTAACCCAATCATCGCACAATTTCCCTCACCCGATGGGAAAGTACACGCCCCTGTGTCATTTCTCCCCCTCCCCTGTGTCATTCCGACCCCTCCCCTGTGTCATTCCGACCCCTTCCCTGTGCCATTCCGACCCCTTCCCTGTGTCATTTCGACCGAAGGGAGAAATCCTGTGCCGGTAGCCCAGGATTCCTCGCTGCGCCCGGAATGACAAGGAAAGGGGGAATGACAAGCCCACTGTCATTTCGACCGGAGGGAGAAATCCTGTGCCAGTGGCCCAGGATTCCTCGCTGCGCCCGGAATGACAAGGAAAGGGGGAATGACAAGCCCACTGTCATTTCGACCGAAGGGAGAAATCCTGTGCCAGTGGCCCAGGATTCCTCGCTGCGCCCGGAATGACAAGGAAAGGGGGAATGACAAGCCACCTGTCATTTCGACCGAAGGGAGAAATCCTGTGCCGGTGGCCCAGGATTCCTCGCTGTGCCCGGAATGACATTGAAGTGTCATTTCGACCAAAGGGAGAAATCTTATGCCGCTGGCCCAGGATTCCTCGCTGCGCCCGGAATGACAAGGAAAGGGGGAATGACAAGGAACTACGTTCGGAATGACAAAGGACTGCGCTCGAAACTCAAGTGCTCGAAATTCAAGGTATTGAGACGCTCCTGGGCAAATGGACGTGACCGGTTTGGGGGGAGCCCGCGCGGCAGACCGACAATGAAGGCCCGCAGGACTGACACCCGGTCTACCACGCCCTGGCATGGAAAGGCAGGGCAAGAGACGGTGAGTTGGTCGGGGCGAGAGGATTTGAACCTCCGACCACCTGAACCCCATTCAGGTGCGCTACCAGGCTGCGCTACGCCCCGTACTCAAAACGGTTTTTTCGTGATGACCGTATTCCGATACGGCCGCGACAGCCCGACCCCGCCGCGCGGCCCGCGTATTAGATCAGCTTTTCAGGATCTTGAGAACCCCTTCC
This sequence comes from Gammaproteobacteria bacterium, assembly GCA_026981935.1. Classification (GTDB taxonomy): domain Bacteria; phylum Pseudomonadota; class Gammaproteobacteria; order SZUA-140; family SZUA-140; genus S012-109. The sequence continues at coordinate 23,885 of JALSIC010000030.1, forward strand.
AGCTCTTTTCGCATTTCCCGGACGATCTGGCGGCTGCGGCTGACATCCTGTCTTGTCTCGGCTCCCGTCAATTGCTGCCGGGCACCGCTGATGGTGAAGCCCTGGTGATACAGGAGGTCGCGGATCTGGCGCACGATCATCACATCCTGGCGCTGGTAATAGCGACGGTTGCCCGCCCGCTTCACGGGAGAGAGCTGGGGGAACTCCTGCTCCCAGTAACGCAGCACGTGAGGTTTGACACGGCACAGCTCGCTGACCTCGCCGATGGTGAAATAGCGCTTCCCCGGAATGGGGGGCAGTTCGTCATTGTTGCTGGGTTCCAGCATAGGCCTCCACCCGCGCTTTCAGTTTCTGCCCGGGGTGAAACGTCACCACCCGCCGGGCCGTGATGGGAATCTCCTCGCCGGTCTTGGGATTGCGACCCGGCCGTTCGTTCTTTTCCCGCAGATTGAAATTGCCGAATCCGGAAAGCTTCACCTGCTGGCCGCATTCCAGCGCGTGGCGAATCTCCTCGAAGAACATCTCCACCAGTTCCTTCGCCTCCCGCTTGTTGAGGCCGAATTCCTCGAACAGTTTCTCCGCCATGTCCGCTTTCGTCAGTGCCATGCCCCGTTCCTTATCCTGACAGTTGCAAAAAATCGGCGCCGTTGTCCACCGCAAAGACCTATATGCAGAATGAAACGGTCCAACACGTAGCCCGGATGGAGCGTGAGCGGAATCCGGGAAAGGTGTTTCCCCGGATTACGGCCCTGGCGGGCCTTCATCCGGGCTACACGATGGTTACCAAGTTTGTGCAAGATCGGGTTATCTCTCCTTATCTTTCCCAGGCTGGTCTCTCAGGGTTGCGTCTAGTCTGTCCTTCAGGTGCGCCAGCACCCTTTCCAGCAGTGCCTCGACCTCTGCATCTGTAAGGGTGCGCGAAAAATCCTGCAGGGTCAAGCCCAAGGCGATGCTTTTTTTACCTGAAACAATGCCTTTGCCGCGATACACATCAAACAACTGTAACTGACGCAGCAAGGGTCCCGCCGCTTCCCTGACACAGTCCATCACCTCACCCGCCGGGACCGCCTCGGCCACGATGACGGCCAGATCGCGCCGCACGGCGGGAAACCTCGACAGCTCACGAAAAACCGGTATCGCGTCCTCGCCTATGATATGGGAACTCAACTCAAAAACCAAAACGTCCTGCTCCAGCGCCAGTGCCTGTGCCAGCCGGGGATGCAGCACGCCCAGCCAACCGTGGCAGTCGCCGCGCTCGTCCAGTAAGGCCGCCGACTGGCCGGGGTGGAGGGCAGGATGAACGGGTCGGGCACTGAAGCGCGGCTCGGCCCGCCCGCCACAACGCAACAGGGCCTCCACGTCACCTTTCACGTCATAGAAGTCCACGGGCCGCTGCGCCGCCCCCCACTGTTCCGGCCACAGGCTGCCCGTCACCGCCCCTGATACCACAAGATTCTCTTTTATTTCATTATGTTGTTTTATATATTTCATGCCAATCTCGAAGAGCCTGACACGCTTCTGCTGGCGATGCAGATTATGGATCAGGGCCTGCACCAGACCCGGCCACAGGGAGGTGCGCATCACCGCAAGGTCACTGGACAGGGGATTGCTGAGGGCGACAGGCGCTCGTTCCGGATCGAACAGGCGCTGCAGTTCCGGATCGATGAAGCTGTAAGTGATCGCCTCGCGGTAACCCCGGTCCACCAGAAGCCGGCTCGCGCGGTGGCGTTGCCGGCGTGGCGCCACGCCCCCCTCGATGGCCAGCGATGCCCTGGGACGGACCACGGGCAGATTCTGGTACCCGTGGATGCGCGCCACCTCTTCGATGAGGTCTGCCTCGATGGCGATATCGAAACGGGCGGTGGGCGGCGTCACCCGCCACCCCGCCTCCACCGCTTCCACCGCGCACCCCAGCCGCTGGAAAATGTCCTGCACCTTCTGCGGCGCCACCTCCATGCCCAGCAGGCGCTGCAGCCGCCGTGCGCGCAGCGCGACCGCCTTGCGCACGGGCAGGTATTCCCCGGCCGTGACATCCACCACGGGCCCCGGCTCACCGCCGACGATCTCCAGCAGGAGGGCCGTGGCCCGTGCCATGGCACGATGCGCCAGGGCCGGATCCACGCCCCGCTCGAAGCGGTGGGAGGAATCCGTGTGCAGGCCATGACGCCGCGCCCGGCCCGCGATGGCCCCGGGGCTGAAAAACGCGCTTTCCAGGAACAGGTTTTGCGTCCGCTCCCCCACGCCGCTGGCCGCGCCGCCCATGATGCCGGCCATGGCCAGGGGACCCGAGGCATCCGCGATCACCAGCACGTCCTCGTCGAGGGTCACCACCTGGCCATCCAGCAGGCGCAGGGACTCTCCGGGGCGGGCCAGACGCACCTCGATGCCTTGTTCGAGACGATCCAGGTCGAAGGCGTGCATGGGTTGTCCCAGCTCCAGCATCACGTAGTTGGTCACATCGACGACGGGGTGAATCGAACGCAGGCCGCTGCGTCTCAGGCGCTCCCGCATCCAGAGCGGCGTGGCCGCCGCAGGGTTCACGTTGCGGATCACCCGCCCCAGGTAGCGGGGACAGGCCTGGGGCGCGGCCACGGTCACGGGGAACGCGGCCTCGCAAGCCGGCGGGACGGCTGCCGTGTCCACGGCATGGACGGGGCAGGCATTGAGAACGCCGACCTCCCTGGCGATCCCGCCCACGCTCAGGCAGTCGCTGCGATTGGGTGTGAGACTCAACTCGATGATGTGATCGTCCAGGCCAAGGCAGGCATGGATATCCTGGCCCACGGCGGCATCGTCCGGCAGCTCCAGCAGGCCGTCGGCCTGCTCCGCCAGCCCCAGTTCCGCGGCCGAACACAGCATGCCCTCGGAAAGCTCGCCGCGCAGCCGGGCCGGCCGGATGCGGGTGCCGTCCGGGAGCCGCGCCCCATCGCAGGCGGTGGGTGCCAGCAGTCCCGTCCGCACGTTGCCGGCGCCGCACACGATGGACAGCGGCCGGTCGCTGCCCACATCGACCTGGCAGCACCGCAGCCGCCCGGCCGAGGGATGGGCCTCGACGCTGAGGACCCGCCCCACGACCACGCCCTCGAAGAAGGGGGCAGCGGGCGTCACGGACTCCACCTCCAGGCCCGCCATGGTGAGCTGCTCACACAAGCCGGCGGTATCCACGGGAGGATCCACCCATTCACGCAGCCATCGTTCGCTGAATTTCATGCGCGCTCAGTTATCCAAACTGCTCCAGAAATCTCAAATCATTCTCAAAAAACAAGCGCAAGTCATTGACTCCATGGCGCAACATGGCCAGGCGCTCCACGCCCAAACCAAAGGCAAAGCCGGTATAGGCCTCGTCATCGATGCCCACCTTGGCCAGTACGGCGGGATGGATCATGCCGCAGCCCATGACTTCGAGCCAGCCGGTCTGGCCGCAGACACGGCAGCCATCGCCGTTGCAGATGACACACTGGATATCCACCTCGGCGGAAGGTTCGGTGAAAGGAAAATACGAGGGACGGAAGCGCAAGGCCAGATCCCTGGCAAAAAAGGCCCGGAGAAAATCGCTGAGCAGTCCCTTGAGGTCGGCGAAGCTCACCGCCTCATCCACCATGAAGCCCTCCACCTGGTGGAACATGGGCGTGTGGGTCACGTCGGAATCGCAGCGATAGACCCGGCCTGGCGCGATCACCCGCAGGGGCGGCTTGCGTGCCTGCATCACCCGGATCTGCACCGGCGAGGTATGGGTGCGCAACAGGGTGTGCTCGTCGATGTAGAAGGTGTCGTGCATGGCCCGCGCGGGATGATGGGCGGGGATATTGAGGGCCTCGAAATTGTGGTAGTCGTCCTCTATCTCAGGCCCCTCGGCCACCGAGAAGCCTGCCTGGGCGAAGAGATCCTCGATGCGCTCCAGGGTCTGGGTGACGGGATGCAGGCCGCCGCAGGACTGCCCCCGTCCCGGCAAGGTGACATCGATGGCCTCCGCCGCAAGGCGCGCCTCCATGGCCCGGGCCTCCAGCGCCTCGCGGCGGGCCTCGATGGCGGCCTGGAGCTGCTGCTTGGCCCGGTTGACGGCCTGCCCGGCGGCGGGGCGCTCCGCGGGGGGCAGGTCCTTGAGCCCCTTCAGGACATCGGTGAGCCGCCCCTTCCTGCCCAGGTAACGCACCCGCAGGGCATCCAGTGAGGCAAGATCCTGTGCCGCGGCGATTTCCCGTTGCGCCGTCGCCACCAAGTCCGCCAGTTCCAAGGTTTTGCTCCTCGCTCTTCTTCTCAATCAAACGAAAAGGGGAAAGGCACGGCCTTTCCCCCTCTTTCGATCCGTTTTCGATCCCGGCCAGGATTGGATCCGGCATTGGATCCGGGATTGGGTCCGGGCCAGGACAGGATCGGGCACCACGCCGGGCAGGCGCGATGCCTCAACCGGCCAGGCCGGCTTTCGCCTTCTCCGCCAGGGCGGCAAACGCCGCCTTGTCGGATACCGCCAGATCCGCCAGCACCTTGCGATCCACGGCCACGGAGGCCTTTTTCAAGCCATCCATCATGCGACTGTAGGACAGGCCGCATTCGCGGGCGGCGGCATTGATGCGCACGATCCACAGGCTGCGGAACTGGCGCTTGCGCTGCCGGCGGTCGCGATAGGCATACTGCGCGGCGCGCGTGACCGCCTGGGTGGCGACGCGGTAGACGTTCTTGCGCCGCCCGCGGTAACCCTTGGCCCGGGCAATGACCTTCTTGTGACGCGCGCGCGCGGTGACTCCACGTTTTACTCTCGGCATGATCGACTCCTCGTTATCCTCGCTGCTGGCCCGACAGACGCTCAGCCATAGGGCAGCATCTGTTTCACGGCATCGCTGTCCACGGGGCTGATATAGGCCGGCGAGCGCAACTGGCGCTTGCGCTTGGTGCTCTTCTTGGTCAGGATATGGTTGCGATGCGACTGGCGGAACTTGAAACGTCCCGACGCGCTCTTCTTGAAGCGCTTGGCAGCGCCCCGATGTGTCTTCAGCTTGGGCATGTCATCAAACCTTCCTAATAGAGTAAAGTCCTGCGCCTGACGGATCGGCCGGGCCGCGTTTCCCGGCCGGTACCGCTCACTTCTTCTTCTGCAGATTCTTCAAGGGGGCAAACACCATCACCATCTGCCGCCCTTCCATCTTGGGATACTGCTCGACGGCGCCGTATTCCTTGAGGTCCTCCTCGATACGCTGCAGCAGCTTGCGCCCCAGATCCTGGTGCGCCATCTCCCGCCCGCGAAAGCGCAGGGTCACCTTGGCCTTGTCACCGGCGGTCAGGAAGCGGATGATGTTGCGCAGCTTGACCTGGTAGTCCCCCTCGTCGGTACCGGGGCGGAACTTGACCTCCTTGACCTGGATCTGCTTCTGCTTCTTCTTCGCCGCGTGGCGTTTCTTGTTCTCTTCGAACAGGTACTTGCCGTAGTCCATGACCCGGCACACCGGCGGTTCCGCATTGGGAACGATCTCCACCAGATCCAGATCCGCTTCCTCTGCGTAACGCTGTGCCTCTTCCAGGGACACGATCCCGATCTGCTCGCCGTCGACGCCGATCAATCGTACCTGCGGTGCGGTTATGGCGTCGTTCAGGCGCAGTTGCTTCTCTGCAGCGATATGCTATTCCTCCAAAACATGACGGCCGCGGCGCGCAATCTCGGCATGGAGGCGCTCGGCGAATACGTCCAGGGACATCGCGCCGAGATCCTTGCCGTTCTGCGTGCGCACGGCCACCGTCTCATTGGCCACCTCCCGGTCCCCTGTCACCAGGAGATAGGGCACCCGTTGTATGGTGTGCTCGCGGATTTTAAAGCCTATCTTTTCATTTCTCAAGTCCGCATTCACCCTGAATCCTTGTTTTTTCAGGAATTCGACAACCCGCAGGGCGTAGTCCGCCTGTTTGTCGGTGATATTCATCACCACGGCCTGCACGGGGGCCAGCCAGGGCGGAAAATGCCCGGCATATTCCTCGATGAGAATGCCGATGAAGCGTTCCAGTGAACCGAGGATGGCCCGGTGCAGCATCACCGGCACCTGCCTGCTGCCATCCTCGGCGATGTAGTGGGCCCCCAGGCGGGCCGGCATGGAAAAGTCCACCTGGATGGTGCCGCACTGCCAGACCCGCCCCAGGCAGTCACGCAGGGAAAATTCCACCTTGGGGCCATAGAAGGCCCCCTCCCCCGGCTGCAGCGCCCAGTCCAGCCCCTTGTCGTTGAGGGCCTGTTCCAGCGCATGTTCCGCCTTGTCCCAGGCGGCGTCGTCTCCCACCCGGTTCTCCGGCCGGGTGGAGAGCTTGATGATGATGTCCGTGAAACCGAAATCGGCATAGACCCGGAACAGCAGGTCGATGAAGGCCGAGACCTCGGCCTGGATCTGCGCCTCGGTACAGAAGATGTGCGCATCGTCCTGGACGAAATTGCGCAGCCGCATGAGGCCGTGCAGGGTGCCCGAGGGCTCGTTGCGGTGGCAGGAACCGAACTCCGCCATGCGCAGCGGCAGGTCACGATAGCTCTTCAGCCCCTGATTGAAGATCTGCACGTGGCAGGGGCAGTTCATGGGTTTCACGGCATAGTCGCGGTTCTCCACGTGGGTGGTGAACATGTCATCACTGAACTTCTCCCAGTGCCCCGACTTCTCCCACAGGCTGCGGTCCACGATCTGGGGCGTGCGCACTTCCTGGTAACCATGCTCGCGCAGCAGCGTGCGGATGTAATTTTCCACCTCGCGGTAGATGATCCAGCCCTTGTGATGCCAGAACACCATGCCGGGCGCCTCTTCCTGGGTATGGTAGAGATCCAGCTGGCGCCCGATCCTGCGGTGGTCGCGCTTCTCGGCTTCTTCCAGCCGGTGCAGGTAGGCCTTGAGCGCCTTCCTGTCGGGCCAGGCGGTGCCGTAGATACGCTGCAGCATCTCGTTGCGCGCATCGCCGCGCCAGTAGGCGCCGGCCACCTTGGTGAGCTTGAAGGCCTTCAGGCGCCCCGTGCTGGGCACGTGGGGACCGCGGCACAGATCGATGAAGTCGCCCTGGCGGTAGAGGGAAATCACCTCGTGGGCGGGGATCTCCTCGATGATGCGCGCCTTGTATTCCTCGCCCATGTCGCGAAAGAAGTCGATGGCGGCCTCGCGGGGCATTTCGCTGCGCTCCACGGGCAGGTCCGCCCGGGCCAGTTCCGTCATCTTCTTTTCGATGGCGGCCAGGTCCTCGGGCGTGAAGGCGCGGTCGAAGGCGAAATCGTAATAAAAGCCGTCCTCGATCACCGGCCCGATGGTCACCTGGGCATCGGGAAACAGGGCCTTCACCGCCTGTGCCAGGAGATGGGCGGTGGAATGGCGGATGATCTCCAGGCCCTCGGGATCGCGCTCGGTGACAATGGCGAGGCGGACATCGTGATCGATGACATGGCTCAGGTCCACCAGCCGGTCGTCCACGCGCCCCGCAAGGGCCGCCTTGGCCAGGCCCGGCCCGATGTCGGCCGCGACCTCCGCCACCGTCACGGGACGGTCGTAACGGCGCTGACTGTCATCCGGCAGCGTGATCGTCGGCATGGCGTTCTTTCGCGATGATAGCTTCCAACAACTGTGACCAGGGGTGGAGCCCGGCCGGATCCGGCATTCCGTTGCCGTCCATCCGCCCTGCTCCGTCTCCCTTTGCGTTCCCCGGTTTACGTTCCCCGGTTTGCGTTCCCCGGTTTGCGTTCCCCGGTTTGCGCCCCTGCGGGCTTCCCTCCAGGCTGCGCTCAAGACCCCAAACGCAAGCCAGAAAAAAAGCACTGCCGGCCACAGTGCTTGTTCCGAATCTGGTAGGCGCGATTGGACTCGAACCAACGACCCCCACCATGTCAAGGTGGTGCTCTAACCAGCTGAGCTACGCGCCTGTAAAGGCAGAGAAGATACAGGATTCATCGAATTTTGCAAGGGGCTTGCGCGGCCTCGAACCGCTCCTGCACGCAACCATGCGGCATGGGTACCGCCGCCAGAACTCTCAGGCCACGCCCGCCTGCAGCCCCAGGTGAAGCTGGCGCAGCTGCGCGATGCGGTCCCGCAATTGCGCGGCCTCTTCGAACTCCAGGTCACGCGCGTGGCGGTACATCTGCTGTTCCAGGCGCTCGATCTCCCGCAGGATCTCCTCCGGCGGCAGGGCGCCATAGCCGGCCCCCGCCTCGGCCACCGCGGAAGCAGGGGAGGCGCGTCCGCCCTTCCCTGCCTCTGCCACGCCGTCGATGATCTCGATCACGGCCTTTTCCACGCCCCGGGGGGTGATGCCATGGGCCTCGTTGTGGGCCAGCTGCTTGCGCCGGCGCCTTTCGGTCTCCTCCATGGCCCGGGCCATGGAGTCGGTGACGGCATCCGCATAGAGGATGGCCTTGCCGTGGAGATTGCGCGCGGCGCGGCCGATGGTCTGGATCAGGGAGCGCTCCGAGCGCAGGAAGCCTTCCTTGTCGGCATCCAGGATGGCCACCAGGGAGACCTCGGGGATATCCAGCCCTTCGCGCAGGAGGTTGATGCCCACGAGCACATCGAACTCGCCCAGGCGCAGATCGCGGATGATTTCCACCCGCTCCACGGTATCGATGTCCGAATGGAGATAACGCACGCGCACGCCGTGCTCCTCCAGGTATTCCGTGAGATGCTCCGCCATGCGCTTGGTGAGCGTGGTCACCAGCACCCGTTCCTTCGCCGCCACGCGGGCACGGATCTCCGAGAGCAGGTCGTCCACCTGGCTTGTGGCCGGACGCACCTCCACCTCCGGGTCGATGAGCCCCGTGGGGCGCACCACCTGTTCCACCACCTGCCCCGAGCGTTCCAGCTCATAAGGCCCCGGGGTGGCGGAGATGAAGATGGTCTGGGGCGCCAGACGCTCGAACTCCTCGAAACACAGGGGCCGGTTGTCCAGCGCCGAGGGCAGGCGGAAACCGTATTCCACCAGGGTCTCCTTGCGCGAACGGTCGCCGCGGTACATGCCGCCGAGCTGGGGGATGGTGACGTGGCTCTCGTCGATGAACAGCAACGCGTCCTCCGGCAGATAATCGAACAGCGTGGGCGGCGGCTCCCCGGGCGCGCGCCCGGAGAGATAGCGGGAATAGTTCTCGATGCCCGAGCAGTAGCCCAGTTCCTGCATCATTTCCAGGTCGAAGCGGGTACGCTCCTCCAGGCGCTGGGCTTCCACCAGCTTGCCGGCATCGCGGAGCTGTGCCAGGCGCTCGCGCAACTCTTCGCGGATCCGGTCGATGGCATTCACGATGATTTCGCGGGGCGTCACGTAATGGGTCTTGGGATAGATGGTGAGGCGCTCCACCCGGCGCACTATCTCGCCGGTCAAGGGATCGAAATAGCTGAGGGCGTCGATTTCCTCGTCGAAGAGTTCCACCCGCACGGCGTCCTGTTCCGACTCGGCGGGAAAGATGTCGATCACATCACCGCGCACCCGGTAGGTGCCCCGGCGCAGCTCCGCGTCGTTGCGGGTGTACTGCATGGCCGCGAGCTGGCCGAGGATGGTCCGCCGGTCCGTGAGTCCGCCGCGCACCAAGTGCAGCACCATGTCCAGATAGGCGCGGGGATCGCCCAGGCCATAGATGGACGACACCGAGGCCACGATCACCGCATCGCGCCGCTCCAAAATGGCCTTGGTGGCCGACAGGCGCATCTGCTCGATGTGCTCGTTGATGGAGGCGTCCTTCTCGATGAAGGTGTCGGAAGCCGGCACGTAGGCCTCGGGCTGGTAATAGTCGTAATAGGAAACGAAGTATTCCACCGCGTTCTCGGGGAAAAACTCGCGCATCTCGCTGTAGAGCTGCGCCGCGAGGGTCTTGTTGGGGGCCAGGATCAGGGCCGGACGCTGCAGGCGGGCGATGACATTGGCCACGGTATAGGTCTTGCCGGAGCCGGTCACGCCCAGGAGGGTCTGATGGCTGAGGCCGTCCTCCACCCCTTCGACCAGCCGCCGGATGGCCTCCGGCTGGTCACCGGCAGGATCGAATGGAGCATGTAAACTGAAGGTCCTGGCCATTGAACTTTTACGCGGCGGCTGCCGATGGCTTGATGCGTGAGACACGAGGCGCGCGGTGTTACTGCCCCTTACGCCTGCCGTGCCAGTATACTACACTTGGAACCGCTGCCGTGGCGATGTTCGCGCATTCGCGGCCGGGGACCGCACCTGCGCCATGCGACAGAGGCCAGGCGCGCCGCCCGCGCCGTGAAGGGCGCCGCGCCACGGGGACGACAACCGGGAAATGCCATTCACAATCGACGAAACGGGACGATCAGCCGTGCAACTTTCTCAACGCGTACGACGCATCAAACCCTCGCCCACCCTGGCCATCACCGCCCGCGCCGCCCGGCTCCGCGCCGAAGGCCGCGACATCATCGGCTTCGGTGCGGGCGAACCGGACTTCGACACGCCGGATTTCATCAAGGAGGCCGCCATCCAGGCCATTCGTGACGGATTCACCAAGTATACCGCCGTGGCGGGCACCCTGGAACTGCGCCGCGCCGTGTGCGACAAGTTCCGCCGCGACAACGGCCTGGAATACGATCCCGAGCAGATCCTGGTCTCCGTGGGCGGCAAGCAGAGTTTCTACAATCTCGCCCAGGCCCTCCTGGATCCCGGCGACGAGGTCATCGTCCCCGCGCCCTACTGGGTCTCCTATCCCGACATGGTCCGCCTGACCGATGGCGTGCCGGTGATCGTCGAGGCCGGTATCGAACAGGGTTTCAAGATCACGCCGGAACAACTCGCGGAGGCCATCACCCCCCGCACCCGGCTGCTGGTGCTCAACAGCCCGTCCAACCCCACCGGCGCCACTTACAGCCGCGACGAACTGGCCGCCCTGGGGGAGGTCCTGGCCGCACACCCCCGGGTCCTCGTCGCCAGCGACGACATCTATGAACACATCCGCCTGGGGGAGACACCCTTCTGCAACATCCTCATGGCCTGTCCGGGGCTCTACGAGCGGGTCATCGTCCTCAACGGCGTCTCCAAGGCCTATGCCATGACCGGCTGGCGCATCGGCTACGCCGCCGGGCCCAGGGCCCTCATCGACGCCATGAAAAAGATCCAGTCCCAGAGCACCTCCAACCCCACCTCCATCGCCCAGGTGGCCGCCCAGGCCGCCCTGGAAGGCGATCAGGCCTGCATCGAGGCCATGAACACGGCCTTTCGCGAGCGCCACCGTTTCGTGGTCGAGGCCCTCAACGCGCTGCCCGGCGTGGAATGCCTCCCCTCCCAGGGCGCCTTCTATGCCTTTCCCCGCATGACCGACGCCATGACGGCCCTGGGCATGGCCGACGACGTCGCCTTCGGCGAACATCTCATCGAAACCGTCGGCGTCGCCCTGGTGCCCGGCTCCGCCTTCGGCGCGCCCGGCCACATGCGCCTGTCCTTCGCCACCAGCATGGAAAACCTGCAGGAAGGCCTGGCCCGGCTGGCCCGCCTGCTGGAGAAAGGATAGAGCGCATAGCGAAAGGGAGAACAATCGAGCGTCAGCTCCATGCATGACATGGGTAGCCGGATGAAGCGGGGCGAAACGCAGCATGCAAGTGACGCCTGTCATTCCGCCTCCTTGTTATTCTCCCCTTTGTCATTCCACCCCCTTTGTCATTCCCCCTTGCCTTGTCATTCCCCCTTTCCTTGTCATTCCGAGCGCAGCGAGGAATCTTGGGCCACCGGCACAGGATTTCTCCCTTCGGTCGAAATGACAGGGGAC
>JALSIC010000031.1 GCA_026981935.1 Gammaproteobacteria bacterium
CAAGATTCCTCACTGCGCTCGGAATGACAAGCCCAGTGTCATTTCCACCGAAGGGAGAAATCCTGTCCCACCGCCCCTCAAGATTCCTCGCTGTGCTCGGAATGACAAGCCCAGTGTCATTTCGACCGAAGGGGGAAATCCTGCCCCACCGCCCCTCAAGATTCCTCGCTGCGCTCGGAATGACAAGGATACTGATTTCTCGCTGTGCTCGAAATGACAGGCGTCACTTGAACAGGCGGCCTGGAACGACAAACCTCAACAACTGAAGACAACAAATCTCGACTACTGAGACTTACACTAGCGACGGCCGTCACCCATTAAAAAGTCTCAAAAGGCAAACCTCAAAAATAAAACTCATTCATGATAATCAAAGGTCCTGAATCCCTCCCGCCGGCACAGCTCGTCACGCTCCGCTGCCTTGAGGTCTTCGCGGACCATTTCCGCGACCAAGTCCTCGAAGGAGGTTCTGGGCTCCCAGCCCAGCTTCTGCCTGGCCTTGGTGGGATCCCCGAGCAGGGTATCCACCTCGGCGGGGCGGAAATAGCGGGGGTCGACAGCGACGATGCACCGGCCACTGTGCTTGTCATATCCCTTCTCGTCGACACCCCGGCCTTCCCAGCGGATCTCGATGCCCAATTCCCTGGCGGCGGCATTGACAAAATCGCGCACGGAGTACTGGATACCCGAGGCGATGACGAAGTCTTCCGGCTGTTCCTGCTGCAGCATCAGCCACTGCATCTCCACGTAGTCCCGGGCATGTCCCCAGTCGCGCTTGGCATCCAGATTGCCGAGATAGAGGCAATCCTGCAGACCCAGCTTGATACGTGCCAGGGCACGGGTGACCTTGCGGGTGACGAAGGTCTCACCCCTGATTGGACTTTCATGATTGAACAATATCCCGTTACAGGCATACAGGCCATAAGCCTCGCGATAGTTGACGGTGATCCAGTAGGCATAGAGCTTCGCCACCGCATAAGGTGAGCGAGGATAGAACGGCGTGGATTCCGTTTGCGGAATTTCCCGGACCTTGCCGTAGAGTTCCGAGGTGGAGGCCTGGTAGAAGCGCGTCTTCTTTTCCAGCCCCAGGATACGGATCGCCTCCAGCAGGCGCAGGGCCCCCAGGGCATCGGAATCGGCGGTATATTCAGGCTCCTCGAAGGAAACGGCCACATGGCTTTGCGCGGCGAGGTTGTAGATCTCGTCCGGCTGGACCTCCTGGATGACGCGGATCAGGCTGGAGGTGTCGGTCATGTCCCCGTAATGCAGGATGAAACGGCGGTCCTGCACATGCGGATCCTGGTAGAGGTGATCGATACGGTCGGTGTTGAACAGCGAGGTGCGGCGCTTGATGCCATGGACCTCGTAGCCCTTGGCCAGGAGAAACTCTGCCAGATAGGCCCCATCCTGGCCGGTGATGCCGGTGATCAGTGCTCGCTTGCGCATGATCTCTTTCTGCCTCCTGGTACCATCATGAAGAGTCTTTCGGATTCAGACAGACTCCCAGTGACGGTCTTTCTTCAACCGCGGCCGTAGTCGTCCTCGAAACGGACGATATCGTCTTCCCCCAGATAGGCCCCGGACTGCACCTCGATGATCTCCAGGGGCAGCGTGCCGGGATTCTCCAGGCGATGTTTGACACCGATGGGGATATAGGTGGATTCGTTCTCGCTGAGGAGAAAAACCTCCTCGCCCTTGGTGACGCGGGCGGTGCCCCGCACCACCACCCAGTGTTCGGCACGATGATGATGCATCTGCAGCGACAGCGAGGCGCCCGGTCTCACGGTGATACGCTTGACCTGGAAGCGCTCGCCCATGTCGATGCCCTCATAGCTGCCCCAGGGACGGTGCACCCGGCGATGGGCGAGATGCTCGCTGCGCCCTTCCCTTTTCAGCTGCTGGACCACTGCCTTCACTGCCTGGGCATGATCCTTGTGGGCGACCAGCACGGCATCGGCGGTTTCCACCGCGATCACGTCTTCGAGACCCACAGCGGCCAAGAGCCGGTGCTCGGCCATGAGCAGGGAATTGCGGGTGTCATGGGCGATGACATCCCCCTTGAGGATATTGCCTTCCTCGTCCTGGGGCATCACCTCCCAGAGGCTGGACCAGGCACCCACATCGGACCAGCCGGCATCCAGGGGGATCACGGCGGCCTGGGGTGCGTCAGACTGATGGGTGAGGCGTTCCATCACGGCATAATCGATGGAATCGCTGGGACAGTTCTCGAAGGCCTTGCGCTCCACGCGATAGAAATCCCCGTCCTCGTTGCCCTGCGCATAGGCTGCCTGGCAGGCAGCGAGCATTTCCGGTTGCAGATGGGACATGTGCGCCAGCCAGGTGCTGGCCTGCATCATGAAAATCCCGCTGTTCCACAGATACACGCCCGAAGCCACATAGTCTTCCGCGGTGACCAGATCAGGCTTTTCCACAAAGGCCTCCAGCACATGGGGCACAGGAATCGAAGACTGATGGGGTGAAGACTGGGGACTTGAAGACTGCGGAGTAATCGGCCTCCCCTTTCTGATATAACCGTAGCCCGTCTCCGGGCGGGTGGGGACGATACCGAAGGTGACAACAATGCCCTTTTCCGCCTCGATGGCCCCGCAGGCCACAGCCTCCTGAAAGGCAGCCTCGTCCCGGATGAGATGATCGGCCGGCATCACGAGCATCACCGCCCCGGGATGCAGGGCCTCCACATGCAACGCCGCCAGGGTGGCTGCCGGCGCGGTATTGCGACCGATGGGTTCCAGGAGGATCTTTTCCTGATCCAGGCCCGTCTGGCGCAATTGTTCCGCCACCAGGAAACGGTGCTCCTCGTTGCACACCACCAGCGGGGGGGCCGATTCCAGCGCAGCGCGTCGTTTCTCCAGGCCGCAAAGGCGCTTGACAGTGGCCTGGAGCAGGGTGTCATCCCCGTGAGGCGCGAGAAGCTGCTTGGGAAAGAATTCGCGGGACAAGGGCCACAGGCGAGTTCCGGAACCACCGGAGAGGATCACGGGCTGTATGCGCATGCTGTTATCCTGATGATTGCATAGATTTCGGCCACGTCAGGCGGACATCATGTAGCCCGGATGCCAGTCTGCACAGGGCCGGAATTCGGGGAAGCACCACCCCCGGATTCCGCTCACGCTCCATCCGGTCTACGCGTCGGACCGTTTTTGGATTTCATCAAAGATGGAAATCCAGAAACCGCAGCACAAACCGCGTCTCGTTCTGCATACAGGCTATTTCAGCAGGAACGACGCCAGATTAATGCAATTGTCTGGTTATATTAACACAGAAGCGCATCACCTGATGAAGTACAGGCGGGTGATTCTGCGATATGACCTTCAACCCGCCTGACCATTGATCACTTCTGCCTTCCGCTCCCTGACCTTGTCCAGAAATTCGGCAAAGAAGGCAGCGAACACGCCCAGTATCAAGCCGAGGAGGATGGCTACCGACAGAACGAGCTTGCGGCTGGCACCTGCCGGCTCCAGGGAACGCATGGCGGTGGTGATGGCCCGGGTCTCCTTGATACTGGCAAGCCTGGCCTTGATCTCCAGTATTTTCTCCTCTTCCATGTCCTGGGCGCGTCGAATATTCGCCTGTTCCTGGATAATGCCATCCCGCTCGTTGGCCAGTCCGATGTGCAATTGTTCCAGCAACAGGGCCTCGCGTTCCTGGTATTGCTGGATCTCGTTGTCGATGAGCAGCAGGGTCATGGCCTTGGCCTCGCCCGTGACCTCGCTGACCGCCTTCTTGCGGTTCATGCGGGACTCTGCGATCACGGCGCGAATGGATTCGATCTGGTCGGTGAGCAGTTTTGCCTTCTCTTCCAGGCGCTGCTCCCTGTTCTGGAGCATCTTCTCACGGTCCTTCAATTCCGCCAGCTTGTTCTGCGCGCTGTGCAACTGGGCCCGCAGCTCTCCACGGGCAAAGGTTATGGTACTGTCATGATCCGTCACGATCAGGCTCACGACCCGCTGGTGCAGATCGTTCACGGACGCGGCCATTTCCTGGCCGGCCTTGCTTTCCAGCACGATGAGATCGCTGCCTTTCGGGATCTTGGCCGTGATATCGATCCGGTCTGATCCCGTGGCTGCATGCTCCGTCAATACGAGGGGTATGTAACTCTCCTGCAGCTTGGCCAGCACCGTCTGGGGGGACTCCAGCAGCTTGTCCCCATCCCGGGCAATCTCGATGGAGGTGGTATAGGTATAGACGCGGGGCATGAGCAAGGCAAACAAAAGCCCTGCCACGGCAATCGTGCCGGCAACCGTGGCAATGAATCGCTTGCGCTTCGCCAGCACGAGCCAGAGGTCCACGAGGCTGATCTCGTCTTCCTGGTAATAGGCCTGCAGCAGGCGGGGATCCTGAGCTATCAGGGGCTGTTCGTCTTTTTCAGCGTGTTTCTTTGTTGCCATGCTCATTTGTCATGCCTTGCCGCCCGCTCCAAGGCAGTCGAGAAAGATTCTGTCCAGCCTCAAAAAAACGGCCTTGCAAAAAAGCAAGGCCGCCAGTGACACGAATTGTCGTGGTCGTTATTCTTGCCGTGCCTGCCGGTCACCGACCGTGAGGCGGGGCCGGTTCTTGTCGATGGTCACCTGCCCCACACCCTTGACCTTCACCAGCTCTTCCACCGTGCGGAACGGCCCGTGCTGTTGCCGGTAGGCGACGATGGCCCGGGCCGTCTTCGGGCCGACGCCTTTGATGACCGCGGCCAGTTCCTCGGCATCCGCCGTGTTGATGTTGACCGTCTGTGCCCACAATACCGTGCCCGACAGCAACAGTGCCACGGCAAGCAGGAGCTTTTGTATGACTTTCATGACAACCTCCTTGTTTTGAGCTTTCCCTGTTTGCGGCCTTCCCGGCCGCCCCTTGCCTCATCGCAGAGGCAGTTCTAATATAACTTTGCGATCACCGGTCGGCAAGGCATCCGGCCGGCCGTAATCGGCCCGGCATCGCGCCGCGCCTGTGCCTGATCTCTGAAGACTACCGTCCCTGCTCCACGGTGGTCATAGCCCGCGTATTGGCCAGTTCACGCTCGGTGGTGGTCTTTTCCCGGCGCAGGCGGTTGATGCGCTTGCGCATCCTGAACACGATCCCGATGCTGGCAATGGCACCCAGCAGGGCACCCAGCAGGACAGAGACGACCATCACCAGGGAAAGGGGCGTCTCGTAGGTACCGAAGTAATAGTTGATCGTCACGGGATCGGCGTTCAACAAGCCGAAATAGATGCCCACCACCAGCACAGCCAGTAAAACGACGAAACTGATCAGCCGCTTCATATTCCCCCCTTCCTTTTTACAATTATTGTATCGCCCTTCAAGAAGCCGGAAACGAACCCAGAAGAAGATGCTCAGAATCCCGTGCCCGGATTGCCGCTCATGCTCCCCATCAGTTTTTGCGGTTCTTCCTCGTCACGGTTTTCCGGGGCGATCTTGTTGAGCCTGGCGCCGGCATTGACCCGCTCCCGCAGCTCCTTGCCGGGCTTGAAATGCGGCACGTACTTGCCGGCAAGCTGGACCGGCTCGCCGGTCTTGGGATTACGCCCGACCCGGGGCGGCCGGTAATGCAGCGAAAAGCTGCCGAACCCCCGGATCTCAATGCGCTCCCCCGATGCCAGGGTCTGGGCCATCTGCTCGATCATGGTCTTCACGGCAAACTCGACATCCTTGTACGACAAATGTTTTTGTTTTTGTGCAATCAACTCGATCAGTTCAGATTTTGTCATTACCCTCGCCCCTAATGAACGAAATCCGCCAAGATCCAGAGGCCCTCCTGAGCCCTGCGTTCTTCCATCCCCAAGCCAGTCCCTGAATCGTCCCCGCTTCTGTCCCCAATCCTCAGGCCACGAAGGCGAGCACCGGCAGAGACGCGCTACTGTTGATTGTCCAGCTTCTCCTTGATGAGGTCACCGATGGTCGTGGCTGCCCCGCCGGCTTCTGCGGCCGACTTGTAATCGCGGATGGCCTGCTCTTCCTCGTACTCATCCTTGGCCTTGATGGACAGCATGATGATATGGTTCTTGCGATCCACGCCGATGAAGCGTGCCTCCACCTCGTCACCGGGATTGAGCACCGAGCGGGCATCCTCCACCCGGTCACGCGCAATCTCGGAAGCCCGGATATACCCCTGCACCCCCTCGGCGAGTCTGACGACGGCCCCCTTGGGGTCCACCTCGGCGATCTCACCCTTCACGATACTGCCCTTGGGGTGCTCGGCCACATACAGATCGAAAGGATCGCGTTGCAGTTGTTTCACGCCCAGGGAGATGCGCTCGCGCTCCGGATCGATGGCCAGAATGACGGCCTCGATCTCGTCGCCTTTCTTGTACTTGCGCACCGCCTCCTCGCCGGGCTCGCTCCAGGAGAGGTCGGAGAGATGCAGCAGGCCGTCGATATTGCCCTCCAGGCCCACGAAGATGCCGAAATCGGTAATGGACTTGATGACACCCTTGATGCGGTCGCCCTTCTTGTGGTTGGCGGCGAATTCCTCCCAGGGATTGGGATGGCACTGTTTCATTCCCAGGGAGATACGGCGCCGGTCCTCGTCGATATCGAGAATCTTGACCTCCACCTCGTCCCCCAGGTGAACCACCTTGGAGGGATGGATGTTCTTGTTGGTCCAGTCCATTTCGGAGACGTGCACCAGCCCCTCCACGCCCTCTTCGATTTCCACGAAACAGCCGTAGTCGGCAATATTGGTGACCTTGCCGAAAACCTGGGTACCCACGGGATAGCGGCGGGTGATGTGCTCCCATGGATCCTCGCCCAGCTGCTTCAGACCCAGGGAGACGCGGTTGGTCTCGCGATCGAACTTGAGGATCTTGACCTCGATCTCGTCGCCGATGTTGACGATGTCCGACGGCTGCTTGACCCGCTTCCAGGACATGTCGGTGATGTGCAGCAGCCCGTCGATACCGCCCAGATCGATGAAGGCGCCGTAATCGGTGAGATTCTTGACGATACCCTTGACCACCTGCCCTTCCTTCAGGCTGGCCAGCAGGGCTTCGCGATCGGCACTGGTCTCGCTCTCCACCACGGCACGGCGCGACACCACGACGTTGTTGCGCTTGCGATCGATCTTGACGACACGGAACTCCAGTTCCTTGCCCTCCAGGTGGGTGAGGTCGCGGACCGGGCGAATGTCCACCAGCGAACCGGGCAGGAAGGCGCGGATGTCGCCGATCTCCACGGTAAAGCCGCCCTTGACCTTGCCGGTGATGACGCCCTTGACGTTCTCGCCCTTTTCCATGGCTTCTTCGAGCTGGGTCCAGAGTTTTGCACGCTTGGCCTTCTCCCGGGACAGGCGCGTCTCGCCGAAACCATCCTCCACCGCATCCAGGGCCACCTCCACCTCGTCGCCCACGGCCACCTCGGGCTCGCCGTTTTCGTCCAGGAACTGCTCGATGGGTATGATGCCCTCGGACTTGAGGCCGGCGTTGACGATCACCACATCAGGCCGCACCTCCACCACCGTGGCCTTGACGATGGTACCGGGGCGCATCTTCTGTTCGACCTGACTTTCCTCGAATAACTGTGCAAAACTTTCGCTCATTGATTATCGATCCTACATCCACCCGAGGCTGCGGGCAGACATCCATTGACTGACTATGCAGAAACGTTGAACACACGCCCCGCACCGGGCAGGGCAACCATAAAAAACTTCACGTTACACCGGAACCGATGCGCGGGCACTGCGTTCCCGCCACAGGGCGAGGATACGCGCCACCACATCCTCTACGGTGAGGGACGTGGTGTCGATGTGCACCGCATCCGGCGCAGGTTTCAAGGGGGCATGCCGGCGACCGCGATCACGTGCGTCACGCGCTTCGATCTCCCTTAAAAGGGAATCTAGCCTAACATCCATCCCCTTGTCTTTCAACTGTTTATAGCGCCTTCTGGCGCGTTCCCCGGCGCTTGCGGTGAGAAAAATCTTGAGCGCGGCATGAGGGAAAACCACGGTCCCCATGTCCCTGCCGTCGGCCACCAGGCCGGGCGGGCGACAGAAGGTCCGCTGTCGGTCCAGCAGCGCCTCGCGCACCGGCGCCAGGGCGGCCACCTGCGAGGCCGCCTCGCCACAGGATTCCTCGCGCAAGGCCCCGGTCACCTCCCTGCCGTCCAGATAGATGCAGACATCGTCGAGGTCACTGTCCTCCTCGAAACGGACATCCAGATTCCGTGCCAGCCGCGCAAGACCCGCCGCGTCGTCCAGCGCCACGTCATGATGCCGTGCAGCGAGCGCCACCAGGCGATACAAGGCGCCGCTGTCGAGAAAGTGCCAGCCCAGGCGTCGGGCCAGCAAGCGGCTCACCGTCCCCTTCCCGGAGCCGCCGGGACCGTCGATGGTGATGACCGGTGGGGTGATGACCGGTGGGCTGTGCTCCCGGGGTGAGCGTTCCATGGCGGTCCCGCTGGTTGGCCGAGTGCATGATCCCTTCCCGCTCTGCATCACGTTGATCTGCAATCCCGCGTGCCGCGCCAGTTCCACGAACCCCGGAAACGAGGTCGCCACATTGGCGCAGTCGCGGATCTCGATGATGCCGTCGGCCCGCAGGCCGGCCATGGCAAAGGCCATGGCGATGCGGTGATCACCGTGGCTGTCCACGCAACCGCCCCCGAGGCGGCCGCCCCGGATCACCATGCCATCGTCCGTGGGCCGGGCATCGACGCCCAGCGCCCGGAGGCCGTCCGCCATGACCTGGATCCGGTCGCTCTCCTTGACCCGTAACTCCGCGGCACCCTGCAGGACCGTTTCGCCCTCGGCGCAGGCGGCGGCGATGAACAGCGCGGGAAACTCGTCGATGGCCAGGGGCACCTGATCCCGGGGAATGACGATACCCCGCAGGCGGCTGGCCCGCACACGGATATCGCCCACCGGCTCGCCGCCGGCCATGCGCTCGTTCTCGATATCGAGCGAGGCACCCATGGCACGCAGAATATTCACCACGCCCGTGCGGGTGGGATTGATGCCCACCCCTGTGAGGCACACCTCGGCTCCCGGTGTGATGGCGGCGCCCACCATGAAAAAGGCCGCGGAAGAGATGTCGCCCGGCACTTCGATGGCAGTGGCCCGCAGGCGCCCGCCTCCCGCCACGCAGATGCGCCCGGCTTCGCGCAGGACTTCGCAGCCGAAGGAGGCCAGCATGCGCTCCGTGTGATCCCGGGTGGGCGCGGGTTCGGTCACGCAGGTGCGTCCCTCGGCATAGAGGCCGGCCAGGAGCAGGCAGGACTTCACCTGGGCACTGGCCACCGGCATGACGTAGTCGATGCCCTGCAGCCTGCGCCCGCCGTGGATGCGCAGGGGCGGCGTACCGCCGGGCGCGGTCTCGATGCGGGCCCCCATGCGGGCCAGGGGGTGCGTGATGCGCGCCATGGGGCGCCTCGACAGGGAGGCATCCCCCTGGAGGACGGAGTCGAATGGCTGTGCCGCGAGAATCCCCGCCAGCAGACGCATGGAAGTCCCGGAATTGCCCAGATCCAGCGGTCCCGGCGGCGCCCGCAGGCCATCCAGTCCCGCGCCGCGGATGCGCAGGTGCCCGTCCCGTGGCCCTTCGACCTCCACGCCCATGGCCC
Organism: Gammaproteobacteria bacterium; assembly: GCA_026981935.1. GTDB lineage: Bacteria > Pseudomonadota > Gammaproteobacteria > SZUA-140 > SZUA-140 > S012-109. The sequence continues at coordinate 9,562 of JALSIC010000031.1, forward strand.
GAAAGGCACGCAGCGTGGCCAGGCTGTCCTCGCCTTCCAGGAAGCCATGCACCTCCGTTTCACCGTCGGCCAGGGCACCCAGCATCACGGCGCGATGGGAAATGGACTTGTCGCCGGGCACGCGGACAGGCCCCTGGAGGGTACCGCCGGGATGGATGATGAATGTCGTGTTGTGATCGGCCATGGTTCTTTGATGAGGAAAAGTACTGTGTGAGGGGCGAGATGGCGTTGCTCAGTCCTCGGCACTCAGTGTCCGCCCCTTGATCTGCCTGTCACGTACTGCCTTTGCACGATGAAACAGGGACAACAGGGTTTCCCCGTCGCCCCCTTGCACCGCCTCGGCCAGATCCTGCAGCGCATTCGAAAAGCGTGCCAGCATCTCGCCGATGGCCTCGCGGTTGGCCAGGCAGATGTCACGCCACATCACCGGATCGCTGGAGGCGATGCGGGTGAAATCACGAAAACCGCCGGCAGCGTACTGGAAGATTTCCTCGCTGTCATCCATCCTGGCCAGGGTATCCACCAGGGTATAGGCCAGCAGATGGGGCAGGTGACTGGTGGCGGCCAGGACCTGATCGTGATGGGCGATGTCCATCTCCACCACTTCGGCGCCGCAGGCACGCCACATGGCCCCGACCCGCGCCAGCGCCCCTGCCTCCGTCTCCGGCAAGGGCGTCAGGATCACGCTGCATCCCTCGAACAGACTGGCGAAGGCGGCTTCCACGCCGCTGCGCTCGGTGCCGGCAATGGGATGTCCCGGCACGAAACGCGCAAGATGGCCACCCAGTGTCCGGCGCACCGCATCGGCCACGGCCATCTTGGCGCTGCCCACGTCGGTCACCACGGCATCCGCCGCCAGGCTGGATGCGATCCGGCCCATCACCGCCTCCATGGCACCCAGGGGCACCCCCAGCACCACCATGTCCGCGCCCGCCACGGCGCGTCCCGGCTCCTGCTCGAAGCGGTCGATCACCCCCAGCGCCACGGCCCGCTCCAGGTTCTCCCGGCTGCGCCCGCATCCCACGACCTCTCCGCACGCCCCGGCCTTTCGCAAAGCCAGCGCCAGGGAGCCGCCGATGAGGCCCACGCCGATGACAGCCAGTCTTTTGATCCGGTCGCTCATGAAATCAGCAATCCGGGCAATGGGTACTGAGCGGCCTTCGATGCGAGATGAGTAAACCCCTGGCATGGCCTCGCCGCCCAAGCGAACCCGTCTCGCATCAGATCTCCCGCCCCAATACGCGGGCGATTCCCCGCAGTTCCGCCATCAAGTCCCGCAATTCCTCGGGACTCAGGGCCTGGTCGGCATCGGACCAGGCCTGGGCCGGGGTGGGGTGCATCTCCACCAGCAGGCCGTCCGCGCCGGCGGCAATGGCCGCCCGCGCCAGGGCCGGCACCATCCAGGCCTTGCCGCCGGCATGGCTGGGATCGATGATCACCGGCAGGTGTGTCTCGCGCTTGAGCACCGGAATGGCGGTGACATCCAGCATGTTGCGATAGGCATTCTCGAAAGTCCGCACCCCGCGCTCGCAGAATATGATGTTGTGATTGCCGCCGGCGGCGATGTATTCCGCCGCCATGAGCCACTCGGCCACGGTGGCCGAGAGCCCCCGCTTCAGGATCACCGGCGTATGGGTACGCCCCACGGCCTTGAGAAGATCGAAGTTCTGCATGTTGCGCGTGCCGATCTGGATCACATCCACGCCGTGCTCCAGGAAGGTGTCCAGCAGGCGCACGTCCATCAGCTCGGTGACGATGGGCAGGCCGTGGAGGCGCGCCGCCTCGCGCATCATTTCCAGGCCTTCCACACCAACCCCCTGGAAGGCATAGGGACTGGTGCGTGGCTTGAAGGCGCCCCCGCGCATGAGCCGGCAGCCGGCAGCGGCCACGCCCGCGGCGGCCGCCGCCATCTGTTCCGGCGTCTCCACGGAGCAGGGACCGGCGATGACCTGGATGGTCCGTCCGCCGATGGCCACGTCGCCTACCTGGACCACGGTATCCCGGTCATGGGACTCCCGCGCCACGATCTTGTAGGGCTTCATGACCCGCACCACCCGCTCCACGCCGGGCAATGCCTCCAGCGCCTCTTCGTCCACTACCCGTTCGTCGCCGATGGCGCCGATCACGGTGCGCTCGATGCCGCGCGAGACATGGGGACGCAGACCCATGGCCGCGAGACGTTCCTCCACGCCATGGACCTGCTCGTCACTGGCGTGGGACTGCATGATGATGATCATGGGTGGGTAGTCTCCATGTTTGTGTATCTATCGTTGATGGGTGATGCATGATGAGTGAACAGCTGCTGGGATCGCCGGCTTGCAGCCGGCAGATTGCCGAGTACAACTCGGCGCTCCCCATCCTTCACGCAGACGCCCCATGCCTTACTCCTTACAGCACTGCACAGGGATAAGCCCCGAGGATCTTCACCATGGCCGCTTCCCGTTCCAGCGCGGCGAGGGCCCGGGACACTTTCTCATCCTCTGCGTGACCTTCGATATCCATGAAAAAGACGTATTCCCACATGCCCTGGCGCGAGGGGCGGGACTCGATACGGGTCAGCGAAATGCCATGTTGCGCCAGCGGCTGCAGGAGACGGAACAGGGCCCCGGGCCTGTTGGCGGCCGACACCAGCAGGGAGGTCTTGTCCCGTCCGCTGGGAGCGGGCAGCTGCCGGCCGATCACCAGGAAACGGGTGGTATTGTCGGGCCGGTCCTCGATATTGGCGACCAGCACCCGCAGGCCGTAGATTTCCGCCGCAGCCTCGCCGGCGATAGCGGCGCTGTCCGGTTCCGCCGCCGCGAGGCGCGCGGCCTCGGCATTGCTCACCACGGCAATGCGTTCCACGTTGGGCAGCTTGCCGTCCAGCCATTCCCGGCACTGGGCCAGGGCCATCTGATGGGCATAGATACGCCGTATGCCGCCCATGTCCGTGGCGCGCGACAACAGATTGTGATGAATGCGCAATTCCACCTCGCTGCAGATCTTCAGGGTGGACACCATGAACATGTCCAGGGTATGACTCACGGCCCCTTCCGTGGAATTCTCGATGGGCACGACGCCGTAATGCGCGGCGCAGGATTCCACCTCGCGGAACACCTCGTCGATGGCACCCAGGGGCACCGTGGTCACGGCATGTCCGAAGTGCTTGAAGACCGCTGCCTGGGTGAAGGTCCCCTCGGGGCCCAGGTAGGCCACCTTCATGGGGCGTTGCAAGGCGAGACAGGCGGACATGATCTCGCGGAACAGGCGCGCCAGGTCGTCGTCCGACAAGGGCCCCTGGTTGCGGCTCACCACGGTGCGCAGGATCTGTGCCTCGCGCTCGGGGCGGTAATACTCGGAATCGTCCCCCGTGACATCCTTGAGCCGGGCCACTTCCCGCGCGCAACGGGCGCGCTCGGTGATCAGATCCTGGAGCTGACGATCGATTTCGTCGATCCGGGCGCGGACTGCCTGGAGTTTCTCGTCGTCACCCATGGCGGCATGTCACGCTCAGATCACCCGCACGTTGAGCACGCCATCGATGTTGCGTATGCCTTCGATGACATCGGGGGGGATTTCCTGGTCCACGTCGGCCAGGGTATAGGCCAGCTCGCCCCGCGACTTGTTGAGCAGATCCAGGATGTTGAGGCCGGCCTTGGCCATGAGGGTGGAGATCTGGCCCACCATGTTGGGCACGTTGGAGTTGGCGATGGCGATGCGGTAGCCCTGGGTCCGGGGCATGACCACGTCGGGAAAGTTCACGGCATTGCGGATGTTGCCGTTCTCCAGGTAGTCACGCACCTGTTCCGCCACCATCACCGCGCAGTTGTCCTCCGCCTCCTGGGTGGAAGCGCCCAGGTGGGGCAACGTGATGACACGTTCATGCCCCTTGAGGCGGCTGTTGGCAAAGTCGCAGACATAGGCATAGAGACGGCCCTCTTCGATGGCCTGAAGCGCCGCCTCGTCGTCGACGATGCCTTCGCGGGCAAAATTGAGCAACACCGCGCCCGGCTTGAAATACTTGATGCGGGCCTTGTTGATCATGTGGCGGGTGGAATCCACCAGCGGCACATGGAAGGTGATGAAATCGGCATGGGTCAGGATGTCCTCCACGCTGCTCGCCTGCCTGACTTCCGAGGACAGCTTCCAGGCACTCTGAACGGTGATCTCCGGATCGAAGCCCATGACGTCCATGCCCAGCTTCAGGGCCGTGTTGGCCACCTTGATGCCGATGGCGCCCAGGCCGATGACGCCCAGGGTCCGGCCCTTGAGTTCGAACCCCACGAACTGTTTCTTGCCCTGCTCGGCCTGCCTGTGAATGGCCTCGTCGTCGCCTTCCAGGCGGCGCGCGAAATCCCAGGCCTGGCAGATGTTGCGACAGGCCAGCAGCATGCCCGCGATCACCAGTTCCTTCACCGCGTTGGCATTGGCCCCCGGGGCATTGAACACGGGGATGCCCCGCCGGCTGAGCGCCGCGACGGGAATGTTGTTGACCCCGGCGCCGGCGCGACCCACGGCCTGGAGGGTCTCCGGGATGGGCATCTCGTGCATGTTGTAGGAGCGCAGGAGGATCGCGTCCGGGTGCTGGATCTCGGAAGCGACCTCATAGCGGTCGCGCGGCAGCCGTTCCAGGCCGGCGACGGATATGTTGTTCAACGTCAGTATCTTGTACATCTTTCATCCATCTCGTAATGCGATGAGCGCCGGCGTACTAGCCATGCCGGCGTTCGAATTCCCGCATGAATGCCACCAGGGCGTCCACACCCTCTTCAGGCATGGCATTGTAGATGCTGGCGCGCATGCCGCCCACGGAACGGTGCCCCTTCAGGGTCTCCAGTCCCGCGGCCCTGGCCTCGGCCAGAAAGGTCTCGTCCAGGGCGGGATCGGCCAGGGTGAAGGGCACGTTCATCCAGGAACGGCAGGCGGGATCCACCGGGTTGTGGTAGAAATCCGAGCTGTCGATGGCATGGTACAGCTTCTGTGCCTTGCGCCGGTTGGTCTCCGCCATCGCCGCCAGTCCGCCGCGGCGCTTGAGCCAGGCGAACACCAGCCCCGCCAGGTACCAGCTGTAGGTCGGCGGCGTATTGTACATGGAACCGCTCCTGGCATGAGTCTGGTAGTCGAACATGGTGGGCGTGGCCGGTTGTGCCCGTCCCAGGAGATCTTCGCGCACGATGACCACGGTCAGGCCCGCCGGACCGATGTTCTTCTGGGCGCCGGCGTAGATGACACCGAAGCGGCGCACATCCAGGGGGCGTGACAACAGGGTGGATGACATGTCCGCCACCAGGGGCAGATCCCCCGTGTCGGGGATGTAGGGGAACTCCACACCCTCGATGGTCTCGTTGGGCGTGTAGTGCACATAGGCCGCCTCCGCGCTGAAAGTCACCCCACCCTCGTCCGGCACCGTGGTGAACCCGCCCGCGCCCTCCGTATCGGCCACCACATTGACCGCGCAATAGCGCTTCGCCTCGGCGATGGCCTTCTTGGACCAGGAACCGGTGCGGTAGTAATCGGCCTGGCGCTTCTCGCCCAGCAGGTTCAGGGGCACCATGGCGAACTGGCTGGAAGCGCCGCCCTGCAGGAACAGGACCCGGTAGTCCCCGGGAATGTCCAGCAACTCGCGCAGGTCCTGCTCCGCCTGACTGGCGATGCTCATGAACGCCTTGCCACGGTGACTCATCTCCATCACAGACATGCCGGTTCCCTGCCAGTCCAGCAGTTCCTCTTTCGCCTGCTGCAAAACCTCTTCCGGCAACATCGCCGGCCCGGCGCTGAAATTGTAGACACGACTCATTGAGTTTGCTTACCTCTGATTGAGTTCAAAACACAAAAACATTGGGTTTTTCCGAACGCCCTGTCCTCTGTCCCCGGCACCGGGATCGCCGACTTGCAGCCGGCATGCCGGGCGCAGCCCGGCGCCCCCGCTCCTCAGTCTTCAGTCTTCGGCCCTCAGTCCTCGGAACCATTCTCAGCCAGGCTTTCGAAACGGTCTAGCCCCACCACGCGTTCGCCCTCGTTGAGGCGGATCAGGCGCACGCCCTGGGTGTTGCGGCCCTGCACGGACACATCATTGACGGGAATGCGCACCAGGGTGCCGCCGTCGGTGATGAGCATGATCTCGTCGTCTTCGTGCACCAGCTCGGCGCCCACCACGTCACCGTTGCGCGGCGGCGTCTGGATGCTGATGACGCCCTGGCCCCCGCGGCCGTGCACCGGATAGTCCGCCACCGGCGTGCGCTTGCCGTAGCCGCGCTCCGTCACCGTGAGCACCTGCCCCGTCTCGTCCACGATGATGAGGGCGATCACTTCCTGACCCGGCTGGAGACGGATGCCGCGCACGCCGCGGGCCACCCGTCCCATGGGGCGCACCGTGCCCTCCTTGAAGCGCACGGCCTTGCCCGCACTGCTCACCAGGATCACGTCGCGCTCGCCATCGGTGATGTCCACCCCGATGAGGCGGTCATCGCCCTCCAGCTCCACGGCGATGATGCCCGTGCTGCGGGGGCGGGAAAAATCCCGCAGCGGCGTCTTCTTCACATACCCCTTGCGCGACGCCATGAAGACGTACTTGTCCGGATCGTAGTCCCGCACGGGCAGCACCGCGGTGATGCGCTCCCCCTCTTCCAGGGGAAGGAGATTGACGATGGGCCGGCCGCGGGCATTGCGCGAGGCCTGGGGCAGCTCGTAGACCTTCTTCCAGTACACCCGCCCGCGGTTGGAGAAACAGAGAATGGTGTCGTGGGTGTTGGCCACGAACAGCTTGTCGATGAAATCCGCCTCTTTCATGGTGGTGGCGGACTTGCCCCGCCCGCCCCGACGCTGGGCCTGATAGAGATCCAGGGGCTGGGATTTCACATAGCCGCTGTGGGAGAGGGTCACCACCACGTCCTCCTCGGTGATGAGATCCTCCAGGGTCAGGTCCAGGTGGGTGGTGAGAATCTCCGTGCGGCGCGCATCGCCATACTGCTCGCGGATGGCCTCCAGTTCCTCCCGGATCACGGCCATGAGCCGGTCCGGACTGGACAGAATCTCCAGTAATTCCTTTATTTTATCCAGAATCTCCTTGTATTCCTTGAATATCTTCTCCTGCTCCAGCCCGGTGAGGCGATGCAGGCGCAGATCCAGGATGGCCTGGGCCTGGGCGGCGGAAAGACGATACCCTTCGGGCCCCAGCCCGAATGCGGGATCCAGCCCTTCGGGACGCGAGTCATGGGCATCGGCGGCGGAAAGCAGTTCCGTGACGGCGCCCGGCGCCCAGTGGCGGGCCATGAGGGCTTCCTTGGCGGCGGCGGGATTGGGCGCTGCCTTGATGAGCGCGATGACCTCGTCGAGGTTGGCCAGCGCCACGGTGAGCCCCTCCAGGAGATGGGCCCGCTCCCGGGCCTTGCGCAGTTCATGGATGGTGCGCCGCGTCACCACTTCCCGGCGGTGCCGGATGAAGGCCTCCAGGATCTCCTTGAGGTTGAGCAGGCGCGGCTGGCCGTCCACCAGCGCCACCATGTTGATTCCGAAGACGTTCTGGAGCTGGGTGTGCTGAAAGAGATTGTTCAGCACCACCTCGGGATTCACGTCCCGGCGCAGCTCGATCACGACCCGCAGGCCTTCCTTGTCGGACTCATCACGCAGCTCGCTGATGCCCTCGATGCGCTTCTCCTTCACCAGCAGGGCGATCTTCTCCAGCAGGTGGGCCTTGTTCACCTGGTAGGGCAGCTCGGTCACCACGATGCGCTGGCGGCTGCCGGCGGCATCCATGTCCTCGATGCGGGTCCGCGCGCGCAGATGGATGCGTCCGCGCCCGGTACGATAGGCCTCGTGGATGCCGTGTACGCCGTTGATGATGGCCCCGGTGGGAAAATCCGGACCCGGCAGATGCGTCATGAGTTCGGCGATGCCAATCCCCGGATCATCGATGAGGGCCAGGCAGGCATTGATCACCTCGGTGAGGTTGTGAGGCGGAATATTGGTGGCCAGCCCCACGGCAATGCCGGCGGAACCGTTGATGAGCAGGTTGGGGATGCGCGTGGGCAGCACCACCGGTTCGGTTTCCGACTCATCGTAGTTGGGAATAAAATCGACGGTCTCCTTCTCCAGGTCGGCGAGCATCTCGTGGGCGATGCGCGACATGCGGATCTCGGTGTAGCGCATGGCCGCCGGCGAGTCGCCGTCCACCGAGCCGAAGTTGCCCTGCCCGTCGATGAGCATGTAACGCAGGGAGAAGGGCTGGGCCATGCGCACGATGGTGTCGTACACCGCGGTATCGCCATGGGGATGGTATTTACCGATGACGTCACCCACCACGCGGGCCGATTTCTTGTAGGGCTTGTTCCAGTCGTTGCGCAGGCCATACATGGCGTAGAGCACGCGGCGATGCACCGGCTTCAGGCCGTCGCGCACGTCAGGCAGTGCCCGCCCCACGATCACGCTCATGGCGTAATCCATGTAGGACTGGGTCATCTCCTCTTCGATGTTGGTGGGGAGAATCTCTCGCGCTGTCTCGGTCATCGGGAAATCAAGGATCCATGGAAAAAGCGGCGCGCAATCAAGGTCTTGTTCTTGTTCGGCCCGCCATCACACATAAACTTGGAATGATAGCACAAAAATGGAACAGTGCGGAAAAGCAGGGGACTTCAGATTTATGAAAAAAGCGCGGTGACCTTCTCCCGGGCCGGCGCCTCGATGACCCCCTTCTCGGTGACGAGGGCATCCACCAATGCCGCCGGGGTGACATCGAACACCGGATTCCAGGCCTGCGCCCCTTCGGCGGCGATGCGCCGCCCATCCAGGCACAACAGCTCGTCCTGCGCCCGGTTCTCGATGGGAATGGCACCGCCGTCAGGCGTCTGCAGGTCGATGGTGCTGGTGGGGGCCACCACCATGAAGCGCACGCCATGAAAACGGGCTGCCACGGCCAGGCCATAGGTCCCGATCTTGTTGGCCACGTCGCCATTGGCCGCAATGCGGTCCGCGCCCACCACGATCCAGCCCACCTCGCCCTGGCGCAGGAGATGGGCCGCCGCCCCCTCCGCCACCAGCGTGACGTCGATGCCGTCCTGGAGCAGCTCCCAGGCCGTGAGCCGGGCGCCCTGGAGCCAGGGGCGGGTCTCGTCGGCATAGACCCGCGTGATGCGCCCTTCCTCATGGGCGGCGCGGATGACACCCAGGGCCGTCCCGTAGCCCCCGGTGGCGAGGGCGCCGGCATTGCAATGGGTGAGCACGGCACAGGGCGGGTCGATGAGGGCCGCACCCAGCACACCCATGCGCCGGTTGGCCTCGATGTCCGCCGCATGGAGCCGCTGCGCCGCGGTGAGCAGGGGGGGGAAGGGATCGTCGTCCAGGCCTGCGAGGCAATCGCGCATGTGACGCAGCGCCCAGAACAGATTCACCGCCGTGGGCCGGGTGGCCGCCAGGGTCTCCAGATCCTGCTCCACCGCCTCCCGCCAGCGACCGGGTACGCTCCGGTAGCGTTCACGGGCTGCCAGCGCCACGCCATAGGCCGCGGTGATGCCGATGGCCGGCGCACCCCGCACCACCATCTCCCGGATGGCGCGCGCCACGTCGGACACGTCCCGGCACACCACCTCCTCGCGACGGGCGGGCAGGCGGCGCTGGTCCAGCAGGTGGAGTGCGTCCTCGCGCCAGGCAATGGGACTTACGAAGGAACCTGCGGGGGCATCGTGTCGGGACGCGGTCGTTGTCATGGGAGTCAACCTCATTCATTTCCTCAGGAGAATTGCCGATACAGACAGCGATGAAGACCACGCACGCCACCACCCTGCCGCTCGTCCTTGCCTGCCTGTCTCCAGCCATGGCCGCCACCATGACGGGAGAGGATCTCGCCTTTCCGCCGACGGCCCTGGCCGCGGTCAGCACGGCCCCGGCCGGTGCGGAAAAACGGGATCCCGCCGCTCCCGCTCCGGCTCACGGACCAGAATACGAGCCGTCACAGGGCGGTGCGTATGGCTGGATCGACACCATGGCACCGGCGCCGCCGGGCATGGAGATCCTCAGCATCGGTCCTGTCTTTTTTGCCTTCGACAAGGCAACCCTGGACAATCGTGCGCGGCGCCTTCTGGACCGGACCGCACATCACGTGCGCCATCATAACATGGACAGTCCCTTGTCCAGTTCCGGGCCCGGCCTTGTCTCTTCTGCTTCACTCACAACCCCGATCATCACCCGGATCATCACCCGGATCATCATCAGGGGCCATGCCGACGAGGTGGGCAGCTCGGCCTACAACTACCGGCTCGCGGACCGGCGCGCCGCGGCGGTGAAAGACTACCTCGTCCAGCAGGGGGTATCCCCGGCGCTGATCCACAGCACCGGCCTGGGCGAACATTTCCCCATCGACGAAAGCTGGACCCGGGAGGGACGACGCCGCAACCGCCAGGTCGAGATCTACATCATCCAGTACAGCCGCCCCTGATCTTCCCTCCGGACCCTGACCCCAGGCCCTGGCACCGGTGGGAGCCGGGTCGTCGAGTCGATCCGTTCCATTGCCCCGAATGCTATACTTGCATCATGGAACACATCGATACCCTGCTGTACGCGCGCTGGATCATTCCCGTCGAACCCCATGGCGAGGTACTGGCGGATCACGCCCTGGCCATGCACGAGGGACGCATCCACGACCTTTTGCCCGGCAGCCAGGCACGCAACCGCTACCAGGCCCGGACGACCCTCGAACTGAACAGCCACGTCGTCATCCCGGGGCTGATCAATGCCCACACCCATGCCGCCATGACCCTCTTCCGCGGGCTGGCGGACGACCTGCCCCTCATGACCTGGCTCAACGACCACATCTGGCCGGCCGAGGGCGCCTGGGTGAGCGACGAATTCGTCTACGACGGCACCCGCCTCGCCATCATGGAAATGCTGCGGGGCGGCACCACCTGTTTCAACGACATGTACTTCTTCCCCGAGGAAGCGGCCCGCGCCGCTGTCGATGCCGGCATGCGCGCCGCCATCGGGCTCATCCTCATCGACTTCCCCACGGCCTGGGCGGCCAATGCCGATGAATACCTGGCCAAGGGCCTGGCACTGCAGGACCGCTACCGCAACCACGCCCTGGTGCACCCGGTCTTCGCGCCCCATGCGCCCTATACCGTCTCCGACGAGCCCCTGGAGAAGATCGTCACCTATGCCGAAGAGGTGGACATCCCCATTCACATGCATGTCCACGAGACCGCCGACGAAATCGGCGCCAGTCTCAGCCAGCACAAGCAGCGCCCCCTGGAACGCCTCCAGGCACTGGGGCTGCTCTCGCCGCGCCTCCTGGCGGTTCACATGACCCAGCTCGACGACCCGGAAGTGGAGCAGATCGCCCGCTGCGGCAGTCACGTGATCCATTGCCCGGAATCCAACCTCAAGCTCGCCAGCGGATTCTGTCCCGTGGCGCGCCTCCTCGCCGCCGGCGCCAACGTCGCCCTGGGCACGGACGGCGCCGCCAGCAACAACGATCTGGACATGCTGGGGGAGATGCGCAGCGCCGCCCTGCTGGCCAAGGCCGTGGCCGGGGATGCCAGCGCCCTGCCCGCCGCCGATGCCCTGCGCATGGCGACCCTCAACGGCGCCCGGGCCCTGGGCCTGGACGAAATCACCGGCTCGCTGGAGATCGGCAAGGCCGCCGACGTGGTGGCAGTGGACCTGGAAGCGGCGGAGACCTGGCCCGTCTACCACCCCCTCTCCCAGCTGGTCTACAGCGCGGGCCGCCACCAGGTCACCGATGTCTGGGTCGCCGGGCGCCACCTGCTCAAGGCACGTACGCTCACCACCATCGACGAGCGCGAGATCCTGTCCAAGGCCGCCCGGTGGCGGGACAAGATCGCCCGAAGCGATGCGGCCCGCGCCCGCGGGAACGACCGTTGATCCCCTCACTCTCCGCAGGCCGGCCCACCATGAACACTCAGGAACAGCGCAACTACGATCCCCAGGAAGTCGCCAAGTTCGATGAACTCGCCGCGCGCTGGTGGGATCCCGAAGGCGAATTCAAGCCCCTGCACGACATCAATCCCCTGCGCCTGGCATTCGTCGAACGCCACGTTCCGCTGGCCGGCCGGACCATCCTGGACGTGGGCTGCGGCGGCGGCATTCTCGCCGAGGCCATGGCCCGGCGCGGCGGGCAGGTGACGGGCATCGACATGGCGGAAGGGGCACTGCAGGCGGCACGCCTGCACCGTCTGGAATCCGGACTCGAAGTGGACTACCTGCAGACCACCGCCGAAGAACTGGCCGAAGAACGTGCCGGGTCCTTCGATGTCGTGACCTGCATGGAACTGCTGGAACACGTCCCCGACCCCGCCTCGCTGGTGGCCGCCTGCGCGCGCCTGGCAAAACCCGGCGGCCACCTCTTCTTCTCCACGCTCAACCGCAATCCCAAGGCCTACCTCTTCGCGGTGGTGGGCGCCGAATACCTCCTGCGTCTCCTGCCCAAGGGGACGCACGACTATGCCCGTTTCATCCGCCCCGCCGAGCTGGAGCGCTGGCTGCGCCGTTGCGGCATCGAGGCACGCCACATGGCGGGGCTGGGCTACAATCCCCTCACCCGGCGCTATTACCTCTGTGACGACGTCTCTGTAAACTACCTGGTACACGGCGTCAAAAACGGGAGTGAAGCGTGAGGCGCGAGGCGTGCGCTGCGGTCTTGTTCGATCTCGACGGCACGCTGGCAGATACCGCCCCCGACCTGGCCCACGCCCTCAACCGCGTGCGGCGTGAAGAGGGACTCCCGCCGCTGCCCCTGCAACACATCCGGCCGGCGGTCTCCCACGGCGCCACCGCGCTCATCCGCCTGGGCTTCGGCCTGTCCCCCGAGGCAGCCGCATTCGAGCCGCTGCGCCAGCGGCTGCTGGCGATCTATGCCGGCCAGCTTGCCCGCCACACCCGGCTCTTTCCCGGCATGGCGGACTTGCTGGAGACCCTGGAGGCACGCGCCATCCCGTGGGGCGTCGTCACCAACAAGCCGGCCCGTTTCACCGAACCCCTCCTCGCCGCGCTCGGACTGGCGCATCGCGCCGCCTGTATCGTCAGCGGCGACAGCACGGACAGGCGCAAGCCCCATCCCGACCCCCTGCTCCACGCCTGCCGTCTCCTGGACCGGAACAGCCGCCAGTGCCTCTATGTAGGCGATGCGCAACGGGACATCGAGGCCGGGCGGCGCGCCGGCATGAAGACCCTGGTGGCCCTGTTCGGCTATCTGGACGGGGAGGACGATCCGGGCGCCTGGCAGGCGGACGGCCTGATCCGCCATCCCGCCGAGATCCTTCCCTGGCTGGAGGAAACATGAGCGCCGCTGCGACAGACTGGCCACTCCTGCTCTCGGCAGTCCTGCTGGCCGCACTGGCAGGCGCCCTGCTGGCCCACCTGCGCGCCCAGCGGCGCCTGGCGAAACTGCAACAGGAAAACACCGCCCTGCACACCACCCTGGAACTGGAGCGCAAGACGGCCGCGGAAAAACTCGCCGCCCTGGAACAGGCGCAGACACAGGCCCGGGAACAGCTGACCCAGACCTTTCACGCCCTGTCCAGCGAGGCATTGCAGAGCAACAACGAGGCCTTCCTGCGCCTGGCCCAGGAAAAGCTCCGGCAGTTCACCCATCAGGCCCAGCAGGAACTGGAAAAAAAGGAACAATCCATCGAACACCTGGTGAAGCCCATCCGCGAGCTGATGGAAAAGACACAGCAGCAGATCCGCGAGATCGAGCAGGAACGCCGGCAGGCCTATGGCGCCATCAGCCAGCACCTGGAGACCATCGCCCAGACCCAGCAGCTCCTCCACGGCGAGACCCGCAACCTGGTGCAGGCCCTGCGCCGGCCGGAGGTCCGCGGCCAATGGGGGGAACTCACCCTGCGCCGCCTCGCCGAACTGTCGGGCATGGTGGAACACTGCGACTTTTTCGAGCAGGAACACACCCGCACCGAGGACGGCGCCGTGCGCCCCGACATGATCGTGCGCATGCCCGGCGGCCGGGAGATCGTGGTGGACGTCAAGACCCCGCTGGATGCCTATCTCAGTGCCATCGAGGCCGATGACGAAGCCGGGCGCGCCGCCGCCCTGGAACGCCACGCGCGCAATGTCCGCACCCGCGTGCAGGCCCTGGCCGGCAAGGCCTACTGGAGCCAGTTCTCCCGCAGCCCCGACTTCGTGGTCCTGTTCATTCCCGGCGAGCACTTCCTCAGCGCGGCCCTGGAAAAGGATCCGTCCCTGCTGGAGGACGCCCTGCGCAAGAAGGTCATTCTCGCCACGCCCACCAGCCTGGTGGCCCTGCTGCGCGCCGTGGCCTTCGGCTGGAACCAGCAGGCCCTGGCGGAAAACGCCGAGCGGATCCGCGACCTGGGTGAGGATCTCTACAAGCGGCTTGCCACCTTCAGCGGCCACCTCGTCAGGCTGGGACGGCATCTTGGCGGCAGCCTCGACGCCTACAACAAGGCGGTGGGCTCCTTCGAACGCCAGGTCCTGCCCGGCGCGCGCAAGTTCACGGAAATGGGCATCAAGCCGGCCAAGACCCTGGAAGAACCCGAGCAGCTCCATCGCAGCGTGCGCGAGGCCGTGGCGGTGAAACCCGACAAGGGCGAAGCATAGAAGATGAACGCCGAGGCAGGAACGGTATCCGAATCCGGGCGGCACGGGCCTGACATCGATCCCCGCCGGCTGGCGGAGGCGTACAGGTATTGCGAAAGCCTGGCGCGCAGCCATTACGAAAACTTTCCCGTCGCCTCGCGGCTGCTGCCGCCGCGGCTGCGCCGTCCCGTCGCCGTGATCTATGCCTTCGCCCGGCGGGCCGACGACTACGCCGACGAGGGCGATCCCGACCCCCGCCGGCGCCTCGCCCTGCTGGCGGACTGGCAGGCCCGCCTGGAACAGGTCCGGGCCGGCCGCGTGCCCCTGGAAGAGCCCGTCTTCGTCGCCCTGGCGGATGTCGTTGCCCGCCATGCCCTGCCGTGGGCATTGTTCGAGGATCTGCTCAGCGCCTTTCGCCAGGACGTGGTGAAGCGGCGTTATGCCTGTTTCGACGAGGTGCTGGACTACTGCAGGCGTTCCGCCAATCCCATCGGACGGCTGCTCCTGCACCTGCACGGCTCGCCCGGCGAAACGGCCCTGCGCCGCGCCGATGCCATCTGCACTGCCCTGCAGCTCATCAACTTTCTCCAGGACATCGCCCAGGACCAGGCCGAGAACGACCGCATCTATCTGCCCCAGGACGAAATGGCACGCTTCGGCATCACCGATGCGGACATCGCCGCACGCCGCGATGACGACGCCATGCGCGCCCTGCTCCGCCACCAGATCCGGCGCATCCGGGCCATGCTGGACGATGGGGCCCCGCTGGCATGGGCGCTTGGCGGACGCCTGGGCCTGGAGCTGCGCTTCACCGTGGGCGGGGCATGGCGCATCCTGGCCCGCCTGGAACAGGCACCTTCCTGTTATGCGCGGCCGCGCCTCACCCCCCTCGACTGGCTCGGCATCGCCGGGCGGAGCCTGCGCCCAGCCTGGTTCGCGCCGGGGCGGCATTAACGCCGACCCGGCGCAGAAGCTGTCCCCCACCCGCCGTTTTCGGTATTCTGTAGCGATGACACCCGAAGCCTATTGCCAGGACAAGGCCGCGCGCAGCGGCTCCAGTTTCTACTACAGCTTTCTCTTTCTGCCGCCCGCCCAGCGCCGCGCCATCACCGCGCTCTATGCCTTCTGCCGCGAGGTGGACGACGTCGTGGACGAACAACGGGACGCACAGGTGGCGCGGATCAAGCTCCACTGGTGGCGCGAGGAAATCGGGCGCCTGTTCGAGGGCGGTCCCCGTCATCCCGTCACCCGGGCCCTGGCACCGGCGGTGCGGGAATTCAACCTGCCCCAGGAATATTTCCTCGAAATCATCGACGGCATGGAAATGGACCTGGACTACGACCGTTACGAAACCTTCAAGGCCCTGTCCCTCTACTGCCACCGCGTCGCCAGCATCGTGGGCATCATGGCGGCGGAGATCTTCGGCTACCAGGACCGGCGCACGCTCAAGTATGCCCATCACCTGGGCATGGCCTTCCAGCTCACCAACATCCTGCGCGACGTGCGGGAAGACTGCCAGCGCGGGCGCCTCTACATCCCCCTGGACGAGCTGCGTCGCTTCGGCGTGGCGCCCGAGGAACTGGCACGCGGTCGCACCAGCGAGAACATCGGCAAGCTGTTCCGCTTCCAGGAACAGAGGGCTCGCCACTATTATCAACAGGCCTTCGCCGCCCTGCCCGCGGTGGACCGCTACACCCAGCGCAGCGGCCTCATCATGGCGGCCATCTATCTCAACACCCTGGACGAGATCGCCCGCGACGGTTTCCGGGTCCTGGAGCGGCGCATCACCCTCACGCCCCTGCACAAGTTCTGGATCGCCTGGAAGACCAACCGGCGGGAAAAACGCCACCATCGCAGGCTGGCCGGCAGCCCGGCCTGAGGCCCTGGGGTATTGACGCAGCCCCCGAAGGATCCGCTTGATTGTCCGTGTCCCTTCCCCGATCCGAGCCTCGCTCCGTGCCAGGATACGCCCAGGGATCCGTCCCGGGATCTGTCCCAGGATCTGTCCTGGTCATAGGCGGCGGCTGGGCGGGCCTGGCGGCCGCCGTGACGCTGTGTCGCCATGGCGTCGCGGTCACCCTGCTGGAGGCGGCCCCCCGCCTCGGCGGCAGGGCGCGGGCACTGGCGCTGGACGGCCTGCGCGTGGACAATGGCCAGCATCTGCTCGTGGGTGCCTACCACGGCGTGCGCGAACTGCTGGTCGAGCTGGGCATCAGTGAGGACCGGGTCTTCCGGCGCCACCCCCTGCGCCTGGACATGCGCTCGGCGCAGCGGCCGTGGCGGCTCCGGCTCCCGCGACTGCCCGCCCCCCTCCACCTGCTGGCCGGCCTCCTGGGCGCACGGGGGCTCGATCCCGGCGAACGATACCGGGCCCTGCGCCTGTGCCTGGCCCTCGCCCGTCCCCGCGCCGCCAGGGACGAGGATCCACCGCTGGGCGAATTCCTCCGCGACCACGGGCAGGGAGAGGCCCTGCAGCAACGGCTCTGGGAACCCCTGTGCCTGGCCCTGCTCAACACGCCCCTGGCCCTCGCCTCCACCCGTGTCTTTGCGACGACGCTGCGCGCGGTGTTCCTGCACCGGCGCAGGGATTCGGACCTGCTCATCCCGCGCGGCGATCTGGATGCAGTACTCCCCGCGCCCGCCCGGGACTTTCTCCAACGCCACGGCGCCACGGTCCGGCTGCGCTGCCGGGCAAGACGCCTTCTCGTCTCCCAGGGAAGGCTGCGCGGCGTGGTCACGGCCGACGGCGAACAGTACCTGGCCGAAGAAACCGTCCTCGCACTGCCACCCGCCGAGTGCCTGCGCCTGATCCGGGATGAGCCCGCCTGTGCCGGCCTGCGCCGCCAGCTGGAAGCGCTGCGCCATGCGCCCATCTGCACCGCCTATCTGCGCTATCCCCCGGGCGTTCACCTCGACCAGCCCATGGTGGGCCTCCTGGACGGCCTGGGCCAGTGGCTCTTCGACCGGGGCTACAGCGGAACGCCCGGCATCATGGCAGTCGTGATCAGCGGCCCAGGCCCCCACGTGGCCTGGCCACGCGCCCGGCTCGCCCGGCGGATTCAAGAGGAACTGGCTGATTATTTTCCCCGCTGGCCGCCACCGGAGCGGTCCTGGATCATCCGTGAGAAGCGCGCCACCTTTCTCTGCCAGCACGGTGTGGAGGAACTGCGCCCCGGCGTGAGATCCCCGCTGCCCCATGGCTGGCTCGCGGGCGACTATCTGGACACGGGCTACCCCGCCACCCTGGAAGGCGCCGTGCGCAGCGGCCGCCAGTGCGCGCACGCCATTCTGGCGCGCTGAGCCCGTTCACCTGCCCTGTCAACGATCACGGCGCCTGGGTGAGCAGCCCCTGCCTGAGCAGCTCCTCCAGGCTGGTCCGCCCGCACATGGCCAGCGCCAGGGCATGGCGTGTCATGGATTCCATGCCCGCCTGTCGCGCCAGGCGTGCGAGTTCCCTGCTGTCCGCCCCGGCACCGATGGCGCTGGCCAGCGCCTGCGTGACCGGCATGCATTCGGCCACGAGGGTACGTCCCCGGCAGCCGCTGAAACGGCACGCATCGCAACCCGCGCTGCGAAAAAAGGCCTGTCCCGGCGGGACTTCCCACTCCGCCAGTACACCACCGAGGCGCTCTCGCAAAGGATCCGGCACCCGGCAACGGGGACAGTTGAGACGCACCAGGCGCTGTGCCATCACCCCCCGCAGGGTGGCGGCCAGGAGGTAGGGCGCCACGCCCAGGTCCATCAGCCTTGCCGGTGCGCTGGCGGCGTCATCGGTGTGCAGGGTACTCAGGACCAGGTGGCCTGTGAGGGCAGCGCGGCAGGCAATGGCGGCCGTCTCTTCGTCGCGAATCTCGCCCACCATGATCACATCGGGGTCGTGGCGCAGGACATGGCGCAGAATACGGGCAAAGCCCAGCCCTTTCTTTTCCAGCACCTGGATCTGTTCCACGCCCTCGATGGCATATTCCACGGGATCCTCCACACTGACGATGTGGGGGGTCTCCCTGCGCAGTTCCTGAAGCAGCGCGTACAGGGTGGTGGTCTTGCCCGTGCCGGTCTGCCCCGTCACCAGGAAAAGACCGCGCCGCTGCGCAAGCAGGCGTCGCAGCAGTCCCATCTTCTCCTTCGTCAACCCCAGCGCCGCAAGCGGCTTCAGGCCCTGCTCCTGGTCCAGGATGCGGATCACCACGCTCTCGCCGTGCACCGTGGGCATGACCGAGAGGCGCAGATCCACGTTGCGCCCGCCGCGCACGAGGCGGGCATTGCCGTCCTGGGGCAGGCGCCGCTCGGCGATGTCCATCTGGCCGAGGATCTTGACGCGGCTCACCAGGGCGGCCTGGAGCGACTTGTCCAGGGACCGGGAGAACTGCAGCTGCCCGTCGATGCGGTAGTAGACATCGAACCGCGCCCCTTCCGGCCGCAGATTGATATCGGAAGCACCCCGCAACACCCCCTGCAGGACGATGGCGTTGAGCAGGCGCACGATGGGCTTGCGCCGCGCCTCCTGTTCCATGACATGGGGCGACGGATCCGTCGCCGCGGACCCGGACACGGCGGCCAGCCTGCTGTCGCGCAGGGCATGGTCTTCATCGAACTTGCTGTAATACTTGTGATGCGCCAGCAGGATGTCACGACCGCTGGTGTGCACGGGAATCACGGCACGCCGGCAGTTGAAGCGGATGGCATCCAGGCTCTCCACGTCCAGGGGGTTCTCCATGGCGAGAACCAGCGCGCCGTCGCGCTCGCCCAGGGGCATGACGTGGTATTGCACCGCCACTTCCACGGGCAGCAGGGTCAGGGCCCGGGGAGGAATCTCCAGGCAATCGAGACTGATACGGGGTATGCCGAACTTGCTGGCCAGTGCCGCCTGCACCTGGGCGGGCTCGGCGGCACCCATGTCCACGAGAATGCGTCCCAGATGACGGCGCCTGCGGCCCCGCGCCTGGCGATGGAGGGCCACTTCCAGATCAGAGGGATCGAGACCGTATTCCTCCCTGAGGATCTCGCCGAGCCGGCGCGCCGGCCAGTTTTCTTCCGGATGTCCTCCCGGGTTTTCCTGCCGCCCGAGCAAAAGCTCAAGCTCGGCAAAGGTACGCACGGCATGCAGCGTCACGGGGCCTCCCTGCCCTTGGGGCGAATTCCTTTCCACCTCAATCTTACTGACAAGCGACTTGCGAAATCCATCCCAAGCCGCTTGAAACTACGGTACTTGTGCTGGATCACGGCAAAATGATGTCAATTAATTGACGAAAATTGCCGTCACCTGCCCGCATCCCTGCTGTTTTATTCCTGCGCCAGTTGTGATAAGAAGGGGAAGGGAGGGCTGTTTGTACCCCCGAGCCTGCAACAGCAAGAAATTCAAAGCCCTGCACCTGCTTGCTGGCACAGACCTTGCAAAACACCCGGAGCGAATGATCGTCTGTCGGGTAGGAGGAAGGTTATGCAATTGCCCCACCGCAAGTACAAACACACGGAACCCGTCTTTGAGGCCGGCAATCTGGCCATGCTGTCCAATGCCATCGCATCCGAGGCCGGCGAGGAGGGGCCGAGCAAGGCACTGCAGATCGCAAGCGCCCTGCAGACCACGCTGGAGATCGACAAGCTCATCGAAGTCTTCTCCAGGGAAATCCAGGACCTCATACCCCACGACAGCATTGCATTCGAAAACCGACAGCAGGACATTCAGGTCGCCATCGGCACCAAGGCCAGGCACGCCTGCTCCTACCAACTGGTAGTGACCGCCCAGACCCTGGGCCAGCTGTCATTCACCCGGCGGCGCAAGTTCTCGGAGCATGAGACCCAGCTCCTGGAAACGCTGATCTGCAGCCTGATCTATCCCCTGCGCAACGCCATCATGTACAAACATGCGCTCACCGCCGCCCTGACCGACCCTCTCACGGGGGCCAACAACCGGAGCGCCATGAATTCCGCCCTGATCCGCGAAACCGAGCTGGCCCGGCGCCACCACACGCCCCTGTCGCTGATCATGCTGGACATCGACAAATTCAAATCCATCAACGATACCTACGGCCATCTGGCAGGCGATTTCGTCATCAAATCGGTGGCCGACGCGGTGATGGAATGCACCCGCAGCTCCGACATGCTGTTCCGCTCAGGCGGCGAGGAATTCGTCATCCTGCTCAGCAACACGGACCGGCAGGGGGCACTGCTGCTGGCAGAACGCATCCGCCACACCATCGCCAGCAACGAATACAAATATGGCGACCAGGCCATTACCGTCACCGCCAGTCTCGGCGTGGCCTGCTTTCACAAGAACGACAACAGTGAATCGTTGTTCGAAAAGGCAGATGTGGCGCTCTACACGGCCAAAGCCGAGGGCCGCAACTGCGTGCGTTACGCAGACTCCGCCTGATCGCCGTCGCGGTCGAGCAGGCTGATGCGCAAACGGGACGGGCGGTGATATACTATCAAACAAGGAAACACCGCAGATGTTTCGTCCAGTCACACACCACGCACACGGCCCTGCCGGTTCACGGCGCTTTTCCTGTGCCGTCCTCTGTGTCTGCCTGTGCCTGACCCTGCCCGCGGCCGTGGCTGCGCCTGAGACAGGCGCGGCGAAGGCCCAACCCCAGAAACAGATCCAAAAACAGGCCCGGAAAGTGGAAATGCCCCGGCGCGGCATGAGCATGAAACAGGTGGAAAAGAAATTCGGCAAACCCATCAAGGTCATCCCCCCCACCGGACCCACTTCCAAGGCACGCCCCCCCATCACCCGCTGG
Source organism: Gammaproteobacteria bacterium (assembly GCA_026981935.1). Classification (GTDB taxonomy): domain Bacteria; phylum Pseudomonadota; class Gammaproteobacteria; order SZUA-140; family SZUA-140; genus S012-109. The sequence goes on from JALSIC010000031.1 coordinate 30,843, forward strand.
GTCTATGACGACTACATCGTCTATTTCGAACGCAACCTGGTCATCCACAGCGCCAAGCCCCGGGATCCGGAAAAGTTCCGCAAACTCAAGGAAAGCGCCACGGCCAAGAACACGCCTGACCCTGACGCCCATCGTTAACCCCGCCCTGGACCTTCAACCTGGACCTGACGATTATCGGGCGATTGGTGTGAGTTACCCGTATGCATGGCATGGGCAGCCCGCATGGAGCGGAACGAAAGGCGGCATGGATTGCGCCTCTCCCCGGATGCCATACCTCGCCGATCTTCGGGGCCCGCGTCCTGGCTGCAGAAATCCAGGCAACACCTGTCATTTCGGGCGCAGCGAGAAATGACAAAGAAACCAAGTAACACTTGTCATTTCGAGCGCAGCGAGAAATCCAGGGGCGGCGGGACAAGATTTCTCCCTCCGGTCAAAATGACACTTCTTTGCCATTCCGGGCGCAGCGAGAAATCTTAGGTCTGTGGCGTAAGATTCCTCCCTTCGGTCGGAATGACAGAAAAGGGCAGAAATTGACAAGGGCAAGGGTCGGAATGACAGTGGGCTCGTCGTTCCACCCTCCTTGTCATTCCGAGCGTAGCGAGGAATCTTGAGGGGCGGTGGGGCAGGATTTCTCCCTTCGGTCGAAATGACACTTCTTTGCCATTCCGGGCGCAGCGAGGAATCTTAGGTCTGTGGCGTAAGATTCCTCCCTTCGGTCGGAATGACAGAAAAGGGCAGAAATTGACAAGGGCAAGGGTCGGAATGACAGTGGGCTCGTCGTTCCACCCTCCTTGTCATTCCGAGCGTAGCGAGGAATCTTGAGGGGCGGTGGGGCAAGATTTCTCCCTTCGGTCGAAATGACACTTCTTTGCCATTCCGGGCGTAGCGAGGAATCTTGAGGGGCGGTGGGGCAGGATTTCTCCCTTCGGTCGAAATGACACTTCTTTGTCATTCCGAGCGCAGCGAGGAATCCGGGGGCGGCGGGACAAGATTTCTCCCTCCGGTCAAAATGACACTTCTTTGCCATTCCGGGCGCAGCGAGAAATCTTAGGTCTGTGGCGTAAGATTCCTCCCTTCGGTCGGAATGACAGAAAAGGGCAGAAATTGACAAGGGCAAGGGTCGGAATGACAGTGGGCTCGTCGTTCCACCCTCCTTGTCATTCCGAGCGTAGCGAGGAATCTTGAGGGGCGGTGGGGCA